>JAAGZL010000687.1 GCA_024206335.1 Gammaproteobacteria bacterium
AACAGCCGGAAAGGATCTGAACTTTACTGCGGGTGATGGTGATTACGCCTACGCCCAGCTCGGCCATGGTGGCGCTTATGCTGATGGCAGTCACGGAGGAGCAATCACCATCAGCAGCGCCAATGACCTGAACTTTGAAGCGGGCACTGGTAGTTATACCTACGCCCAGCTCGGCCATGGTGGAGCTGACGCTGATGGCGATCACACTGGTGCAATCACTATCAGCAGCGCCTATGACCTGAACTTTAAAGCGGGCACTAGTTATGCCTACGCCCAGCTCGGCCATGGTGGCTATAATGCTGTTGGCGATCACACTGGTGCAATCACCATCAGCAGCGCCTATGACCTGAACTTTGAAGCGGGCGCTGGTTATGCCTACGCCCAGCTCGGCCATGGTGGAGTTGACGCTGTTGGCGATCACACTGGTGCAATCACCATCAGCAGCGCCTATGACCTGAACTTTGAAGCGGGCACTGGTAATCGTGCCTACGCCCAGCTCGGCCATGGTGGACTTGGCGCTGATGGCAATCACAGTGATGCAATCATCATCAGCAGCGCCAATGACCTGAGCTTTGAAGCGGTCACTGGTTATTATGTCTACGCCCAGCTCGGCCATGGTGGAGTT
>JAAGZL010000688.1 GCA_024206335.1 Gammaproteobacteria bacterium
GGAGCGGCAACGAGCTTGCGAGGTTGTCGCGCAGTGCCAGTGACCGGGACGACCGGGGCAATAACAGGTTGTCGAAGATCGAGTGCGTTTTGGGGACTGGGATGTCCCAAAACGCATCACGAGATCAAAGACTCGCTTAGCTTATCAATGATTCGATGCTAATAGCTGGAAGTTGGTTATCTCTTGTGCGCATGATTTCCGGTTTTTTTATGTCAGGTCGGATGCATAACCACAGCATGTGATATAAATCAGTACAAACAACAGTCCTCTGGATGTTGATGATCTGTTATCAAAGCGGAATGTATACTCATCAAGGTAGTAGTTGAGATATTTCTTACTCACTGCACCCCGATGGTTGTCTATAACCCTCTCATCAATAATGAAGTGACCTTATGCTACAACACGGGCTAGGTCACTTCTATCGGAAAGGTTTGTTTTTGTGTGTATGTACCCATGTTTCTCAAGGTCGTTATGGCCCTAAAATAGCGCTAACCTATCAAAAGAAAGGATTGAAATTGACATGACAGGTATTTATTAGCCAATCAACTGAGAAATAATCTACCTGCTCCCGTATTTTTACTCTCTCTCAGACCAGATCAGAAATACCTGATCAATCATCTGGTCGATTTCTCCATATGTTTACGGCACAATTAACCGTTTTTGCGGTCTTTAGCAGATAGATATCTGTTCCCTGGGGGGGGGTATGCACTCTATCAAACGAATATTTATGTGGCGTGTGCCGCTGTTATTGTTACTGTTGTGGCAGCCCATCCATGGACGTGAGTACGATCCGGATAATGGGGAGGAGATAAACGAGGTGTGTGCCGGGTGCCATGGCGAGTATGGGCAGGGTGGGAATGAGGGCGAATATCCGCGTCTGGCGGCGCAACCGGCGGAGTTTATGGTCAAGCAGCTGCACCTGTTTCGTGACCGCAAGCGCCCCAATATGGCCATGATCGAGTATGTAGACGATCGTCAGATGCCAGAGGATGATATTCGGGATGTATCCATCTATCTGGCTGGAATCAAGCTCAAGACCAGACTCCCGCCGGCGGATGAGACCGCCCCGGATTTCGATGCCTATGCCCGGCTGCTGGAATCCAAGCGGTTGATGCAGATTCCCCTGGCAGAGGGTGACGTAGAGCGGGGGCGGGGGCTGTATGGTGAGGAGTGCGCCAGTTGCCATGGTAAACAGGGCTGGGGCAGTCACAAAAAGGATACCCCTATGTTGGCTGGCCAGTACACCCAATATCTATGGCGCCAGGTGGAAAAACTGCGTAAGCGCATACGTATCCATGAAGAGGATGAGCCGGAGCAGGAGCTGCTGGATGAGGTGAAGGATTCTGATCTCAAGGATATCTTTGCCTACCTCTCCACCGTGGATGATTGATATGACCCTCTGGGTAGGTGGTTAGCGCTATGGAGTCAGTAGGGTAATATTGGCCTGTTTGTCGGTATCGGTTGTTGCCTGAAATCTGTTAATATTGCGCCTCTAAATAATCTCATCTTAGTGGTGCCTCTATGCGCTACTTGACTCCCGGTTAGTCAGAGATCCCTTATCAGTATCCACTGAAACAAGTGTGATTCAGGAAATGGCAGTAAGCGTAAATGGTAGAGCAGGCAGATAAGAAACAACAGGGTATGAATCACCAGGAGTCCCGGGCCGCATTTTCCCTCGCTGGTATCTATGCCCTACGCATGCTGGGCCTGTTTCTGATCCTTCCCGTGTTTGCCCTCTACGCCGAACATCTGGAAGGGGTTACACCCATGCTGGTAGGGCTGGCAATCGGTGTCTATGGTCTGACCCAGGCCCTGTTACAGATCCCCTTTGGCATGCTTTCGGACTATATAGGTCGCAAGCCAGTGATCCTGGGAGGTTTGCTCATATTTGCCATCGGCAGCGTGGTTGCGGCCATGGCCGATACTATCTGGGGTGTGATCCTGGGGCGTGCCCTGCAGGGGAGTGGCGCCATTGCCGCTGCAGTAATGGCG
This sequence comes from Gammaproteobacteria bacterium, assembly GCA_024206335.1. Classification (GTDB taxonomy): domain Bacteria; phylum Pseudomonadota; class Gammaproteobacteria; order Chromatiales; family Chromatiaceae; genus JAAGZL01. Next base: position 1,993 of record JAAGZL010000688.1, read on the forward strand.
CTGGCGGCAGATTTGAGTCGGGAGCAGCACCGTACCAAGGTGATGGCGGTAATCGGCATGAGCATTGGTGCTGCCTTTGCCCTGGCCATGGTGCTGGGCCCAGTGCTGAACGGCCTGATTGGGGTACAGGGGATCTTCTGGCTTACCGCAATACTGGCACTGGCTGGAGTAGGTATAGTGCTGTTTCTGGTGCCCACACCTGAGACCAGCCAGGTACATCGTGATGCTGAGACCATACCTGAGCAGTTTGGGCGTGTTCTATCCAACGTAAATCTGCTGCGTCTGGATCTGGGTATATTTGTGCTGCACCTGATCATCACCTCCATCTTTCTGGTGGTTCCCCTGGTGCTCAGGGATATGATCGGTATGGAGAGTAGCAGCCATTGGATGATCTATCTGCCGGTGCTGCTGTTGTCAGTGGTGCTTATGGTTCCGTTTATCGTAGTGGCGGAAAAGCGCGGTAAGATGAAGCAGGTATTTCTGGGGGCGGTACTGGCACTGGCCCTGGCTCAGTTCGGGCTCTATATGTGGCATGGGGCTACCACTGGACTGGTTCTTTCCCTGTTGCTGTTTTTTATTGCCTTCAATCTGTTGGAGGCCACCCTCCCCTCCATCGTCTCCAAGGTGGCCCCGGCCGCCAGCAAGGGTACGGCTATGGGGATCTATTCCACATCCCAGTTTGCCGGTGCCTTCGTAGGAGGTGTTGCTGGGGGATGGATGCATGGTCAGTTAGGTCTGGGTGGGGTGTTCCTGTTTGGAGCGGTGGCGGCGGTGGTCTGGCTGGCGGTGGCATTTGGCATGCAGCAACCGGGCAATCTTGCCAACCATATGCTGAATGTTGGACCCATAGATGAGGCCCAGGCCTGGGAACTGCAGCAGGAGATGGGCAAGATTACCGGAGTGGCAGAGGCCGTTGTGGTTGCCGCAGATGGCATTGCCTACCTGAAGGTGGATAAGAGCCTGGTGGACTTTGACCTGCTGGATGCATTTTCCCAAGGCAACGAGTAGTATTGACGCTCATTTGAATACTATTCACGGACAGAATGGTAATACTTTAGGAGGAGAGGAGAGATTATGGCCAGTCGAGGCGTAAACAAGGTAATTTTGATCGGAAATCTGGGGCAGGATCCAGAGGTGCGGTACATGCCCAATGGCAATGCCGTGGCCAATGCCACCATTGCAACCAGTGAATCCTGGAAAGACAAGAATACTGGCGAAACCCAGGAGAAGACCGAATGGCACCGGGTGGTATTCTTCCGGCGTTTGGCTGAGATTGTTGGTGAGTACCTGAAGAAGGGCTCCAAGGTCTACATCGAGGGCAAGCTCCAGACCCGCAAGTGGCAGGATAAAGACGGCCAGGACCGTTATACAACCGAGATCGTGGCAGACCAGATGCAGATGCTGGACAGTCGCGGTGGTGGCAGTGCTGCCTTTGAGGGCAACCGTCCAGCGCAACAGCAGCAGTCCGCACCTGCTGCTGCCCCGGCACCGACTCAGGATGGCGGGTTTGATGATGATATCCCGTTCTGAGACCTACCTTAGGGTATTTCTGTAAAATCAATCAAGACCGCCCTCGGGCGGTTTTTTTTGGAAGGGCGATGATCAGGTTCTGGGTCTTACCGCAGCTTGTGTTCTGATATCCATCTATTATCAACCTCAAGATTTATATGGATAGGCCGATTAACTATGTGATGTTGATATTGCGATTTATGTGAACGTTGACGAGAGGATGAGCTCTTGGTGATATGTGGGAATGACCGGGCAACCAGGGATCAAATAGCGCAAAAAGTGAATAAATATCAGATAGTCAAAACGTTGCCTGGCAACGGGGTTGCGTCAGACGGTTGAATTCACCACAAATACAATATGCCAAATAGGAATAAAAAGATCTTTCTGTTGCTTTCGTTGCTGATACTGTTCAGTGATGTAATGTTTGTGGTAATTAACCACTATGCATCAGAGCGCTCCCTGCATGAGAGTCTGGAGAAGCAAAGCCAGACCATCCAAAACTCCTTTAGCTTAACCATGTCTCTGGTCTACGAAAATATGCTGCAGCTGGCCAGTTTTGTCGGTAATGACCGGAAGGTACAGCAGCTGTTTCTGAAGGGGAAAAAGGCCGTCGAAGCCGAGGGTGGTGGGGTGGGTGGCAAAGACTCTGCCACTGTTCGTGAACAACTCTATGAGCAGGTGTCTCCCGGTTGGAATCTGTTAATGGAGCAATTTGATATTCGCCAACTTCACTTCCACCTTGGGCCTGGTTCACTCAGTTTTCTAAGGGTTCACCGGCCCGATAAATTTGGTGACCGGATGGATGATATCCGCCATATTATTGTTGATACCTACGATGAGATGGCGTCGAATACTGGATTTGAAACCGGCAGAGTCTACTCTGGTCTTCGTGGTACGGTACCCATAATAGCCCATGATGCTGAGGTTGGAAGGGAGGTGATTGTCGGTGTGTTGGAGGTGGGAACCTCATTCAAGACCGTCCTCAAAAAACTGAAGAGTAAATCCCAAGTTGAGAGCCTGGTGCTGCTAAATGAAGAGCATGTAAAATCAACCATGTGGCCGCAATTCATCAACAGCAAGCTGAGGCGTCTATCCCCAGATGCGCCCTGTTATATAGAAGCTGCCTCATCGCCAATATCTATCAATATTGTTAGAAACTGTAGCGCCTTCTCCGGATCTCAAGATGGGCTCTCAACCTTTCGTACCTGGTTCAATGGTAGGGACTATGCCATCACCCGCATTCCACTATACGACTATCGTGCAATGAAGCGTAGTGCTGGCCACAATGGCAGTGTGGGGGCAGTAATGGTATTGACTGATATCAGTTCTGAGGTTGAACTTCATGAGCAGCAATTCAGGCTCAATCTTATTATTGCTGTTTTCGGTTTCATTATCATTGAGACGCTGCTCTTTATCAGCCTGCGCCTGGCTGCCAACAAGCTCCAGACGATTATTGATAAGCAGATAGCCGAGATTGTGCAATTAAAGAACTATTTTGAAGAGCGGTCGCAACGTGATGGTCTGACCAGTCTGTATAATCATCGTGCCTTCATTGAAAGATTGGATGAAGAGATGCATCGCACCAAACGTCTGCACTCTCCCTTTTCACTAATAATGCTAGATCTGGATCATTTTAAACGGCTTAATGATACCTATGGCCACGGTGCTGGAGATGAGGTCCTGGTGGCAACGGCAAATTGCATTGGTGATATGGCACGTAAAAGTGACATTGTAGGTCGTTACGGGGGAGAGGAGTTCTGTCTGGCCCTGCCCGATACCGATCTGGAGAGTGCACAAGAGCTGGCCGAACGCCTGCTGGAGATGATTCGTACAAATCTTGTTCATACCTCAAGGGGGGAAGTGCTCTCAATCACGGCTAGTATCGGAATCAGCCAGTGGGATGAAGAATCTGCTATCTCTGGTTTTATTTATGCCGCGGATCAGGCCATGTATCTGGCCAAGGAGCAGGGGCGCGATCGGGTGGTTGTGGCCAGCTGAGTATCCGGTTTGGCCGTTCGACGCTAGCCAAACAGCCTTCGCCACCAGCGCCGTCGGTTGTTTGGCACTACCCTGGTCGATGGCAGATCACAGGGTTGAAGCCTGCTCACTACCCAGCCCGGCAGTGGCGGGTTGTCGCTAAAGCCGCATGACACACCCAGATTGTGTGGATCATAGATCTTGATCAAGGATGGTTGTTGCAGATCGTCGGCATAGACAATTCCGCAGTACTCCTCGTCATGCTCGCGGCGCAGGAAGAGCGACATCTCATCCAGAAAACGCCGCAGATCAGTGGCGCTAACGGGTTGTTCAGGGGGAGACTCCCCTATGGCGTAGATGAACCAGTCGTCATCCGCCTTTGTGGCCAGTATTTCCCAGAGCGCATCCAACTGATGCCAGCGTAGGGTGGAAGTGAAGCTTCCCCGGAAGGCCGACATGAATTTATCATTATGCATGGGTATCGTATTCATATGGTGGGTAAAATTTGAGCCAAATCACAAGCTGTAATTCTAAGGCCAGTATACCTGACTGTTACAGTGGAACGCACATGGAGTGTATTTGAGTGTGCGGGTTGTGCGCGTTCATTAGAATATGGCTCAAATATCTGGGATGGGCTACCAAAAAAATTCTTTATGAGTTGCCGGGTAAAATGGCTGTAATAAACCAGGAAGTTGCTGCTGTTTAATGGGCTGAGATGAGACATCTCAATGTTAATTGTCTATTGTTGATAAAAGTAAGATGCTGAATTATTGTGATTCAATCGTGAAGAGAGAACACCGTGCATGGTTAGGCAGTCAATATCAGCTGATATACCAGAGGTCGAGAATGTTGAGTGATTATGTAGAACAGGACGTTAGTATTGAGCGAACCAGCCTTCTATTTGAAAACGGCAGGGTGTCCAGTTATATCATAATAGTTGCCTCAAGCATGCTCAGCGCCATCATGTATGGCCTGGTTCCGAATGTATCCAATTTCAGTTGGTTGACTACCATCATTGCTGCGGCAATCATTAGGTTACTACTTATCGCGCGGTGGAAGTCTGACCCAAAAGCGTTGCAGTCTCTGATTTGGAGGCGGCGTTACATGGCAATAACCGCCATCATCAGCCTGTGTTGGGTATGGTTCGTTATTATCGGTTATGGGCATAATAGTTGGTTGGACATGGTGGTCCTGCTGTTTGTGATTGCAATTGGTGCATTGGGGGTGCCAGTGTTGGTGGCATCTCCACTCGCCCTGTATCTGTATACTATCCCGGTCATGTTGACGGTGATCTATCTGCTGCTTGCCGAGCAGCAGATGAACAGTGCTCTGCTGGCCCTTGGTATAGGGATTTACTTTTTATCTGCTCTGCGTTCAGCAAATAGTTTCCACCATATGCTGCTGGATAGCCTGCGCCTACGTTTCAAGAATGAGGCGCTGGTGGAAAGCCTAAGCAGCCAGAATCAGAGTGCCGAACAACTGAATCAGCAGCTTAAGGCCGAGGTGGTGGAAAGGGACAAAGTCCAACAGGCACTTGAGGAGCACAAAAATGATCTTGAGCACCAGGTTGAACTGCGTACCACGGAACTGATGCAGGCCAAGGAAGCGGCAGAAGCCGGTAGTCAGGCCAAGAGTTCGTTTCTTGCCAACATGTCACATGAAATTCGCACGCCCATGAATGGCATTATCGGCATGACCCACCTTGCGTTGCAATCAGAATTAGATGACCGGCAAAAAAACTATATTGAAAAGGCGCATAATTCTGCTGAGAATCTGCTGGGCATCCTCAATGACATCCTCGACCTTTCTAAGATCGAAGCCGGCAGATTGGAGATGGAAGATGTTGATTTCCAACTGCAGGAAGTCATTGGCAATATGGTTAACCTGATCAAATTAAAAGCGGAAGAAAAAGGGGTTCGGCTTTTGGTTCAAATCGATCATGATATTCCCAGAGGACTTATTGGTGATCCACTGCGTCTGAGCCAGGTATTGACCAACCTGGGAGATAATGCGGTAAAGTTTTGTAATGCGGGTGATACGGTGTCATTGAAAATCATCTCGCAAGAAGAGGGTGAGCGCGAAGCTGTGCTGCATTTTTCAGTTCAGGATACCGGTATCGGCATGTCTCAGGAACAGTTGAAAAAGCTGTTTCAGGCCTTTAGCCAAGCCGATAGTTCTACCACCCGTGAGTATGGTGGTACTGGCCTTGGTTTGGTTATCTCCAAGAATATTGTCCAGATAATGGGCGGTAGAATCTGGGTGGAGAGTGAACAAGATGTAGGTAGTACCTTTCACTTTACAGCTCGTTTTAACAAGCAACAAGAAGATCTTCCGCAAACTGAAATCTCAGGCACTGGCAATGAAAATGACACCGATAGAGCGATTGCTACTTTACGTGGTGCCCAAATACTCCTGGTTGAAGATAATGATCTCAATCAGGAGTTCATGCAGGAACTGTTTCTCATGGAGGATATTGCTGTTGAAACAGCCTCCAATGGAAAAGAGGCGCTGGAGTTATTAGCCAACCAGGATTTTGATTTAGTTTTGATGGATTGCCAGATGCCGGTAATGGATGGTTATGAGGCCACCCAAAAAATACGTGCGCAGGAGCGCTTAAAGGACCTGCCCGTTATTGCGCTGACAGGGAATGCCATGAAGGGGCATCGCGAAAAGGTGCTGGCTATTGGCATGAACGATCAAATCTCCAAGCCGATCAAGCCTGGTGATATGTTTGTTACCATTGCAAAATGGATGACGCAAAAAAACAGCCAGGATTAAATAATATGTAGAAACCTGGGCTATGTTTGACAGCTGTGGCGTATCATCAGAAACTAATTTCTGATAGTTGACATTCGAGGTCATCTTGTTGTCGGTTGCTCAGCTGGTGATTCTGAGATCTACAATTCATTTATCTAAATGAGTGCATATGACATACAAGAGATATTTAGGCCAACGCACCAGACGCTTTCCCTGGTCTGGTGCGTGTAGAAAAAGAGGCGACTACTGGCTTTTTGCTATGTTAATTGCCTTTTTTGTTAACTCTGCTAAACGGTTAGCATTTTTCTCATCATAGACTTTTACACTATTCCACTGCCCGAAAAAGCCAAAAACATAGAAAATCTCTCTTCCTGTAGTCGATGCAGAATACTCCTTGCTCTTCTTGTTGGTATTTATCCTAAGTGTCGCAACTCTTACTGCATTTGCATCGGCTTTTCTAATATCAATAGGCTTGCGGAATTTCACAGGTGGAGCAGCAGATTTATTATAGTTAGATTTTTTACTGATACTTACTTTTCCATCACCAGCATATTTTATACGAGAGCTTTCGCGATATTTAGTAAGGCCTTCATTTGTATTTAGTTCGTAACGTACATTAGTAGCTGTAGCCAAGAGTAGGGTATCAATTTGATCTATGGTTTCTGCAAGATTATCTTGCGTACCAGTGTCATCTGAAATGTAGGCAACCCGGAATGCATCTTCGGTCTTCTCGTTGCAACTCCAGACATGATTGGTACAAGTGGCCTTTGCGCCAGCTCTTTTCTGACAGTTTGCCATGGCTAGCGACAAAGCTTGGCTCTTCTCTTTATGAACTCCCCAGCCATATGCATTACCCTGGTTAGCCGGGGTTGTTCTGTAAGCTCCACAGCCAGGACCTGTATAGACCAAAACTATAGAGCATTCTCCACCTCTTTTTTTACATTCGGCTAAAGCGCGCTTCTTAGCAGCACTATCAGAACTATAGTCATGAGACCACCCATAAATAAACTCTTTATTTTGATCAACAGCCAGCGCGCCCCATGGGCCAGCCCAACTTATTGCGGGTAACATTATTAACAATAAAGTTAAAGAGGACACTATCTGTAATCTTTCGTTGTTTTTTATTATTTTATCGGTGATTCTCATGTTTCTCTCCAAAGCAAGAAAGCTTATTTAATAAATAAGCTTGCAATAATAATCGACAAAAAATCGTTGGGGATAATAATTCATGTATGGACCACTAGCCAGTAATACTGATCCCTTCATGCCTAGCCTGAGTTGTGTTAATAGAACAGATTTCAGGTAGCTGGGGTTTATTGTTGTTGTTTTACCCCTCTTTTCCATCCACTCGTGGCTTGACCAGTATGGGCAGGTATACCACGCAGAATATGATGAAGCAGAGTATCCAGATACCACCTGACAGGTGGATCCATAGTTGATACTGGCCCGGCATGATGATGGGTGCCAGCACCCGGATGGCGGCGCCGATGTTGAGCAGGATGAAACTCAGCTTGATGCTGGTGGCTGGCTGCATGGGGCGGCCGGTATGGCCGAGTGCCACCCGACAGATCATGCCTAGTGTAAGTACGCCGATACCTCCCACGGTGAGGGCGTGGGTGGCTAGGGTAGTACTTACTATGCCTGCTGTGGCCAAGGCCTTGAGGGTGAAGCCAAGGATGATCCATAGCATGCCGGTATATAGTACCCATAGGATGGGAGTGTTCCAGATCCTGCGGTCATGCCAGCCGATTATGCGTAGTATCTGAGTGACGGCTACCAGCGCCGCTAGTGGGCCAGAGAGCCATGGAGTAGGGTAGATCATCTGTACCAGTACCAGTGCTATTAGTGCACTGGCAGAAGCTGTCTCTACTGGCTGGTTACGTTTTACCTTGGCGTCGGGTAGCACTGACTCTGTAAAAAAAGGCATGACGCGGCCGCCAATGAATACTATGAGCAGGATGATCATATACAGCATGGCATCAGTGCCACGGCTGTAGGTGTCGCTGATGCCAAGAAACTGCAGATGGGTCAACAAATTAGCAATAGCCATGATCAGAAGCAGCGGTACAAAGATGCGGTTGATCTTCATCTTGCCCTGCCATAGGGCGGGTTGGATGGCCATGGCTAACGCTGGGAGGAAGGCTAGATCTACCACGGCAATTGCTATTCCGGGGACCAGGTCTCCCATGGTGGGTAGTAGTCGTCCGGCCAGCCACAACAGTGTCAGCAGAATCAGTGGTTTGCCGTTTGGGGTGTTGATGCCGGTCCAGTTTCTTACTGCAGTGAGTAGAAACCCGGCGATGATGGCAACGGCATAGCCAAACAGCATCTCATGGCTGTGCCATGGTATGGGGCCGTAGTAGTTGGATACCACCATGGCGCCAGACCAGACGCCAAGCCAGATTATCAACAGGAGTACAGCCGAGATCCCGGCAGCGCTGAAGAAGGGCCTGAAGCCAAGGGCAAACAGTGCGTTGCTGCTGGCCTTGGGGGTGGGGCTGGGTGGCTCTGCGTGTGGTTTTAGCATGATTGGTTATCTTTTTATGTGAGTGTATGTGAATTGCAGTAGCTGATTATATCCTGACAATGGCTTCGATCAATCCATACTGCAGATGCTGGGATAAGGTGGTTCTATCAGGGCTGAGCTCTCGGGTACATCTGTTGTGTACTCATGGGCTTTTTCTGGCGGTCCTGCGTCTCTTTCTGAACAGGAGTGGCGCCACCTCATCGAAGTTGGCTGCGAAATGCACCTTGATCCCCTTGCGGATATGCTCTGGTACATCTTCATAGTCCCCCTGGTTCTCCTTGGGGATGATCAGTTCCTTGATCTCAGCACGCCGTGCTGCAATCATCTTTTCGCGGATGCCTCCCACTGGAAATACCTCGCCGGTAAGCGTCATCTCACCGGTCATGGCCAGGGGTCTGGCCAGATCTTCATCTCGCGCCAGAGAGAGCAGGGCGCTGGCGATGGTGATGCCGGCGCTGGGTCCGTCCTTGGGGGTGGCGCCTGCCGGCACATGCAGATGGATGAAGCTCTTTTCGAAGAAGGCGGGGTCGGCTCCAAGCTCCTTGGCATGGCCGATGATATAGCCGTAGGCAATCTCGGCCGATTCCCGCATTACATCGCCCAGTTGTCCGGTAAGTTTAAAACCGCGGTTAAAGCTGTGGGTGCGGGCGGCCTCAATAGTAAGAGTGGCTCCGCCCATAGTAGTCCATGCTAGCCCAGTGACTATGCCGGCGCCGGCCATATTGCGCTCCTCCCGAAACAGGGGGTTGCCAAGGTAATCCTTGAGCTTATCCTTCTCCACGCTGATGGGTGTCTTTGTTCCCTCCAGGATCTTGATCACGCATTTGCGTATGATCTTGCCGATCTGTTTTTCCAGTCTGCGTACTCCGGCGTCACGGGCGTAGCCCTCGATGATGGCTCGCATTGCCGGGGCGTTGATTTTGATCTGGTTGCGTTTGAGGCCGGCCCGTTTTATCTGTCTTGGGAGTAAGTACTTGCGAGCTATCTGTAGTTTTTCACTGGCAATATAGCCGGAGAGTTGTATTACCTCCATGCGGTCCAGTAGTGGCCGCGGTATGGTATCCAATTGGTTTGCGGTGCACAGGAAAAGTACCTTGGACAGGTCGAAACGTAGGTCCAGGTAGTGGTCGAGAAAATCACTGTTCTGTTCCGGGTCCAGCACCTCCAGCAGGGCGGATGCGGGATCGCCATGATAGGATGCCCCCACCTTGTCGATCTCGTCCAGCATGATCACTGGATTTTCTGTGCCCACCTCTTTCATGGACTGGATGAACTTGCCAGGCATGGCTCCGATATAGGTGCGGCGGTGGCCCTTGATCTCAGCCTCATCCCGGATGCCGCCGAGAGAGAAACGGAAGAATTTGCGTCCAAGGGCCTCTGCGATGGATTTGCCAATAGATGTTTTACCTACGCCTGGCGGTCCCACGAATAGGATGATGGAGCCGCTAATCTCCTGTTTCATTATTCCTACGGCCAGGAACTCCAGGATGCGCTCCTTTACATCCTCCAAGCCGTAGTGGTCCTTGTCCAGGGCCTTGCCTGCATGGGCCAGATCCAGCTTGTCAGTGGAGTGTTTGCCCCATGGCAGCAGGGTTATCCAGTCCAGATAATTTCTGGTTACGGCATACTCTGGAGATCCGGTTTCAAGCATGGCCAGTTTCTCCATCTCCTCATCCAGGCGGGTCTGGGCCTGTTTCGGTAGTGTCAGCTCATCCAGGCGTTCAGTGAACTTGTCCAGTTCGGCAGTGCGATCATCCTTGGCTATGCCCAGCTCATGCTGGATCGACTTGAGCTGTTCACGCAGAAAGAATTCCCGCTGTTGTTTGTCCATGCGCTGCTCAACCGACTGGCGGATCTCATGCTGGGCACGGGCCATCTCCAGCTCATCATTGAGTAGTACCAGTACCCGCTCCATGCGTGGAAGTAGTTCCACTGCTTCCAGCACACTCTGTAGCTGCTTTTTGTTGGAGGAGGTGAGGCTGGCGGCGAAGTCCGCTAGATGGGATGGGTCTTCCGGGCCAAACCGATCCAGAAACATGCGCAGCTCTTCGGCGTAGAGAGGGTTTAGTGGTAGCAGCTCCTTGATGGTGTTGATTATGGCCAGAGCGTAGGATTTGATTTCCCGGTTCGGTCTGCCGCTGAATTCTGGCAGGTACTCCACCTGTGCCATGAATGGGTCGCTGCTGGTAAGGACCTTTTTGATCTCAAAGCGCTGCACAAACTCAACCAGGACCTGTAGACGATCCTCAATCTGCTGGATGCGATGGATATGTCCCACTACACCTATGCGGCGAAAGTCATCTGGTTGCGCCAGTTCTGCAGTGGGGGCATCGGCCAGAACCACCCCCAGGATACTGGAGGATTTTTTGGATAACGATTTGAAGGTGGGGCCCCAATGTTTCTCCTCCATAATCAGCGGAACCGCCTGGCCTGGGAAGAATGGTCGGCTGGTAACCGGCAGCATATGGATCACGCCTGGCATCACTTCCCCTGAGCGAACCAGGGATTGATCAATTAACTCATCAGAGTGCTCTATGCTGTTGTTGTTATCGTTCATGTTGTGGGTGGTGTTCCTTGTGCAGAATCATATAGGTCAATATTAGCTGGTTTTTTATGCTCTGATTAGCTAGTAGGCATGTACTAGATCAGATAATGCCGCCAGCCTTGCTTGGGGCTAGTCCACTAGCCATGCTGTGTCTGCTTACTCACCAATATCAGGACGGCGGATCTGTTTTACAAGCGGCATTGGCCAATTGGGCAAAGGTCTCTACATCCAATTGTTCTGCTCGTAAGCCGGGGTTGATACCCAGTTCTTCCATTGTCTCTACATGCACCAGCTTGCGCAGACTGTTGCGCAGGGTCTTGCGTCTTTGGGAGAAGGCTTGGGCTACCATCTGGGAGAAGTAGTTTTGATCATTGATCTGAACCTGGGGTGTGGTATACGGCTCCAGCCGCACAAAGGCAGAGTCTACCTTGGGTGCGGGCTTGAAGGCGCCGGGGCCTATTTCAAACAGAGGTGTCACCTGGCACTGGGCCTGCAGCATTACCGATAGACGTCCGTACTGTTTATTGCCAGGGCTGGCTCCCATTCGCAGTACTACCTCTTTCTGCAACATGAAGTGCATATCCCGGATGCAGTTGGCCCGTTCCAGCAGATGAAATAGAATCGGGGTGGAGATGTTATAGGGCAGGTTTCCCACCACCCGCAGTTGAGCGCCTGGTGCTACCAGGCTACACAGATCAAACTTCAGGACGTCGGCGTTGTGGATGCGCAGATCCCCCAGTGGGGCGCACATCTCTGCCAGGGGCGTAATCAGATCCCGATCCAGCTCCACCGCATCCATGCTGCCGGTGGCGCGTAGCAGCTCTCTGGTTATGGCGCCCTGGCCCGGCCCGATCTCAGCCAGGTGTTGCTCCGGTTTTGGGGCGATGCTGTTTACTATGCGCTGGATAATGCCAGGGTCATGCAGAAAGTTCTGGCCGAAACGTTTTCTTGCTCTGTGTGTCAATGGGTCATCCTGTCTCTAAGGAGGCCCCGGTAAAACCATTCATGGTCTTATCAGGGTATGCAAATGGAAAATCTAAATAGGTTATATCGTTTTGAAAATATAATATCCATGCAAACCGTCCAAGATAGGCGTCTACCGGCAAGGTTGGGTGTTACCTATTTAACTTGGAGTCGCCCGGTGGGGATGTGTGCAGTGGGCTCTCCGGATGGGGTTTTCCTATCGCCTCCCGGATCCGGATCAGATCACCGTCCAGCGCCGGTTGGCCATGCCACCACTGATAATCGGGTGACTGGTGGCCTACGCCATAGAGGATATTTTTTCGGTGGTGGGCCAGGCTCTGCTGTAATTTCAGTAGTGCATTATCCTTGCTCGCACCGGCAGTTGCGATCAGTTTCTTCCCTTCTGTCAGCTTGAGATCGGCGATCTCCAGCTGGCGTTTCCCATTGCCAAGCTGTGCTTGAACATAGCGGGGGCTGTGGCAGCCGGAACAGATCCACTGGCGCAGTTCGGGGCCGTGGTTGGGTGCCATGCTGTCGCCATGATTGCCGTTGTGAAGATGGCAGTAACTGCAGCCGGGGGCGCGGTAGTTACCGCGCTGTAGTGGTTGGTTCCAATCCTGTCGGCCCTCTGCGATGCGGTTTATGACACCATGTTTGGATGTGGAGTAACTGTGGCTGGCAGGCCCGGCATGGCATCCGGTGCAGCCCTGGTCCTGTCTGGCTTTTTGGTTCGCCCCCGCATGCTGAACGCCGTGACAACTGCTGCAAACCACTTTGGAGGCGGCGGCGTGGGGACCCCTGCGCCACTGTTTGATTAGATCCGGATCCCGTTCCGTGTGGCAGCTGATGCACTCGGTATCGGTGAATGGTCCCGGTGGGGTGGAGGTGTCGGCCGGAACGAGGGGCGTGGTCATGCAGAGCAGGGCCAGCAGGATGCCGGTGAGCCTCTGCTGTGGTATGGCGCGCATCAGTTGTGCTCCCGGTTGTAGTCGGTGTAGGCACCACTGTTCCAGATACTGGGGGCCGCGGGTGTGATCTCTGTCTCCTGTTCAGTGGCCGCACGCTGGCGCAGTTTGTGGGCCTTGGTCTGGATGTGCTCCAGTGAGGTGGCCATTTTTTGGTGGCCCTCCTTAACCCCTGCCGAGTCTCCGTGGGCGGCAGATTTATATGCCCCCAGGTTATCGAAATACCACATCTCGAAATAGTCGCGTTCGATCCCAGAGACGTTGTAGAAGGCCGAGGCCTGACCTTCATAAAAACCGATACGCTCCATCGGCCACAGGCTGCCCATGGGATAGGGTGGTCGTTCAGCGGCAGAGGGTTGCAGCAGTTGGTCACTGCGAAGGTTCTTGAGGACGGCCTCTGCCATGTAGAGCATCGACCAGGCCTGTTTGCGTTCCCGATCCAGTTCGCCCAGCCATTGCGCAGCCTCTTTCTCGGCATGACAATCACTGCACAGTTCAATCCAGCGTCGGCGTAGTATCTGGTTGTTGGATGTGTGGGGGTTGATCTCGCGCAGGCCGAATTTCCACATGGATTTGTGGGCCACCTGGTGGCGACCAGCGTCCATGTGGCAGTAGGCGCAAGTGGGGGCCTTGTAGTTGCCCTTGGTCAATGGTTTTGACCAATCCCAATCCTTGCCTTCAGCCAGATAGATCTGACCATGGGCAGAGGCGAAATAGGTGGTGTCATCCGGGTGCGGCGGCCCGGAGTGGCAGGTTATGCAGGCCTCCGGGCGGCGTGACTCGGCGGCATCAAAGCGGTGTCGGGTGTGGCAGGAGTCGCACTTGGTGGCCACCGAGTGGCACTGCACACAGGACTGGACCTCGGCCTTGGGCTTGTCGGCAAAGTGAGGTGCGTCCACCGCCCGCTCCATGGCCAGTATGTGGCTGGGAAAGCCGTAGCGGGCCTCATCCTCAGATTCATTCTGTTGCTTATTGTGACAGCTGCCGCACACCTCGGGTGTGGGCAGATGCAGTCTTTGATGGTCGCCGCCATGACAGTCGTTGCAGAACACCTTTTCATCGCCCTGGGCATGGCGGCTGGCACGCCAGTCGGCAACGATGCCAGGGGTGATCTCTTCATGGCACTGTACGCACTGCTTGCCTTCGAACACCCCCTGAACCGAGTCGCTTGAACGGTAGAAGTTGTTCGGGTCCCAGTAGCCCTGGACCGGATCAGGTAGCCAGTCGCGGGAGTAGAGACCGGCGCCGGGTCCACTCTTGCTCCAGTGGACGTAGGTGAAGCCGGCCACCATGGCCAGCAGGGTGATAATTAGCAGTGTCGGAAGTAAACGGTTATGCATAGTATTCAGTTTATTTTCATGTAGGCCTGGATAAGCGTAGTGTTTCAGGCAGCGGTGTCGCCGGATACGCTACGCTTAATTAATCATCGTTTCCACCAGCGCAGCATGCCCACTCCCATCAACAGCAGGAAGGGAAGCAGAACCCAGAGGCGTGTCATCCAGTGAGGGTTGGGCGGATGCTCGACCATCGACTGTGTGGCATGGCGTTCCAGATAGCTCTGCAGTGCCTTCTGGTCATGTGATTGCATGGTATCTACCTCGCCATTCAACCCCCCGAAACGGTTTGAAACATCCATCAGCATAAACATCTTGGATGTCACATCACCCCACTCGGACGCGGTATGACGGTTCGGCCCCGGTAGGTTATGACACTGGGTGCAGTATTGCTGCAGCAGGTCTGCGCCGCTGGACTTGGGCTCGGGGAGTGATTCGATGGTGAGCCCCGGGGGCAGAGCGTCCTTATATACCGCACACAGATCGATGCCGGCCCACTGATGACTGGCAGCGGCCGTTAACGGCAGACACCAGGTGAACAGCAACAGCAGCCAGGGTTTCATCGGCGCCCCCGTAGAAAACTGTTGCGCCGAAAACTCTCCAATATGCCTTGGGCCGCCCGTTGACCTGCGGCCATGGCAGTGACTGCCAGATCCGGTCCGTGGGTGTTGTCGCCCCCGGCCCAGATATTGGGATGGGAGGTGCGGCCCTGGTCGTCCACACGGATGCGGCCATCCCTCTCGGTGGTGATATCAAACGCTGTCAGCCAGGGGGGTGGGCAGGGCCTCTGGCCGAAGGCGAGGATCACCCGATTGCAGGTGATGACCCGGGCGCCCTGCGGTGTGTCAAAAAATGTCTGAACTGTCTGCCCGTCTCCTTCCAGCCGTAGCGGACGATACTCGAACAGGAATGTGACACCCTCCTCATAGGCCAGCTTGATCTCCTTGGGCGACGCCCGCAGGCAATCCTCCGGACCCCGATAGACGATGGTGACCTCGCCCCCCAGCCGCAGGGCGCTACGGGCGCAGTCCATGGCGGTATCCCCTCCGCCCAATACCACTACTCGCCTCTCCTGCAGTGCGGGGCGTGCGCCGCTATTGATCTCTGCCAGCCAGTCGAGGGCCTGGTTTACGTTTGGATGCTCCTGCCCCGGCAGATCCACCATGTGTGGTTTCTGTGCGCCCAGGCCGAGGAATACGCCATGGTTATGGGATAGCAGTTCAGCCACTCTCTCCCCGTCGATGTTGGTTCCAAGCTGAAAGTTGATGCCCGCCTGTGCCAGCAGTTGTTGCCGGCGGCTAAGTAGAGCCTTATCCAGTTTGAAGGCGGGGACGCCGGACTGGAGTAGTCCACCAATGCGGGATTCGCGTTCGAAGATGGTGACTTCCACACCGCTGCGGTTGAGCAGTTCGGCGCAGGCTAGTCCTGCCGGTCCCGCCCCGATGATGGCAACCTTGCGGCCGTTACGCGATGCTGGTGCCGGGTGTTGCCAGCCGGACTCCAACGCCCGTTCTGCCGTCAGCCATTCAATGGTGCCGATGTTAACCGCCCCTTCCATACGGCTGCGGGTGCATGCGCCCTCACACAGAAGATGTTGAGGGCAGATTCGGCCGCACACCTCGGGCAGGGGGGAGATGGCATGCACCAGATCTCCCGCCTGTTGCCACTCCCCACGGGCGGCGGATGCCAGCCAGTCCGGGATAGGATTACCCAGCGGACAGGCGCTGCGGCAGCCGGGCTGGCCGCAGTCCAGGCAGCGTGCGGCCTGGGCCTGGAGGGTGTCGGTGCTAAGCGGCCTCTCCGTCTCATTCCAGTCCTGCAGGCGGAGAGTAGGGGGGCGTTGTTCCGTCTCTTCTCGCGGTAGGGGGGGGGGTCGCTCCTGCTTCAGCAGGTGGCTTGCGTCCTGTCGTAGAGCAGGGCGCAACAGGTTGCGGAAGTCGCGGATCTCCAGGGCGTCGGTGGGGCAGGAGAGGATACAGCGGGCACAGCCCATGCAGTCCTCCAGTCCGGTCACCCGGCCTTCGGCCATGCCTTGCCGGTATACCGGGATGCCCATGTCGCAGACCTGTTCACAGCGACGGCAGTCGATGCAACTCTCCCGCTCCATTTTTATGTCGTAGAAGCCAGCATGATTCAACAGGCCAAAGGTGGCGCCAAAGGGGCAGAGGTAGCGGCAGTAGAAACGGTTGCCGGTGAGAGGGATGATAAAAAAACTGCCGAAGTAGGTGAGCCCAACCACCAGGCCAAACATTCCCACCAGGGTCGCGGTCCAGGCGTTGGGAGGGTACTGGGTGGATACCATTACCCCCAGATACCAGATGAAGAAAAACCATTTGCTGTGGCGTAGCAGCCAGGCCCACTCTCCTCGCGGGGTGAAACGTCGGAAGGGAAAACCAACCGTCTCGCGGATGCCGACACAGGGGCAGCCGAAACCGCAGATGATGCGTCGTCCAAACAGGAATACCAGGAGCAGGGTGAGGAAAAAGGTCAGGGTTCCCGGGGTATGCAGGGCGGGGAATACCGGCTGGCTCCAGACATAGCCAGCATAGGGCTCGAACATGGGTAGGAGCCAGGGGGTCAGCCACCAGAACAGGGTAACCACTGTTACCAGGATGATCAGGCGTTTGCGGGTGTAGGGGTTTCGTTCAGCGCGGATACGCCAGAGGCCGAAGGCAAGGATGATAGCGTATTCAGTATAGCGGTTGAGCCAGATAGGGTTCTCGAACAGATAGAGCCAGCTCTCGTTTAGCCAGCCAAGGAAGGCCAGGGAGAAGGCGGCCATGGAGAGCGCCATTGCCCACCCGCGGTAACGGCCGGGCATGAGGCCTTGGCTGGAGGCGTCGGTCGGACGGGCCTCATGACTAAAATCGATGCGTTCTTCGATGGTCTGGTTCAACCTAGAATCCTCGGCTTTGGCTTCCTGCGGCGCTCTGCATCCATGCCGGTTTCGGACAGCATGATCCTATATATTATCGACAGCACGCTGTTCCTGGTTCCATTGCGTTATCCCTCCGGCCACTACGTGTGTATCGGTAAAACCCTGGCGGCCGGCTGAATAGGAGTTTTATTCTTAAAAATCCCGCCGCGCCAGCCCATATCCCACTCGCCTTCAAGTCTGCTATAATTTTGGATTCATCGTGAATTCAATTGATCTCTTGAATAAGTAAATTTTAGCTGAGTGGGGCAATATGTCAACCGATAGTTTCAAACATGATCTGTTTAACCAGTTTGCTCGTGTCGCCAAGGCGATGAGCAATGGCCACCGACTGGAGCTGCTCGAGTTTCTGGCCCAGGGAGAGCGTAGTGTGGATGCCCTGGCGCGGGTTTCGGGTCTTACCGTGGCCAACACCTCCCAGCATCTGCAACAGCTCAGACAGGCTGGGCTGGTCGTCAACCGTAAGGTGGGCCATAAGGTCTACTACCAGCTGAGTGGTATGGATGTCTCGGCGTTGTTCAGCTCTCTACGAGAGGTGGCGGAGAGTCGGTTGTCTGATGTGGATCGTCTTGTGGATGACTACCTTAAGGTAAAAGACAATCTGGAGCCTGTACCCGCCTGTGAACTGCTTGAGAGGGCCAGGGATGGTCTGGTTACCGTATTGGATGTGCGTCCGCCTGAAGAGTATGCATCTGGACACCTGCCAGGTGCTATTAATATACCGCTGGATGAGTTGGAAAAGCACCTGGATGAGTTGGACCCAGATCATGAGGTCGTTGCCTATTGCCGCGGTCCACACTGTGTCCTGGCCTTTGATGCGGTTCTCAGATTGCGTGAGAAAGGCATCAATGCCCGGCGCCTGGATGGTGGGCTGCCTGAATGGAGGCTGGAAGGGTTGCCGGTGGAGTCTTCATGAGAATAGTGATTGAGGCGGTCAATGGGGACGGCAGTGAGTCTGCCCGCGATGATTTCGAGACATGAGGTGTAGTAGGCATGTACTAGATCAGATAATGCCGCCAGCCTTGCTTGGGGCTAGTCCACTAGCCATGCTGTGTCTGCCTACTCACCAATATCAGGACGGCGGATCTGTTTTACAAGCGGCATTGGCCAATTGGGCAAAGGTCTCTACATCCAATTGTTCTGCTCGCAGGCCGGGGTTGATACCCAGCTCTTCCATTGTCTCTACATGCACCAGCTTGCGCAGACTGTTGCGCAGGGTCTTGCGCCTTTGGGAGAAAGCCTGGGCCACCATCCGGGAGAAGTAGCCCTGGTCCTTGATCTGTACCTGGAGGGTGGCATACGGTTCCAGCCTTACAAAGGCAGAGTCCACCTTGGGTGCGGGCTTGAAGGCGCCGGGGCCGATTTCGAACAGGGGTGTTACCTGGCACTGGGCCTGCAGCATTACCGATAGGCGTCCGTACTGTTTGTTGCCGGGGCTGGCGCCCATACGCAGCACCACCTCTTTCTGCAACATGAAGTGCATGTCCCGGATGCAGTTGGCCCGTTCCAGCAGATGAAACAGAATCGGGGTGGAGATGTTATAGGGCAGGTTCCCCACCACCCGTAGTTGCGCGCTGGGCGCTACCAGGCTACACAGATCAAACTTCAGGACGTCGGCGTTATGGATGCGTAGATCCCCCAGTGGGGCGCACATCTCTGCCAGGGGCGTAATCAGATCCCGATCCAGCTCCACCGCATCCATGCTGCCGGTGGCGCGTAGCAGCTCTCTGGTTATGGCGCCTTGGCCCGGCCCGATCTCAACCAGATGTTGCTCCGGTTTTGGGGCGATGCTGCTTACTATGTGCCGGATGACTCCAGGGTCATGCAGAAAGTTCTGGCCGAAACGTTTTCTTGCTCTGTGTGTCAATGGGTCGTCCTGTCTCTAAGGAAGCCCCGGTAAAACGATTCATGGTCTTATCAGGGTATGCAAATGAAAAACCTAAATAGGTTGTATGGTTTATAAAAATATAATACCCGTGCAGACTGCCCAAGTTAAGTATCTTCCAGCAAAGTTGGCTGTGTCTGTTTGTTTGGATGTGCCTGGGATGGCTGTGAGATGCTTCTTGATGATTGTTGGGCATGAGGAATAATATGTCTGTCTATTTGGATATTTCAGCCACATATGGCAATGATCGCACTCATCAGGGCAAGATGTGCTGTGGGCTTATGCCAATAGATACTATGTTCGATGGTAAGTCTGTCTGGGCTAAAAAGATGTTAGCTCAGACCTGACCTAGCTGGCATTTGCAAAAACCAGGTAGCTGTCGGATCGAGTGCGAGCTGCAATTTTTTACCTGCTTGTATGCCAGGCCTGTATTTATATGTGTATCTCATCCATGTCATCAAGCCATCCAGCCTTATCGTCTAGTTTCATAATCATCATCCGGCTAGCCTTTTCTGGTTCTTCCGGTCTTGAATGAATTTGTTTTAAAATCAATTTATCTTCGATTCTCCCGCATATTTCTATCTTTCCAATATCATGTCCCATAATAAATTTGAATCGTTTCGCATAACCATCGAGTCGAAGCTTTGCTGTATCAACAATATCAATGCCTTGTTTCAGTGGAACTTGAAAGTGGTGTCTTACTCTTGATACGGGCATACATTGATATAAGTAATATGGATTGACGCCAATCTTGACTAGCCCGTTCATCAGGTTTTCGATATCTTCAGCGCTATCATTGACGCCTTTTAATAATACGGCTTGGTTATTGACTGTTACACCTGTCTGCCTAATGCGCAAGATAGCTTCTTTCGCCACATCAGTAATCTCTTTAAGATGATTAAAATGGGTTGGTAGGTAGAGTGCTTTTTGCTCATTAAACTCTTCAAAACATCTTAAAAGCTCATCATCAAAGAAACGAAACGGGTAAACCACAGGTGTCCTTGTTCCGATTCGGACGTAGTTGATATGCTCAATATCTATCAGGCTGTGCAATATTTTTTTGATTCTTTTTGTATTAATAAGAAGAGGATCGCCACCTGATATTATTACGTTAGTGATTTCTTTATGTTCTCGGATGTACTCGGCAGCACGTTGAAAATTTTCTACTGTTTTATCATTAGGTAAGCCGACTATAGCTTTTCTAAAACAGTGCCTGCAATACATTGAGCAATAATCTGTAGCTACAATGAGTGCTGAATAAGGGTATTTATGGAGTACCCCATTTCCCTTATTATGTTTATCGTCGCCATAGGGGTCTTTCGTTGTTTCCCCCATTGCACCAGCAACAATTAACTCGTCTTCGCTAGGGAGTGCTAGCTTGCGGATGGGGTCGTCAGGGTCATTTTCATTGATTAAACTCAGATAGTATCGAGGGATATTCATAGGATGCTTATCAGCGACCCGTCCCAATATACCCTGCTCATTGGAGGGCAATTTGATATAGCTTTGTAAGCCTTCTATTGAGTTGATATTCAGTGATAATTCAGACTGCCAATCAATTTTTCGCCAGTCAATTTTTTTTAACTCATCTAATTTACTCAAAATATCATAACCTTCTACGATTAAAATTGTGTGTGTAACCAACACATCATATGCGGACAACGCTTAGCGCATAGAGTGTTTTACCCGGTCGAACTATTTTTATCAACGAACTGCCATCAACAATGGATAATGTAGCTTTTAGCGGTGCAGGTGCATTAGCGACTGCATCCGATGGAAGGCATTATTATACACTTGCTATATTTCATTGCGCCCAATCCATTTGTCCACTGATGGTGGATTGTATGTCTCCATAGTATCTAAAAGATTAGAAGGATCATCTCCAACAAGAAGCATCTCGCGATGGATAGGTTTTATAAACTGTTCCTCAACAGCATGATCTAGAAATAGAGATAAGCTATTGTAATATTGCTTGATGTTAAGCAGAGCGCATGGTTTTTTGTGAAATCCGAGTTGTGACCAAGTTAGCACCTCGAATATCTCTTCAATTGTGCCTAATCCGCCCGGAAGTGCTATAAATCCATCAGATATTTCAGCCATTATCGCCTTTCGTTCATGCATTGAGTTAACGACTTGTAATTCTGTAAGACCATTATGGGAAACTTCCTTATCTACTAATTTTTGCGGTATTACCCCTATAACCTCGCCACCTCCATCAAGAACAGTATCAGCAATTTCACCCATTATTCCAACGCTAGCTCCACCGTAAACCAAACCAATATTGCGTGTTAATAATTCCTTAGCTAGAACTCTGGCGTAGCCAATATACTCAGGACTCCTTCCTGTACTTGATCCACAATAGACACAGATTCTTTTCATGAAATTCCTTGGAAAGTTCTTGATGTCTTTTTAGGCATAACATGATATGCAGGTGTTTGATATGAAATCCCTTCTCAAAGTGCTTGGGTATATCTGGCTGAAAGCCAGACATTTATTCAGGCATTTTGGTAAATGTAGCCTTAGCAGTAGTTTGACGGCCTTAAGCTTGAATGTTTGATGAGCCTCAGGAACTTCATTTGTTTTTTGGATTGGATTAATCATTCGAACTACCACTGTATTGCTTTGTAGCCCTGAGCTATGAAATATAATTTCTTGAAAGATTTCCTTCATGTTTTCGACGAAACTGGTTGAGTTATACATATTGTTGATCAGTGCGGCGGGATTATTTGCCCGGGCTATTAGCCATTATCAAAATGATCGAAAACATCAGTTTCGTTATCCAGCTGAATACTAAGGATAACCTTTTTCAAATGAAATGCGTCGCTTAGCTTTAAGTAATTCACTCTTCGCGAATTCCATGCAAAAGGGTTCATCTGCTAAGTTTAGCACTGTGCGTTCCTTATGTCTTCCTTGCCGGCAGGGGTGAGAAATATAATCAAACTAAAGCGACGGTCATTATCGAAGTGCCATGCCTGATGGTGTAATTAACATACCCTTTTTAGAGCTGGTAATAGGAAGTTAATCTGCTTGCTAGTCACTGTAGTCCTTTAACCAAATTGAAGTCATTCGGTACGATAAAGACATGGTAGCCAGAGTTGTTCCAAGAAATATTATGCCGATGAACCAATACCACCCTCGCCTAACATTCTGCTTGAAATTGGCTAAAAAATTTAGGGACTTATTTGGTTTTTTCGGAATTGAGCGAAAAGTTACTATGAAATAATAAGTGCTTATAGCCCATAGTAGGGCAACAATACTTGGAATAAGCAATAAATCGTCTTCATGAGATGTGGAATTGAATATGATGATGACTGCTGATGCGAGTCCAATTATTCCCACGGCAATAGATGGAAGCCGAAGAATTTGAATCGCTTGTGCGACTTTGTGAAGTTTATCAATCATATTAAAATTGCTGATATCAGTAATCAGGGGTAAGCCGAGCGTCCCAGTGAGTGATATAACAAACCTGACTCTTGTTAGGAGATGCCTTAAACATATAATACATAGGTTGCTCCAAATACAAATAGAAATAATGAAGTAGGTACAAATAATGACCAGAATAAGAGTGAAAACAAACTGGATTTAATGCCACCATTTGCAAGATGACAACTAAAGATCCCTCCTTGCAATTTCTCAGCAATGAAATGCATTGCAGTTATCATGATTAGAAATTGTATAAATCCTGGAACCCAACTAAAAGCTAGAGCTTTTATAACCAACAGCGCTATCAATAAAGCTGAACCTAATAAAAAGATGCTTAGAGCATTTTGTCTTTTTCCAATGCGTAAATAATTTATTACAATAACTGCTAATCCTGCAAGTGGGGTTCCCATAGCAGTTGCAATACCAACTTGGCTTGGTGAGAATAGTGGGGCTCCTCCGTGATTCAATCCTAATTTTCTCCTAATGAATGATATGGACTCTCCCTGCCTCTGTCATAAATAATGTGCGACAGTCTTGGTGACCAAACCATTGAGAATGAACAAGATGAGTCCAAGAAATGAGTGTAACAACTATTGGTATCGATCTGGCAAAAAACAGTTTCAGTCTGTATGGCACTCATAAACACGTGAAAGCCTGTCTAAAGAGGGCTGTATCCAGAAAGAAGTTACTGGTGACGTTGGCCAATTTGCCTCCATGTCTTATTGGTATCAAAGTATGCTCAGGCGCTCACTATGCCACTATGCTTTCGTTCCCTCGGTTGTTGTAAGGTTAACAATAAATTGCCTTGGAGCAAACCTTCTTTACTTACTAAATTACGGGTGGCTTCCACTGGCCAACTCTATGAAATCTGGGTCAGAGAGAGTTGTTTCCTGATACCAGAATCAATTTCTCTCTGACCCGGTTCTTTCTAGTCTCTGGATTTAAATCTCCTGGAGGTTTTTTTAGCAGTCTTGTAGAAGCGCCCCAAAGCTCGGTCACTGTTACGCCGTTCTGCAACAGACTCGCTGTTACGTGCCTGCTCCGATAACAGCTCATGGTAGTTATTCAGTCGACGCTGCTCAAGTCTGCCTGCCTCTATCTCCTTCAAAACAGCACATCCAGGTTCTGTCGTATGCTGGCAATCTTGAAAGCGACACTTTCTTGCCAGGGTATCAATATCTGAAAAAGTGGTTTTGATACCTTCTTCACTATCGACTATCTGCAGTTCTCGCATACCCGGGTTATCAAGCAGTAGCCCGCCTCCAGGCAAGCAGTGCAGGCTTCTGGATGTCGTGGTGTGCCTTCCCTTGCTGTCACTATCCCTGATTGCTCCCGTGGCCTGCTCCTGGTTTTCAATCAGACCGTTGATGATGGTCGATTTACCAACACCAGATGACCCGAGCAGTGCAATCGTCTGCCCAGGTACAATCCAGTTACTCAAAACACCAGGGCTTGTGCTGTCAGTGGCATTAATCATCTCAACCTGCAGGTTCTGGTGGCCTTGCGATAAAGCATCTGAATAGATCGTAGGATCAGGGCACAGATCGGTTTTTGTCAGCACCACTACACAGTGGATATTGGATTCAGCGGCTATGGTTAAATAGCGCTCTATCCGGTTGATACTGAAATCATCATTACATGATGTGACGATGAAAACGGTATCAATATTCGATGCTATGAGCTGAACAAACGCTTCCTTTCCTGCTCCTCTGCGTTTGATAAGTGTATTGCGCTCAAGCAAACGCAGTGGCTGGAATTCTAGGTCAACCAATATCCAGTCACCAACTGTAGGATGGCCTTCAGGTGGTTCGTCCCGCCAATGATAGGTTGATAGCTGGAGCTGTTTTTGCTGGTCTTCTCTATCTAAACCGGCACACTCAATAAGATTGCGTTGAACAGAAACAACACGAAACGGAAGATGTGAACCGAGTGATTCCAAATCTAACTGGGACTGAAAAACGTTACTCCATCCCAAGTCAATAAGATTGTTAATTTGCATTGTAGTTATCCCAAAAAATGCATAACGAAGCAGCACGCGCCAAATATTGGTGTGCCGAAACTATTGGGATTCTTCTGAACCC
>JAAGZL010000689.1 GCA_024206335.1 Gammaproteobacteria bacterium
ATGTTCGGTTTCTGGCGGCATAGTCTTTACACTGCTTGTTTAAGCAAATCAATTGCTGCGCAAACAAACAGCAAGGATCAGGAGATCCTCTACTTATCCGGCCTGCTTCATGACATTGGTAAACTGGTGTTTTTGGCAGCAATGCCCCTTGAGTATCAAGGCATCTTGAATAAATCAGCCCACGGTGACTCCTTGGTAAATATGGAAAACATGAAGTTCGGGTTCTCTCATGCAACATTGGGAGCAGAGTTGCTGACGACTTGGGGGTTGCCGTCAGTTATCTCAGATTGCGTAAAATACCACCATGATACCGAACATGACGAATACAGCTCAGCCTGGATAGTTGCTACAGCCAATAATCTGTGTAGAGCTGTCCTCGATGATTCTCCTTTGGACGACGAGAAGATTGCAGGGTTCGACAGGTTCCTTGCCATAGAGAACGCCAATACCGAGTATGAAAAAGCATCAGATTATCTAAATATAACCTGACTCAACATTGACCAGGACATACAGATCATCCTTGCTGCAGACTCAAAAACTAGCTGAGACCATTCTCACTCACGAGATCCATTTTCTTCAGGTTAGATGGCACAAGATGTGTTGGCTGACCATAACCTCATCCAGGCGCTGCATCTGCTCCCTGAAATCACCCGAATGGCTGAATTTAGAGCCAATGGAGTAGACGTTAGCCCCCGGCAGAGTGGCGCAGCCATCCCCACTCCAGGCCCAGATTGAGCTCACTCAGCATCCAAATTTAACCAACTGAGGTATGTTCAGATTAAAAAATAATCTGATTGTAGTTCTTCATTCCTGACTAAAGTGTAGGACGCATTCACCCTGTTACCTACGGTCAATATATTGAGCTACATCTAATTTTCCCAGCTATTAATACCATCTTATTTTTTCTGGCAGGATTTTTTTGTGCAGAGGCAGGCCGGGGTTGTGTACAGATGGGTCGCAGTGCATCATCCGGTAATCCAATACTAACGGAGAACATCCAATGATACAGACCATCCTGGGGCTTGGCGCAGGCGCCATGTTCCTTTTCATACTGATCTGGCTGCTACCTATCGTCCTGATCTTGAAATCCCGCAAGACCTCTGGGGCCGAAAAACTGTTCTGGCTGGTAGCGGTTCTCTTCGTCTCCTGGTTTGCCTGGATTCTCTATATGTTTCTGGCGCCCATCAGCGGCAGGCGATAGTTACAACTACGGACCAGGAAGAGATTTCCCATGCCGTCTACCCTTTGGCCAGAAATAGATAAAGGCGTATAGTAGTGGGTTTGATTTCAGGGTTTTGGTTACTACATGGAAAATATCCGTATCCGCGGCGCCCGCACCCACAATCTGCAAGATGTGGATCTCGAGCTACCCCGGGATAAACTGATCGTAATCACCGGTCTATCGGGCTCGGGCAAGTCATCCCTCGCCTTCGACACCATCTATGCCGAGGGCCAGCGCCGCTATGTGGAGTCGCTCTCCGCCTATGCCAGGCAGTTTCTGTCCATGATGGAGAAGCCAGATGTGGACCACATCGAGGGCCTCTCCCCGGCCATATCCATTGAGCAGAAGACCACCTCCCACAATCCCCGCTCCACGGTTGGCACCATCACCGAGATCTACGATTATCTGCGCCTGCTATTCGCCCGCGCCGGCGAGCCCCGCTGTCCCACCCACGACCGGGCGCTCCAGGCTCAGACCATAAGCCAGATGGTGGACCAGGTCCTGGCCCTGCCTGAGGGAAGCAGGCTGATGCTGCTGGCCCCGGTGGTATCCGAACGTAAGGGTGAGCACCAGAAACTGTTGGCCGAATTGCTGGCCCAGGGATTTATCCGCGCCCGCATTGATGGCGAGATCTTTGAACTGGACGACGCACCTGAGCTGGAGCTGCACAAAAAACATAGCATCGAGGCGGTGGTGGACCGCTTCAAGGTGCGACCGGATCTGGAGTTGCGCCTGGCCGAGTCCTTTGAGACCGCCCTGCGCCTGTCGGATGGTCTGGCCCGCATTGCCTGGATAGACGGAGATGGAACCAAGGATGATCCGGCAGCGGCTGAGCTGATCTTCTCTGCCAACTTTGCCTGTCCCGAGTGTGGTCACAGCATCCAGGAGATGGAGCCACGCCTGTTCTCCTTCAACAATCCGGTGGGGGCCTGCCCCAGCTGCGACGGCCTGGGCATGGAGCAGTTCTTTGACCCGGAACGGGTAGTGGCACACCCTGAACTCAGCTTGGCCGGGGGTGCGGTACGTGGCTGGGACCGACGCAACGCCTACTACTTCCAGCTGATCACCTCTCTGGGCAAACACTACGACTTCGATGTGGAAACACCCTGGTGTGAGCTAACAGAGAAAAACCGCCAGACCATCCTCTACGGCAGCGGCAAGGAATCAATCAAGTTCAGCTACTTCAACGAGCGCGGCGGCAGCCTTAAAAAGAGCCATCCATTCGAGGGCATCATCCGCAATATGCAGCGCCGCTACCGGGACACCGAATCCAACGCGGTAAGGGATGAGCTGTCGCGTTATATCGCCCATCAACCATGCCCGGAGTGCCAGGGAACCCGTCTCAACCAGGCCGCACGCTATGTATTCGTGGCAGAACACAACCTGCCCGCCATAACCTGCCTACCGGTGGGTCGCGCCCTGGAGTTTTTTAACCAGCTTGAACTACCGGGCCACCGGGGTCAGATTGCCGCCAAGATCAACCAAGAAATCAGTCAACGGCTCAGCTTTCTGGTAAACGTGGGGCTGGATTACCTGACCCTGGACCGCAGTGCCGAGACCCTCTCCGGAGGCGAGGCCCAGCGCATCCGCCTGGCCAGCCAGATCGGCGCCGGTCTGGTGGGGGTCATGTACGTACTGGATGAACCATCCATCGGCCTGCACCAGCGGGACAACGCCCGCCTGCTGAAGACCCTCAACTATCTGCGGGATCTGGGGAATACCGTGATCGTGGTGGAGCACGACGAGGAGGCGATACAGAGCGCCGATCACGTAGTGGATATCGGACCAGGGGCTGGGGTACATGGCGGCAGAATCATCGCCCAAGGCACCGCCCAGGATATCGCCAACAGTGAGGAGTCACTCACCGGGCAGTACCTGAGTGGGCGCCGCTCCATCCAGGTGCCGGAACAGCGGACCCCAAACGACCCGGAACGCACGCTCTCCCTGCTGGGGGCCAGCGGCAACAACCTGAATGCGGTGGATCTGCATCTACCAGTGGGACTACTGACCTGTGTCACCGGCGTATCCGGTTCCGGCAAATCTACCCTGATCAACGACACCCTCTACCCACTGGCCGCCACCACCCTGAACAAGGCCAACCGTGATGCAAAACCGCATCATGAGATCAACGGCCTGGAGTTGTTCGACAAGGTAGTGGATATCGATCAGAGCCCCATTGGTCGCACCCCACGCTCCAACCC
>JAAGZL010000690.1 GCA_024206335.1 Gammaproteobacteria bacterium
AGCATCTTCTACGAGCGCACTACTTCCATCAACATCATCGAACCAACCGCTAGAATTGTGAAATTCTTCTTTGCACGCTTCATGGGCTTCCTTGAATGTTATGCCTGCATGCATCGGAACCGCTAGCACTTCCTCTGCATCACTGCCAAGAAAGTAATCACTCAAGCAGCAATCAATATAGCGGGCTTCAATACTTGTAACGTCACATTGTCTAATATTCATTTGTTTGTCCTGTTTTGTTGTTGATGTTAGCGCGTGCTCTTATGCAGTAGGTTCTTCGATTTTGAAATCCTCACCTGCGCGGAATACACAGTAGCATATTTGATCGGTATCAAGAACAAGGTGAGGATACTTACGCCCGTACTCAAACCCGTTCCAAAAATGGCGATGGTGCGAGGCACCGCGATGGTGTGAACCATCAGCGTTATATAATGAGGATGATTTGTCTCGTGCGAGTTCAAGCATTATATTGTACTGCCGCATCTGTAACTCCTTTCGTGAATGATACTTTCTCATTTGTCTGTCCCGTTTGTTGATGAGTAAAGTATAGCGAACTTTTCACAAGTGTCA
>JAAGZL010000053.1 GCA_024206335.1 Gammaproteobacteria bacterium
ATTCTGATCAACAAACTTGACTAGAGGCCCGCCCGACTATTTAATACGCGATTCTGCATCCCAAGCCCAGGTAGCTCAGTCGGTAGAGCAGAGGACTGAAAATCCTCGTGTCGGTGGTTCGATTCCGCCCCTGGGCACCAATTAAATCAATTACTTACACGAAAAATCAGCTCCCGACCTTTGTTTTTAACTGTGCCGTGTAGCCATTGTGTAGCCAATTTTTGTTAATGCTTAACTTCAGCGGCTCTACACCATTAACGGGGGGATAGAACTCATTAAACCCGGTTGAGATTTGCATGATAGAGCCTTTAGCAGACCCAGCTAGGTCAAAGAACGGCAACCGGGTTTATATAATGTGGTAGCTTCAACGTCAGAGCAGTCCATGGCTCGCAAAGCTATAAGCTTCTCCCCCACCAACAACGAAGTGATCTAGCACTCGAACGTCCACCAAGGCGAGCACCTCCTTGATACGCTGTGTAATGCGCTGATCTGCCTGACTCGGTTCGATTACACCTGAAGGGTGATTGTGGCAGAGTATAACTGCGGCGGCATTGAGTTCCAGGCAGCGCCGTACAATCTCTCTAGGATAGACGGATGCCCCGTCTATTGTCCCGAAAAAGAGATCTTCCACAGCAATCAATCTATGTTTGTTGTCCAGAAACACGCAGGTGAAAACCTCCGCCGGTTTCTCGCTGTAATGGATAATGAGATAATCCGATACCGCTTCAGGGCTGGTTAGTACGACTCCACGGGCGCAGCGATTCGCCAGGGCTGCTTTTGCTGCTTCGATGATCTGGCCGGGCGTCAGTTGACGGCGGGTTTTGTATTTGCCGCTTTGTTCGCATAGGTCAAAGAAAGGAAGTTTACCAGGTAGGTCTGGGATGGTAGTAGAATTGCAATTAGCCATTGTTGAACCTCTCGTATAGGTTTGGTTTTGGTTAGGGCCTCGGGGCGGTTGCAGCCGTCTCGGGGCTCGTTTGTTTTGGCTGTCAGATCGACAACCATAAGATTAAGAATAACCTATCAGGTTTAAAAATCAACCTGTTGGGTTTATTAATTGTAGGTTCCGCGTATAATCTAGGTATGTAAATATCACCGAGGCACGAATGGAACCAAAGGAAGTACGCAAAACTCTTGGTCTGAACGTCACCCAGATGGCTCGGATCTGCGGTATCCACTATATGACGTGGTCGAAGTGGGAAAAAGGAAAACAGAGCCCGCCTGCTATTGCCAAACGGTTTTTCCAATTGGCCCTTTGGTTGCGCAGGGAGGGGCTATTAGAGCAAGCGATCCAGGAACTAGATGAGAAGTAGAGATAAAGGCCCACGAGGAAAAGACAACAAAAAAAGTGGGTATTTTCTCTCCATAAACGACCCCCACCCCTTTGTTTTCGATTGGCCGGATTTATCATCGACCATCGCCTCAAAATTAGTGGAACTTTACAATTTCGGAACGGAGTCAGTGAAGGCGCATGCCAATGATTGCTCTAAATGATTCAGCCTCATAATGTTTAAGGCCAACAATGTTTTACTACCTACCGTATGCACTCCCATCCATTCATGAGGTCGTGAAAAAACCAGAAACCTTTTTCTGTAGAAAAGACCCCCACCCCTTCTCCTTTGAGAGGCTAAGATGATTATGGTCTATCGTCTCA
>JAAGZL010000054.1 GCA_024206335.1 Gammaproteobacteria bacterium
CTTTGTCCCTCGGATACCAATGGTGGCTACACTTGCCTGCAAACGATAGGCCTTGCGATTTTTTTTACCAATTAAGCCGGTAACTGTACGCAAACCACCTTTTAAGAGTTTATATGAACTTTTTTCGGTGCCATCCTGTTTACCATTGAATCTGTACTCTTCTATCTGAAAACGGCTGTTGGGATTAAAAGACATGAATGTTCCGTCAGTAAATTTTACCTGCAATAGACTTTTTTTAGTGTCAATAGTATCGCCACTAAATATTGCTTGACCTTTTTCTAGTAAGCGTTGAGTTCCGGATTCATTGACAGCTTTTGGTGTGCCAGATACGAATGCAACCCTGCCTGCAGTGGATACCCCATAGGCGGATGAGATAGGGATGAGGCAAGTGATCACCAGTACAATTAGATGTCTGTTCATATTAATACCATGGGTTAAAATGTTTTAATAACAGTGAGTTGCCCTGTTGAGTAGGTGGCTATTGTTGAATGATCACGCTTGAGCTTACACTCTTCTGTTTGCCGTAGCAATTTACCTGATCGCCAACGACATAAGAATCCATGGACCAGCCACCAGGAATTTTTAATTGTCCAATAGGGCCAAGAGCTTCAATATCCCCTGATTTAATCAGATTGACTACCGCATCCTTTCCACCAATCGAAGCCACTTCATGTGCGGTGAGAAATAGTATGCGGGTTCCATCATTGATCTCTAGTGCTCCATCTTCCCCCATGTAAATAATAAGGCCATTATCCAGTTCAAGATAGAACTTTGTCCCTCGGATACCAATGGTGGCTACACTTGCCCGCAAACGATAGGCCTTGCGATTTTTTTTACCAATTAAGCCAGTAACTGTACGTAAACCACCTTTTAAGAGTTTATATGAACTTTTTTCGGTGCCATCCTGTTTGCCATTGAATCTGTACTCTTCTATCTGAAAACGGCTGTTGGGATTAAAGGACATGAATGTTCCGTCAGTGAATTTTACCTGCAACAGACTTTTTTTAGTATCAATCGTATCGCCACTAAATATGGCTTGACCTTTTTCTAGCGGGCGTTGACTTCCGGATTTGTTGATAGCTTTTGGCGTACCAGATACGAATGTAACTCTACCTGCAGTGGTTACACCATAGGCAGATGAGATATGGATGAGACAAGTGATTACCAGTGCAATTAAATACCTGTTCATATCAACGCTCCAGTTTAAAAGTGCTTCAATAACAGTAAGTTGGCCTGTAGTCGATCATATTCATAGGAAGACAGATTAGAGTCATTGTCCGTGTAACGGATTTCAGGAACCAATTCCCAATTAGGAGCTGGCTCATACTTCAGGCCCAGTGCAAAGGTTGTCTGGTGGTCTTTCCTTGTCTTGAGAAATAGGGGGTCTTGCCCGCCATAATCTCTTCGTTCATGGTAAAGTGCTGTATATGCCTTTAGCGGCCCATTCAGTGTTAGCTCACCAACCATCTGAACGCCATTTAGATTATGCCCTAAATGAGGTGTCAGACTGTTGAGATTATCCTCTTCTCCAAAATAGATGCTGGCTTTTATTCTGGGTGCGAGACTCCCGGATAAAAGCACTGTGTACCCTAGGGCTATTGTAGAGCGATCCACATCCTTGATGTCTTGACCGTTATATTCAACCTGACCATGAAAACCTGAAACATGAAAGGCTCGGTTCCTGGATAGCACATGGGACCAACTTGCTTTAGCACCTCTGAGTTGTCGGTACTCGTCGCCGTCTAATCTATATTCACTGACAACATAACCCAGTAGATACTGATTTGTTTGATGATCCAGCTTAACTCCAAAATCAATGGCAAACTGATCACTATCAAAAGCATCTTGAGAGTTGTGGGTACGTGTACTGATACTCCCTTTACCATATAGTGAAAGGTTGCGGCTAAGTTGGTGATCAATGGTGATGCCGGCCAATAACGCCCTAAACGAGTCTGATTGTTCCTGAAAAGACGCGGGCAAGTAACTGACGCTTGATCCTGACCCTAAATCTGGAATTATCAGTGTGGAGTCGTTAGTGGCCCCATTAACATTAGAGTCGTGACCAATTGTTAACCCTAAATAACCAGAGATCTTGGTGGGATTAAAAAGCATCCCTTTTTGGATGGCCTCTAGTTCTTTCTCTGCTGAGGTTTGAATTTGCTTTTCAGGGGAGCTGCTAAGCAGTTGCTGGTAGGTATTCTCTGCCTTCGCAGTCTCGCCTAGGCGGTAATAGATTCTAGCTAGTTGATACCTAGCTTCATTATCACCGGGAGTTATGGTTAGTAGCCGTTCGTAGGCGAAAATTGCTTCGGTATAGTGACCGCTCTGGTTGGCGCTGCGAGCCAGGAGTGAATCAAATGTGGCTTCGCCAGCATATTCTTCCTCCATGGGTGCCAATATCTGATAGGCGGCTTCTGCTTTTCCCAGTTTTAGTAGTGATTCTGCTTCCTGCCAAGCATCACTAGCATAGGCTGGTAAAAGTACAAAACATAACAAAGTTATGGAAAGTAGTTTTGTCACTGATTTAGTCCTTATTGCTTTAAGCATCTTGGCTGAATTAAACTAGAATCCTCAGGTTAGCACTCTAGATTGTAAAATTTGTTGTTTATATGTGAATCATTGTTTGATCGGGTTATTTACCTGTTGGGTGAGTCATGCTGCGTAACAACACAGCATGTATTATCCCGTTCAATTCTGCGGTCTTCTAGGTAATTGTAGCATAGTAAGTACAATCCTCACTTATGCGAGGTTACCACATTTTGGGTATAAAAGATCATGTAATTAGTCGTTTAAATCCCTGCAGAAGAGAGTATTGTTTAACTCCCATCAGAATAACTGAAATATTATCCTCTCCACCGGCTTCATTCGCCTGCATGATTAGATAGTCAACCATTGACGCCAGTTTGCCTGATTCTCCAATGGTCTTATGGATTGTGTCGTCTGGGAGTTTATCGCTTAGACCATCGGAACAAATTAGATAAACATCTTCTGCTTGAATATGGGTGCTGGCTGTATCTGGTTTGACCTCAGGGTCGGCGCCTAAAGCGCGAGTAACGATATTGCGAGGTATGGTAGCTTCATAATCTATTTCACCGTCCATCGACATTTTTTTTACTTCTTGAAAAAGTGTATGGTCTTCGGTCAACTGGTCCAACCTGCCTTTGCGTAATCGATACAGCCTGGAATCCCCTACGTGCACATAAATCAGCTGGTCTTCTACAACGAAACCAGCAACCACAGTAGTTCCCATTCCCTTCATGTGAATTTCGCGTTGTCCTGCGCTGTAAATTAGACTATTACACTTAACTACTGCACTTACTAGTTGATCCATGAGGCACTGCTTCCATATATCAATGGAAGTATCGGCACTGCTCTGGATATCAGCCATGCTATTCAGCAAGAAATCAACTGCCATGGCGCTGGCGATCTCACCTGCATTATGGCCTCCTATGCCATCTGCTAGTATAAATATCCCTTTATCTGTATCAACTCCAACACAATCTTCGTTGTTCTCTTTTGTCCGCCCAATGTCGACTCCTTGTGCCAGCTCAAGTATATAGCTCATGCCTCCTCCTTCAACATTTCAGCGCATTGGCGCAGTTCTGTTGCCATACTATATCCATTCTCATATCGGTCCTCTGTGTTTTTAGATAGCGCCACATCTAGAATGCCACAAATACAAGCTGGCAATTCTGGCCGCAATGAAAGTGGATCAGGATGGGGGCTGCTTGTAATTGCAAACATCAATCCTGCCATGGAGTCGCTTTCAAAGGGTAACTTTCCAGTTAGTAACTGGAATAGCATTACTCCTAATGAAAAAAGATCGGAGCGTCCGTCTGCTTTCTTGCCTGAAAACTGTTCGGGTGACATGTAAGAGGGTGTTCCCAATACAGTTCCAGTTTTTGTTTTGCTGGCATCTGTGATTCTTGCAATTCCAAAATCTGTCAGTTTGATCTTATTGGTTTCTGGATCATAAATAACATTAGCTGGTTTAACATCCCTGTGTACTACATTATTTTCATCTGCGTAAGCAAGTGCATCAGCTGCGTCTGCCATCAGCAATATGACCTGCCTGATTGGTAAGAGTGTATCGGGTTTAGTGTATTCGGTTAGCTCACACCCTTTTAAAAACTCCATCGCAATATAGGCTAGATCGTGATCTTCACCGGCATCGTAAATAGTGACAATATTTGGGTGGTTGAGTCGCCCAGCGGTTTCTGCTTCTCGGAAAAAGCGTTCCATGACACCTGCTAATGCGTCTTCGTCAAACTCTTGTGCCAGTGCCATTGTTTTAATTGCTACCGTTCGGCTGATCTTAGGGTCCCGTCCAAGGTAGACGACACCCATGGCGCCTTTGCCCAGTTCCTTCGTAACTTCATAACGCCCGAGCATGGGTTTTTCTATAATGCTGTTTTCTAGTACCAGGGTTCCAGTAGCTTGTTGCGGGGAGAGGATAACTGACTGATCCATAGCTAAAGAGTGCTGTTGTCGCATCTTGATATCTTTAAAGTCAGTATCAAATAGTGCCATGTGCTGATAGACAGCCCCTGCTTTACTGAATTGTCGTTTTCGTTCAAAGTCCAGGGCTAGGTTGTAGAGTAAATCCATCAGGCGCTCATCCAGTGGGCACCTCATCAGCTTCTCAAATGCCATATCCAACTGCCCTTGCCCCTGGAAAGAGAGGCCAAGCATTCGGTTGCTCTCTGCTGAGTCTATATCTGAGTTTCGCTTGCCCTTTTCTGTGAGTAGGTGCCCGTAGGTCGAGAGCAGCATATGTCCCAAAATCAATAGCAGCACTGGTGACATCAGGGGGATCCAAAGTGACTTTGTTATCAGCAACACTATCTGAAATGCCATCATGGCAAGCAAGAGTGTCCCACTGGTAACGGCACCAATTGCGGCGCCAGCCCGAGGCACCCAGGTAACCAAGTAGATAGTGACTAGGATGAAAGCAAAAATACTTGCCAGGTGCGACCATCCTGGGGTTACTAAGAAGTCTTCGTTGAGCAGGCTGGAGATGGTGTGTCCCAGGGCTATGACAGGGGGCATTTCAGGATCAATAACGGTAACCTGGTGATCGCCAATGCCTGCGGCTGTGGCACCAATGAGTACAATTTTATCATTGAATTGTTGGGGTGGAATTCGGCCAGTAACTACATCAAAAAAACTTTCAACTTGGAATGGAGCCCTGCCTGATACATCTTTATAATAGAAGATATTCATGCGGCTTTTATTATCTAGCCCTATATCAAGTTCTCCAAGCTTGAGTGATTTGCCGGTTTGTAAGTGAATATCCTTAACACTTAGGTTGAGGAATTTTGCCACTGACTGTACTGCAACTGAAGGGATATAGGTGCCATAATAATCTATTACTAGGGGTTCGAACCGTGTCGCTCCATCAATATCGTTGGCTACGGTCAGATGACCTATACCTGTAGTGGCATTGGCAAAAGACTCTAATGGTGAAAAGGCTTTAATGGCGGTAAGTGTGCTTTTGCCATTATTACCTGCCATTTCTGCTGCTGTATCCACGTTTACCAGTTGCTGTTGTTTGATCACTGGAGGTAAGGGTTGATCTGGGTTGCCTAATGGCTTGTCAATCATAAATAGTATTGGCAAAATCACATTTCCCGCATTTTGTAGGCTTGTGGCTAATATTGCATCACTATCTAAACTGGCCCTAGTACTCATTAACCCTTCGGTTAAGCCGCTCAATTCTGCTTCAAGTTTCTGCTTTAATTCCTCGTTAGTGATTTTTGCAGTCAGACCGAATAGCTGTCTCTCTTCCATCTGTGTCAAAATGTCTTCAATGATTTTTAATCCTTTTTCCAACTGTGGTTCTAGAAAAAAGACGGTGTGAGCAATCACCTTGGCATTAGATTCAGAAAGTACGTTGATCAGTGCTGCATGGACGTCTCTAGACCAAGGCCAACGACCAAGATTGGCGATACTATAATCATCAATAGCCACCACCACCACGTTGTCGCTAACCTTTCGATCTGCGAGACGAATGCTTAAATCGTAAGTTATGCGGTCCAATCTCTGGAGTGGAGGCGTAAAAGAGAGTGCAAACACCAGTAGCCCAGTAGTGATCCCAATTAGTATTTCTCTTATATATTCTATTTGTTTCATATGACCTGGAATCCTAGCAAGCTTCTGTCCTAGAAGCACCTCGTTTTTTCTATAAGCGATAATGTGCGAATGACCTGGAAGGCCACTGTCGTTTGGTTACAATGAATAGGGATAAAACTGATATGGATGTGCGGCTTGACTTTCTCTGTGTAATCTGTAGTCCGCACAGATTAAGGGTGTTAGTTGTGTCTGAGTGAGGCTTGCCAGGCAGGCTCATGAAATGGGTCCGTATCTGCCTTGTTGTGGTGGTGAGGCGTGGTTCCTTGCGGCATGAGGGGACATCTGTTATCGATGGGTTCTGTGTAGCATGGGATGCACTACTACTACAACTGCTGCCGGTTGAGTGCAGCTGGTACGATAACAGGCTGATTTGTTCTGGGCTCTAAATAATGCCTGAACTGCTTTTTAACAGCAGGATGGATGGTATTGCTGATACGTAATCGGTCTTAGTCCGTTGATGTTGTTCAGTTAGGCGTGGTGTTTCTTTTTGGAGGTTATGATAATCAATATTACATGTGATTTTTTGGCTGATGGGTCGATCTATAGCGAACAAGCTACCCCGCAGCAAGCTGACGGGTATTAAGATGAATTGCCCAAAATACATAGATTTCATCACAATGTTTATTAATCGCCACAAGCAGCGGGGAATAAAACCCCAAGAGTTTTAATGTTATGACTGTATTAGTTGATTAAGTCTTGCTATTGTTTTGTGTATATTAGAAGTTTTTCTTCCCAGATAAGCTGTATGTATCTTGTTGTGCTCCTCTAATTTTGGTAGGTGAGATAAAGCTCAATCATACTGCGGTTTGCACTTAAACTAACTCTTTAAATATTTGTTATTGCTTGTTTCTGTCTTTATTTTCGGTGTGGGATTGTTTTTACTAATGCATGTTTTATTAGATAGTCAGATGAATGAATATCTCAAAAAACATA
Source organism: Gammaproteobacteria bacterium (assembly GCA_024206335.1). Classification (GTDB taxonomy): domain Bacteria; phylum Pseudomonadota; class Gammaproteobacteria; order Chromatiales; family Chromatiaceae; genus JAAGZL01. The sequence continues at coordinate 7,066 of JAAGZL010000054.1, forward strand.
CTTTAATAGAGAGTCATATAAGAGTTTCAAAAGATATTACAAATAGTGTTGTTGGTTTAAAAGCAGATATATTTGAGATAACAGCGGCTACAAGAAATCCACAACAAAGAGTGGTAGCTAATAGAAAAGTTACAAATGATGTTGAATTTATTAAGGATCTTGCTAGTACATTAAATGTTGGTGAGGAGGAAATAAAACCAATTTATCTGCATTTAAATAAGGTTCAAGAAAGTATTGTTCATTTGATGAGGCTTTTGGATTTAAGAGATGACTCTTTAAAAAAGCGTCAAACACCAATTCTTCCAGTAGTAAGAGAGATAAGAGAGTTTAACCTGACTATTCCAGCTAGAATTGGGCACCTTTTAGAGCATGTAGGGAAGGTGCAAGCATATTTAGATAAAAAAAATGACTACTTTGAAAATGAGATTGAAAGAGCGCGAATTAAATTCCTTTATATAGAAATAGCTATAAGCCTTATTATCATTATATTGACGCTTTATTTGGCAGGTTTCATTAGCAGGCAGATAATAAAACTCTATCACAAGATTGAGGTTCAATTGTATGTGGATGATTTAACAGGATTGAACAGTAGAAGAGCATTACAAAAGGATTTTGTAGGGGTAGATAAGTTTACGCTTATTATATTTGATATTGATTCTTTTAAAACTATCAACGAATTGTATGGACCAATTGTTGGAAATGAAGTGTTAACGAACTTGGCACTTCTTTTTCAAACCTATTTTGGTAATACTGGTTTTAAATTGTTCCGTATCTCCGGGGATGAGTTCGTACTTTTTGAGCAAGGCAGAGAGTATAAATATAGAGAGGTAGAAGTAGTTATA
>JAAGZL010000691.1 GCA_024206335.1 Gammaproteobacteria bacterium
ATTAATTTCTTCTTTCCAGAAGGAGTGTGCAAACGCACTCGTTGATCCAGATCCAAATGAAAGTTGAAAGCTGCGCCCATCGAATGTAGTTTTACCTGATGGGCGCAGCTTTTTTATTGCCCAACAGTTAATTTCTGGATGGTACTGTGGCCAATCTGCCAACCAAAGCCAATACCTGGAGCGAATGGCTCCTGACCGGAAACAACATGATTTTTCGCGCAACAACGCAAAGGCGCGAATAAAACCATTGTACGTACACTGGTGACAATGAGTTATAACTTGGCGTCTTGGCGAGAGTTACTCTTCCTGGACAGATACTAGATAATAATCAGGAGTCAGAATGAAAAATACATTCCAGCACCCGCTACCAGACAAAGACGGCTACTTCGGAGAGTATGGCGGCAGCTTCATTCCACCAGAGCTGCAGACCATTATTGATGAGATCACAGATGCCTACGAGAAAATCAGGGAAGACCCTGCATTTCTGGCCGAGCTGGCTGATCTGTATAAACACTACGTGGGCCGTCCCAGCCCCATATTTCATGCCAAGAACCTGTCAGCCAAGTATGGTACCGACATCTACCTCAAGCGCGAGGACCTAAACCACACCGGCGCCCACAAGATCAATCACTGTCTGGGCCAGGCACTACTAGCCAAGAAGATGGGCAAAAAGAAGCTGATTGCCGAGACCGGTGCCGGACAGCACGGTGTGGCCCTGGCCACCGCCGCCGCTCTGGTAGGTCTGAAATGTGACATCTACATGGGTGAAGTGGACATCATCAAAGAGCACCCCAACGTAGTACGCATGCACATCCTGGGTGCCAAGGTTATCCCGGCCACCCACGGCCGCAAGACCCTCAAGGAGGCAGTGGATGCGGCCTTTGGTGGCTACCTGGAAGACCCGGTAACCCAACTCTACGCCATCGGCTCCGTGGTGGGACCGCACCCCTTCCCCATGATGGTACGGGACTTCCAGTCCATCGTCGGCAATGAAGCCAAGAAACAGTTTGCAGAGATGACTGGAGGCCTGCCTGATAACCTGGTGGCCTGTATTGGTGGTGGCTCTAATGCCATGGGGCTGTTCAGCGCATTTCTAGATGATGAGTCAGTCAAACTCATGGGCTGCGAACCATCCGGCAGGGATCTGGACACCGACGGTGAACACGCTGCAACCCTCACCAAGGGTGAACCAGGTGTGATGCACGGCTTCAAATCTTACATGCTCAAGGACAAAGAGGGCGAACCCCAGGAGGTTTACTCCGTAGCCAGCGGCCTGGATTATCCATCGGTTGGGCCTCAGCACAGCTATCTGAAGGATATCAAACGTGTAATCTATGAAACGGTTGATGACAAAGAGGCAATAGACGCCTTCTTCGAACTCTCACGACTGGAGGGAATCATACCCGCCATTGAGTCTGCGCATGCAGTGGCCCAGGCCGTACGCATGGCCAAGAATGGAGAGAAGGGATCCATCCTGATCAACCTCTCCGGCCGCGGCGACAAGGACATCGATTTCGTGGTGGAGAACTATGGCAAGGATTACGGTATAGATAGCGAATTGTAAAATTAGCAATACGGGAATAAAACCCGCTACGTCACGAATAAAATGCCTGCCTCTGGCAGGCGTTTTATTCGGCAGCAGATTTCACATCAATCTACCCTAGAGGAAAACCCCCATGTACTATTTTTCCAGCGAGATCCCAGGCAGCCCCCCCGAGGTAGAACAACAGGTGATAGCGGCCCTGAAGCAGGAAGGATTTGGCATCATGACCGAGATCAACGTCGCCGCCACCCTCAAGGCTAAACTGGATATAGACAAACCTCCATACAAAATTCTTGGGGCATGCAACCCACAACTGGCCAACGGCGCCCTGGAGATGGACCCGGAGATCGGTGCCCTGCTGCCATGCAATGTTGTGGTCAGAGAAAACGACAAGGGATCGGTCACAGTAACCTTCATGGACCCACAGGCGATACTCGGCCTCACAGATAATGCTGAGCTGGCCGAACTGGCGGGCGAAGTACGCTCACGTCTGTTACGGGTACAGGCCGCACTGAAATCCTGACCCATGGATTAAAGTGAACATTGCGCACAGCCGCCTCACACCCTACGCCCTGCCCCTGCGGCGGCAGTGGCGCAGTGGCAGCCAGACATTTGAGGCTCGACAGGGCTGGCTACTGGAACTGGAGGACACGGATGGTATAGCCGGATATGGTGACTGCGCCCCGCTCCCTACCCACGGTACCGAAACCGAAACCGCATCTGCAGCATGCACCTCCCTGGTGTCGGCACTCCCTGGTATGACCGGAATCACACCTGAACAGGCACTGGAGCGGTTACCCGCCCCTGGATCTCTCCCGGCCTCCCGCTGCGCCCTGGAGACCGCACTGCTGGATCTGGTGGCAAAACACCAGGAGCTACCCCTACACAAATGGCTGAACCCGGCATCAAATCCTATTGTTCGGGTCAATGCCGCTCTGGGCACCCTGGATGATGAAGTAGTGGAACGGGCTGGGACCGCCCTGACCCAAGGATACCGCACCCTCAAGCTAAAGGTTGGTATTGCCAATCCACAACAGGAGATAAGACAGCTTCAGCTCCTATGTAACACCCTGCCAGACAACGCCCAGCTCCGACTGGATGCGAACCGCAGCTGGGAGCCGGCCACAGCCAGATCATTTATCAACCAGCTTGAAGGCCTCCCCATAGAGTCTCTGGAAGAACCACTGGCACACCCCAGCATAGAAGGTCTGAAACAACTCCAGGGGGAAACCGACATCACCCTGGCACTGGATGAGACCGTTGCTCAGATGGCGGTGAATGATCTGTCACAACTCCACCCCCTGCGCCGCCTTGTTCTAAAACCAATGTCTCTGGGTGGGCCGCTGACCACCCTGCGCCTTGCTCTGCGCGCCCGAGAGCTGGGAATCGAGAGCGTGATAACCAGCAGCGTAGATAGCGCCGCCGGAGTCTGGGCCGCCACCCAGCTTGCTGCCGCCTTGGATAGCCCGGCAGAATTGTGTCACGGACTAGGAACCGGCGAGTGGTTGCAACGGGACCTGGGGGCCGGGCCGGAGATCAACCACGGCCTTATCACCATCCCCTCCACACCCGGCCTGGGCTTTACACCCTACCCCTGATCCACCAGAGCCGAGAGTCGCCTCCGATCCAGTTTGCCCATACCATTCAGCGGCAACTCCGATACTCGGATAAAAACTCTGGGTCGCAGGGGAGAAGGGATATTGCTACGGCACCACTCCTGCAACTGCCCACTCGACACCCCACCCGTATACAGGACCACCAACACCTCGCCCCAACGCTCATCTACCTGCCCGGTAACCGCCACCGCACCCACCCCGGGACAGGACGCAAGCCGCTCCTCCACCTCCTGTGGATGGATACTTCTGCCCCCGGATACCAACAGGTCATCGGCCCGCCCCAGCACCCTGAGTCGTCCCGTCCCATCCAGCTCCCCCAGGTCTCCGGTCTCAAACCAGCCGCCATCCAGCAGCCCCTGGCCGGGAGACCGTGTCGGATTGGCATAGCCCTGCATCACTGCAGGCCCGCGCAGCATGATCCGCCCCCGTTCCGATATGGCCAGCTCAAACCCCTCCAGGGGCAGGCCCACCTCACCAGAGACCATGCCCGCCGTCACACCGTCCTGACTGATACAGAGGGATGAGGTCTCACTCATACCGTAACTCACACACAGCGGCCAACCCATGGCATGGGCCCGTGCCGCCAGCCCGGGCTCCAGCGGCCCTCCCCCCACCAACACCACACCCAGGCTCTCTGGTGGCGACTGGGTCTGAGCAACATCCAACAACTGCGCCAGCATGGCAGGCACCAGAGAGATATGTGTAACCCAGCGACGCCGGAGATCAGACCACACCTCTGGTGCATCAAAACCCTGATGCAGCACCACCCCGGCCCCGGCATCCAGACAGCGGTAGAGAATAGAGAGACCACCGATATGAAACAGCGGCAGGCAGCATAACCAGAGATCCGAAGGCCCCAGCCCCAACCTCTGCCGTACCGCCACAGTACTTGCCGCCAGATTGGCTCCGGATAACATCACCCCCTTGGGCCTGCCTTCGGTACCACTGGTGGCAATGATGAGTTGGATAGCATCGATCTCTTGCGCAGTAGTCATCTCAACTGCGGTAACGGTCTCAGCAGTCTCTACAAATGGTGGCACAGAGATCACCCTTATCCCTGCAGGCAGATCAGGCAACTCCACATCAGTTACCAGAAGGGCGCAGCCCACCTCGGACAGCAACCGGTTACGCCGCTCCCGGGCCATGGCCGGATCCAGTGGAAACAGGGTCAACCCCAACAACCGCGCCGCATATACCATTCGGGCAGAGAGCAGAGATGAACTGGACTGCAACGCCACCAGATCCCCCGACTGAATCCCCTGCCCGGTCAAATGGCAGACCACTCCCTCCACCTCTCTAAACAGAGCCCCATAACTGAGTTCATGCTCAGCGTATACCAGGGCAATATCATCTGCACTGCCAGCAACATCAAGGCATGAAAGAGGGGGAAAGAATCCGGTCACTGTTTGGTAACTATTCATGGTTTGGGGTCGGGGTCGATTACATTCATAAATAGATGCCGTTTTCTCAATCCGGTAACAATCGACTCCGACCCTTGGTAAAATTGGCCTGATAACAGGTATCATGGCCCACTAGCCCACATTTATTACAAGGTATACCATAGCCGGCATGCGAATCTACATGCAAACCATACAGGGCCAGGATCAGCCACTGCGCTTTTATCAGCTACATCTGCAGAAGGACCTCCTTGGCAGCTGGATACTGGTGCGTGAATCCGGCTTTCAGGGCGGCCGCGGCCAGGTGAAACGCAGCTATTTCAAACATCGGGATGAGGCAGAGCAGGCCATGTCCAGGCTGCGTGACATGCAGGCCAAGCGCGGCTACCGTGTGGTATTCAGAGAGGGTAGTTCCAAGGAAGCAGGATAACCTGTGGTAACCCATACTTGAGTCGGACAGCAGGTGTCAGATTTACCCCACCATGGAGAAACAATGCTGGATTATTTCCCAGACATATTCTAGTGTATTTAGTATGGTATGGAGCTTTGTTACTCTGACCATAAGCCGGATTTCAGTAAGGGATTAAGCGAGTCTTTGATCTCGTGATGCGTTTTGGGACATCCCAGTCCCCAAAACGCACTCGATCTTCGACAACCTGTTATTGCCCCGGTCGTCCCGGTCACTGGCACTGCGCGACAACCTCGCAAGCTCGTTGCCGCTCC
>JAAGZL010000692.1 GCA_024206335.1 Gammaproteobacteria bacterium
GGCCATGGGGCGGCCTACGATGTTGGACTGGCCTATGATGACCGCGTCCATACCCTCAATCTTCTGCCCGGTGCGTTCCAGCATGGTCATAACACCCTTGGGGGTGCAGGGGCGCATGATTGGCATTTTCAGTGTCAGGCGGCCAACATTATAAGGGTGGAAGCCATCTACATCCTTGGTGGGTATGATGCGCTCGATTACCTTCTCCTCATCTATCTGCTCTGGCAGTGGCAGTTGTACCAGGATGCCGTCGATCTCATCGCGCTCATTCAAGTCGTCAATCATCTTCAGCAGGGCCTTCTCACTCACATCAGGCGGCAGGCGGTGCAGTTCCGACAGGAACCCGACCTCTTCACATGAACGCTCCTTATTGCGAACGTAGACTTGGGATGCGGGGTCTTCACCCACCAGCACCACGGCCAGCCCGGGTGGGCGCCTACCTAGAGATAGCATCTCGGATACGGTGGCTTTGATCTCTTGTCTAATCTCGGCGGCGATTGCTTTGCCGTCTATAATCTGTGCACTCATGCTGGTTATTCCTGCCCTATTGGCAAACTGTGGAGGCGAGAGCAGAATGATACTGAAATAGGGTCTTATGTCCACCAAAAAGTGGATTAAAATTGATAATTCATCGTTGACGGCAAGCGTTTGTCTGCGTATTATTCCGCTCTTCGCCGAGGTGCGAAAAAACTGAATAACGGGGTATAGCGCAGTCTGGTAGCGCGCCTGCTTTGGGAGCAGGATGTCGGGAGTTCGAATCTCTCTACCCCGACCAGTTTTTCATCGGCCATGCGCCCGTAGCTCATTTGGATAGAGCATCGGCCTTCTAAGCCGAGGGTAGCAGGTTCGAATCCTGCCGGGCGTGCCAATATGGTGCCCGTGGCTTATATTCGGATTTTTGTTAGCCAAGTCGTAAGCAGCAGATTCAAGGATGATGTAGTAAACGCCAGATAATGGTGGGTATAGCTCAGTTGGTAGAGCCCCGGATTGTGATTCCGGTCGTCGTGGGTTCGAGTCCCATTATCCACCCCAATCATGGGCCATTAGCTCAGCTGGTAGAGCAGTGGACTCTTAATCCATTGGTCGAAGGTTCGAATCCTTCATGGCCCACCA
>JAAGZL010000693.1 GCA_024206335.1 Gammaproteobacteria bacterium
AATCAATATAAGTAGTTGAATTGAGTAAAGATAAATACTGTTTTAATCGTTCACTCGGATTGTATTTAAGAATTTCTGTTAGTGTTGTTTTCATTGTCACTCTCCAAAATGTCTAATAAATAATTCTTCTATTTTTTCCCAATCTGAGCCAGCAGCACGGATAACATTAACGGCATAAGCAGCATCAAAACCAGCAGCATAAGCAGCAGCAGCAGCATAATAAATAGCATCAGCAGCAGCATTATAAGCAGCATTAAAAGCAGCATCAGATAATAAATATAATAGTTCGTTATCTATATCCCCATTATGCCAAGCTCTAATCCCATCAATTGCTTGTCTAGGTCGTTTATCATCAGGGTATTCAGCCTCAAAAAGGGGTAATACTGACTCAGCAACGTCAGCTAAAAATAGACAATAATCTCTATAATCAAGAACTTTTAAACACCAGATAGCATCTTTTATCCCTATAATTTCATAGATTGTCATAAAATCAATAGAATCAGTTGT
>JAAGZL010000694.1 GCA_024206335.1 Gammaproteobacteria bacterium
GAGCTGACGATATACACCGCTGATGATCTTGTTGGCGTGATCGGTAATGAATTAATCGGAGTACATCAATTTGAAACCTTAACAGTGACGGGTGGGGCGAAAGTTGATTTTGGTGAAGACAGGTTGGTGATAATAGATGAAGTGAACTCATCGATAGATGCCGGTAGCCGGTTAACAGTGGCGCAGGCTGATGAAACCTTTGTGAAGAATATGTTGCATAACAATGGCGAACTGGAGATTACCGAAGCCGTAACCTTTAACAGTCTCGAGCTATCGGATATTACCTCCGGGCAACTGGTCGCGCCATCGCTGACCGTACTTGGCGATATGACTATAAGCAATAGTTCTGTCGAGTTATTAGTTGCGCTACCGCTGACAGTACCTGGTGATATGACACTCAGCAATAGTTCCGTGAAACTGGTAGCGCCCCTGGAAGTGGGTGGAGATATGACCCTGGAGTCGAGTACCCTGGGTTCACAAGTGGGAGATAAAACCACTGGCGATATTTATCCCCTGGATATTAATGTAACCGGATTGCTGAGCATTGATCTAGGTTCGGCGCTGGATGTTAGTGGTCAAGGTTACCCGGGTAGCAATGGTTCCCCCTACTATGGTGGCCCTGATTTTGGTACCGATCCAATCCTGTGTCATGGCGGAATCCGCGCCAATATTACGGAAGATTGCACCTATGGGCGTTATCAATGGGCACGCTTTGCCGGTAGCGGAGGTTATTATTATAACAGCAGTTCTAACGGTGCCGGTGGTGGCATAGTCAGCATTATCGCAAATAGCGTGCAACTCGATGGTGCCATACGAGCAGATGGTTTACTCGGTTATTACTATGGTGGTTCAGGCGGTTCGATCCATCTGGACGTAAAAACCCTCAGCGGTCAGGGGGAGCTAAGCGCCAGCGGTGGGAATATGTACACTAGTAGTTGGTCGTATTCCGCTGGCACCGGAGGTCGGATCAGCATCTATGCAGAAGACCGAACAGGGTTTACGGGAAGTTATCTAGCCGCATCGGAAGACAACAATATCGCTGGAGCCGGCACGGTCTACCTGCAAGACCCGGTTGAAAGCTATGGACATTTAGTGGTTGATAATGACGGTAATATCGCCAATGACAATAGCACACCGATCCGCAGTGTCGGTCGTCATACGATTACCAACGTAGAAGAAGTTGAATCTGGTGTCTGGCGCATCGAAGTGGCGGATGAGCCATGGCGACCATCGGATGCAATGTATGACTGGGGCCTTGATGGTATAAGTGTTGACCTGGATGCGTCAGAAGACAGTAGCGCACTTTACGTAATTGAAACCAATACGGCGAACGAGCTGACGATATACACCGCTGATGATCTTGTTGGCGTGATCGGTAATGAATTAATCGGAGTACATCAATTTGAAACCTTAACAGTGACGGGTGGGGCGAAAGTTGATTTTGGTGAAGACAGGTTGGTGATAATAGATGAA
>JAAGZL010000695.1 GCA_024206335.1 Gammaproteobacteria bacterium
CGCTCCGCATAAAACAGATCGCTGACACAGGAAATAAGCATGACACAAGTAACAGGCAGAGTACAAGAAGGAAACGATCGAGGTAAGGGCGCGGGCTCTAACATTTGAGTTAATGGCAGTAAGTACGGGTGTTTTGATCCCGTGGCCGCACACATTGATACATTGGTAGCAGGTGAAGAGGTCACCTTTGGTACCGTTGTTAATGGCACGTGGACGAACATTGATAAAGCAGGTGTTATCAAGACAGGAAATACAGGCGCAGTCACTGCTGCACCCAGTGCCCCCAAGAAAGGGGGAGGTGCGTATGGGTTAACATTCCCTATTCCACCTTTAGATGGACAACGAAGCATTGTACGTCAAAATAGTTTGGCGCACGCAACAGTACTCGTTAATAATTATTGTTCTTTATTGGCTGATGAGATGCTAATAGATGAGCGCACTGCACTTGTTATCAACACTGCTAAGTACTTTGAAGCTTACTCATGTGGTGATGATGTAGAGAAGGAAGCATCGGAAGCTGTGGCACTGCTTGGGCAGAGTCAAAATACTCAGTAACATTTTAATACACAAGGATGTGCTGTTTAGAGGCAACAATATGAAAGAACTTATAGATGGCGATGTAATAGTATATCAAGCGGGTTTCGCTAGTGATCA
>JAAGZL010000696.1 GCA_024206335.1 Gammaproteobacteria bacterium
ATGATCGTAGTCGCGATAATCGGTATTCTCGCAGCGATCGCTTTGCCTGCTTACCAGGATTACACAATTCGCGCCAAGGTTACTGAAGGTCTGGTACTGGCAACTTCAGCTAAGGCATCTGTTTCAGAAGGCTGGCAGGCTGACGAAGTAAATGGTTTGGCGGCCGCGGCAGCTGCCTATAACGTCACGCTTCCAGCATCCAAGTACGTTGCGAGTATTGTTATCACTCCTGCCTCAGGCGTGGTTACAGTCACCTTTACTAATGCCGCGTCTGCAGCTATTGCCGCCACCAGACTTGTATTGACCCCATCGATTAACAATACCGTCCTCACGGCAGGTACTGTTGGCAGTATTGACTGGGCTTGCGGTTCTCTCACCACTGCAGTTGCTACAGCACGTGGCTTGCCAGTTAACCAAGGTACCATACCTGCGAGATACGTACCTTCAGAGTGTAAGTAATATCAGGACATTGACCTTATACAGGTCAGGCATTAAAGGTAAAAGGGGTGGAACCTAGTAGTTCCACCCCTTATTATTTGAAAAATGACAAATAACCTCAAGTG
>JAAGZL010000697.1 GCA_024206335.1 Gammaproteobacteria bacterium
ATGATCGTAGTCGCGATAATCGGTATTCTCGCAGCGATCGCTTTGCCTGCTTACCAGGATTACACAATTCGCGCCAAGGTTACTGAAGGTCTGGTACTGGCAACTTCAGCTAAGGCATCTGTTTCAGAAGGCTGGCAGGCTAACGAAGCAACTGGTTTGGCGGCCTCGGCAGCTGGCTATAACGCCTCTAATTCAGCATCCAAGTACGTTGCGAGTATTAATATCGATGCTGCCACAGGCGTGGTTACAGTCACCTTTAATAATGCCGCGTCTGCAGCTATTAACGCCACCACTCTTGTATTGACCCCATCGATTAACAATACCGTCCTCACGGCAGGTACTGTTGGCAGTATTGACTGGGCTTGCGGTTCTGCCACCACTACAGTTGCTACAGCACGTGGCTTGCCAGTTAACGCTGGTGACATACCTGCGAGATACGTACCTTCAGAGTGTAAGTAATATCAGGACATTGACCTTATACAGGTCAGGCATTAAAGGTAAAAGGGGTGGAACCTAGTAGTTCCACCCCTTATTATTTGAAAAATGACAAATAACCTCAAGTG
>JAAGZL010000698.1 GCA_024206335.1 Gammaproteobacteria bacterium
CGAATATTATAACTAATACGAGAGGCAAACAAACTTATTTGGGTTGGGATTTGTTAGCGGGCGAAACTCAAGATGAGAGACAGCAGCTCATGGGTGATGGCACACACGAGGGTTATCACATCGCGGATAAGGAGGAGGCGAAAACATTTTTCGAGGCAGCGATATCAGAGTGGGTTCATTGGAATTTCGAGTGGGACAAGCATATGTATGCGGAGACATCAGAGGCGTATGGTGATGGTAATTTTGGTGATAACGCTTCCCGAGGGTTCGACGGGGCCATGTTCATAGACGACGCGGTTGGAAATTACGGTTGGATGGCTTTCTATAATGGTCAAGTCACAGAACACCAGTTTAGTACGGCGGCGGATTGGACGGGAAATCCCACCCCCCAGATCGAAGCATCTTTTCTCCTGGTCGCAAATACATTATCACCCGTCCCAGTCCCCGCAGCCATCTGGCTATTCGGTACAGCCCTGATTGGGTTGGTTGGGTATGGTAAACGTAAATCGA
>JAAGZL010000699.1 GCA_024206335.1 Gammaproteobacteria bacterium
AACAACTCGTTCATGACACCAGGAGTTAGCCGGTATCCCAGGACCGCGGATGATCATGGGGCTGCGAATTCCACCCTCCCATACGCTCCCTTTACCACCTGATAGCCGTCCCTTCTCGCCACTTCGTTTTCCACCACCACCACCGCTGCCGTTATCAGACATATAGATGACATACGTCGATTCTGTGAGACCCAACGATTCGATGGCATCCAGAACAAAACCAACTCCGGCATCGAGGTTTTCAGCGATTGCGGCACTCCCAACACGCTTTTCCTCAACACTACTTCCCATCTTTTTTGCATACTTAGAAAGCGTTTCCTTCATGGCATTCTGGGGGGCATGAAGAGCATGCCACGACATCTGAATGAAAAATGGCTTCCCACTCTTTTGACTCTTTTCCATAAACAGGGCTGCCCGTTTTGCCATACCGACGATATCAGCAGGATTCGGGTCGGCATACTGATGGGCATATTCATTCCCTATATCTCCGTCACCTTCGTCATACCCATTGGCGGCAGGACCACCACCATTGATATGCCATTTCCCATAGTGCGCCGTCACATAACCAGCGGTTTGCAGAAGCTCCCCGATTGTTGTTTCACTCTGTGAAATTTCCCTTGCATTACGCGGCTCAATGAGCTTGTGACCGGCTTCTGGTCCCGCTGCTTTGGTCCAGTGCAATGCTGCAGGACTCTTTCCGGTCTGAAGACTTATTCGGGTGGGTGAACACACAGAAGCAGGAGCATATGCTGCTGAAAACCTCATTCCTTGCGCTGCCAATTTTTCAAGATTTGGTGTTTCCACAATCGAGCTTTTCGACCATGGAATAGCAGGATGCATTGGCACTGATAGGCCATTCCAGGCCTGATCGTCCGACATCATAAAAAGAATATTCGGTTGTTCAGCAGCCATTAATGACGTTCCAGTGACGCTGAAAAGGACAGCTGCATATATCGGGGCAAATGTATACGCATTCATTTTTCACCTACCGTTCTTTTTTTCTTACCACCTTTGCCACTTCCACCACCACGCACTACCAATTCTTGAGGATCCAAAACTCCATTCCTGTTTACATCGAGCATCTTTAACACATTGAATGCATTGTTAATCTCTGTCTTAGAGAGCATGTCGTCACGATTTATATCAAGCAGCCGGAAAAGACCACCGCCCTGTCCACCACCTTTTTGTCCACCACCTTTTTGTCCACCGCTCTTTTTAAGCTGGCGGTCTCCTGTGTCTCGCCCACCGTCTTGTTTCTGCTTTGCGGTAGATATTTGCGGCTTCTGGGCTTCAGCAAGACGGCAGTTCATCACAGATCCACAAAGAATAAACGTCACGATCATTCCGTTCGCCTTACTTCGCTCAAGCCGTATGTTTTTTAGCACCATATTCTGCTCCCTTGCGATCACTTTTTGCTTCCTTCAGAACGTTCTAACCGGCAACATATACGAATAACTCACAGATCCGTTCATGGTTTTCCCTCCATTAGCTTCTGGTAGGTAGGCACGGACATAATCCACACGTGCTGATGAAGCACTCACTCGCACGCGTACGTGGCCACTACTTCCCTGAACCTCACCGGAAAGATATCCATATTCTTTTGCACTCTTTGTCCCGGACCGAGGATGC
>JAAGZL010000700.1 GCA_024206335.1 Gammaproteobacteria bacterium
ACAAAGCTTATATCTCAGCCGTTGGGCCAAGTATGAGATAAATTGGTATGGATATCTCAATTCTGATCGAATTTAGTCCGAAGTAGCCTCAGTGAAGGTATTAGAACCAAGGATTTAGAATAATATAGAAAACGACGTATTGAGCCGTGAAAAAAACAAAGCTTATATCTCTATCGCGGCGCCTAGTATGAGATAAATTGGTATGGTTGTCGCAGTTCCAATCGAAATTAGTGCGAAGTAGCCTCAGTGAAGGTATTAGAACCAAGGGTTTAGAGTAATATAGAAAACGACGTTATGTGCCGGGAAAAAAACAAAGCTTATATCTCAGCCGTTGGGCCAAGTATGAGATAAATTGGTATGGGTATCTCAATTCTGACCGAATTTAGTCCGAAGTAGCCTCAGTGAAGGTATTAGAACCAAGGATTTAGAATAATACAGAAAACGACGTTTTGAGCCGTTAAAAAAACAAAGCTTAGATCTCAGCCGTTGGACCAAGTATGAGATAAATTGTTATGGATATCTCAATTCTGACCGAATTTAGTCCGAAGTAGCCTCAGTGAAGGTATTAGAACCAAGGATTTAGAATAATACAGAAAACGACGTTTTGAG
>JAAGZL010000701.1 GCA_024206335.1 Gammaproteobacteria bacterium
AACAGATTGGCCACTCCTATTCATATAGGTAGAAGGCTTTAACAGCCAACACTCATCGCCAGCAACCCGAATGCGGCAGACCGACCCGTGAAACTTACTTTCCACCTTAAAGTCGCCGCTATACCGGCGCGCCAACATATCTACGAACCAAAAACCGATATTATGCCGATTTTGCTCGTACTGCTGCCCTGGATTCCCCAGGCCGACAACCAGTTTGATTGCAGATGATACGGTCATAATTTGATCCTGAGACAGGGATTGGGAGGCTGACTCACCTCCCAACCCCACACACAAGATCACACTGCGACGTCAGCCTTCGCTGTCTTCGCCATCAGGTGCGGCTTCAACGCCATCCTCAACGTCATCAGTAGCCTCCTCTTCCATACCACCGTGGCCGCTATGCAGGGTTACCACAATCATATTCTGCTCCCCACCCTGAGCCAGCGCAGGGATCTCAACACCCTTAGGCAGATTCAATTCTGACATATGGACATTGCTGCCGATCTCCATTGCGGACATATCAACCTCGATAAACTCTGGAAGATCCTTAGGCAGACACAGAACTTCAACGCTGGTGATGTTGTGGGAGATTGCACCGCCCATCTTGATGCCTGGAGCATCATCCTCGCCGATAAAGTGCAGTGGAATGTTAGTACGCAGCTTGGATTTAGCCGAGACACGCTGGAAATCAGCGTGCAGCACCAAGGCCTTAGCTGGATGACGCTGCAAATCCTTCAGAATCACCTGCTCAGATTTGCCATCTATATTCAGATTGAGGATATGGGAGTAAAAGGCCTCATTTTCCAGATGCTGCATCAACTCGTTATGCACCAAAGAAATCATCTGTGGCTTAGATTTTCCACCGTAGACGACACCAGGAACATGTTCGGTTCGGCGCAGGCGGCGGCTCGCACCCTTCCCTGCATCCTCACGCGACTGTGCATTAATCTCAAATTCACTACTCATGATTTTCTCCAAATCAATTAAGGTTAAAAAACGCCGCTCTTCCGCGACCAGAAGGCAGCTCTACTTCGGGTGGCGGCACTCTGCCACTACCCGCAAAATCTCACTCACTACTCCATAAACAGGGAGCTAACCGACTCATTCTGCGATATACGGCGAATAGTTTCAGCTAGCAACTCAGCCACACTGATCTGCCTGATCTTAGTGCACTCCTGAGCCTCAGCCATTAACGGGATGGTATTTGATACCACCAATTCATCCAGAACTGAGTTGGATATATTATTCACCGCTGGCCCTGACAACACAGGGTGAGTACAGTAGGCCACAACCCTCTCAGCCCCATGCTCCTTCAGCGCCTGAGCTGCCTTGCACAGGGTACCTGCCGTATCCACCATGTCATCAATCAGCACACAACTCCTACCCTCTACGTCACCGATGATATTCATCACCTTGGCCTCATTGGCCTGCGGGCGACGCTTATCAATGATTGCTAGGTCTGCATCATCCAGTTGCTTGGCAAGAGCGCGAGCCCTTACCACACCACCCACATCCGGGGAAACCACCATCAGATTGGGGTACTTCTGACGCCATACATCTCCCAGAAGGATTGGCAGGGCATAGATATTATCTACCGGAATATCAAAAAAACCCTGGATCTGATCCGCATGCAGATCTACAGTCAGCACACGATCCGCACCAGCAGCAGCAAGCTGCTTGGCCACCAGGCGCGCCGTAATCGGCACCCTGGCGGAACGTGGACGCCGATCCTGTCTTGCATAGCCGTAGTACGGGATAACTGCTGTAATCCGATCTGCCGAGGCCCAGGTAAGGGCATCTATCAGCACCAGCAACTCCATAAGGTTGTCGTTGGTCGGACAGGAGGTGGACTGAATAACGTAGACATCACGGCCACGCACATTCTCCTGAACCTCCGCCATTACCTCGCCATCACTGAACTTGCCTACGACCGCCCTGCCACGGCGCAGTCTCAGACGTGATGCAATACCAGATACCAGCTCTGGATTAGAGTTTCCGGAAAAGACCATGATGCCGCTGTTTGGCACGGTATGACTCCTAATTTTAATATATAACTGGGCTCAGCAGCCCAAAGAGCTAAAACCAATACTTCAAAATAATAATATGGCTGGGGCGCCAGGATTCGAACCTGGGTATGCAGGGATCAAAACCCTGTGCCTTACCGCTTGGCGACGCCCCAATAATCAAGTTATCTGCCGTATCTACAGCATATCCATGACCGGCGAGAGATTCAGACCCCGCACAACAACTCCCTGCATATGCC
>JAAGZL010000055.1 GCA_024206335.1 Gammaproteobacteria bacterium
ACGCAATGCGCACTAACTAACAGTGAACCCCGAAGGAGTTATCGTGGCTCATACGTCAATGTTACATGTCCGCGTGGACGACACATTAAAAGCGGATGCCGCTGACAAACTGGCGAACATCGGCCTGACGGTCTCTGATGCTGGTCGTATTTTACTGACGCGCATCACGAAAGAGGGGGGGGGTTACCCGCTGGGCTAACCATGGACCAGGAAGCCCATGACACCTGGTTCCGCAATAAAGTCCAGGCCGCCCTCAGCGATACCCAACCTGCGATCCCGCATAAGCAAGTCATGGATGACGCCCAGGCATTAATCGACAACAAACGCCCCGGTGACTGAACTGGAATGGTTAGCCCTGGCGCGTGCTGATATTCTGGCCATTGTGGACTATGTTTCTGACAACAACCCCGGTGCCGCACAACGCATCAAGGATGAAATCGAAACCACGGTAGCCAAACTGGCTGATTTTCCAAAAATGGGGCGACCCGGCCGCATTGAAGGAACCAGAGGGCTAATCGTTTGGGCTAATTACGTCATCGTGTATCAGGAAAACGATTTGATCATCCGAATAGTGCGAGTGTTACATGATGCCCAGCAGTGGCCACCCACAGAAGAACAAAAAGCACTCTCGACAAAGCATGAGCACCAACAGCAAGTCGGATTAGTTTACTAAAGTTCGTGACCTATTAGCTATGCGTAATTGTTATCGCCGTCATAACCAACAGTTTTAATCTGGAGGTGACAGCAGATCGTAAAACACACCTCTGGCTGGGTGATATAACCGAACTAACTCCATCCCTCGACCACAATGACGGCACTGGAGCGGATTACGGCCAGTAACTTCCTCAAAAAATGCCGCATAACTGATCCGCTGGGTGTAAC
>JAAGZL010000702.1 GCA_024206335.1 Gammaproteobacteria bacterium
AAGGATTGCTACAGAAGCAATGTATAAATTTCATATTAGCTCATTAGCAGGATTAACTTATAAAATGAAGATTACACACAATTCAGAAGATTATCAGATTAGGTCAGTTGATGACATTGCATCGTCTAACCAATGGATGATTATTGACGCTGAAAAAGGTGTAGCACAATGATTACCGGACTAGACGAAATTAAACACGCTTTAAACAAGTTCTCACTTGATATGACAACTGTAACTGATAACGCAGTTAGGATAACCGCATTTGATGTGCTTAATATAGCTACTCAGTCTATTAAAGAAGTATCTAATAGCGGTAGGACTGTATTAAGAACTAAAGACGGCAAACGTCACACAATAAGTAAAGAAGGTGATGCACCTAACTCTGATACAGGTCGTTTAATAGATTCTATAGCGGTGTTACATGATAAAGGTTCACAAGTGGCTGAGGTAGGAACGAACGTAACTTATGGAGCTACTTTAGAAACAACACAGAATAGACCTTGG
>JAAGZL010000703.1 GCA_024206335.1 Gammaproteobacteria bacterium
CTCGACCTTTCAGTTCAACAACGGTATTCTTCTTCACAGTGGCGTATCCTTTTGGTTGTTTTCATTGTTTCGCAACAACAAATCAACCAGATACGCCGCTTTTCTTCAACCCCTCAAACACCAGATTCAGTTATAACTCGAGATTATATGGATATAGGATTAGTAATCGAATATACAGCCTCTATTGAAAATAGAGGCGTCTCCTTTTGAGATCCTTGGAAAACCTCAATTTTGCTGTTGATAAGAATCTTTTGAGTGATTTTTTAGAAAAAGGGCTTTCCTTTCCAAATGAGGTAGGTTACATAGTGGCAAAGTTTTTAAACCGTCGGTGTGCTCCACCGACTTAGCCATAATAAATATCATGCTTCGATTTAATCAGCTTAGCCTGCGCCGCGGCGCTAGGTGCCTCTTTTCTGACGCTAACTTCACCATCCATCCTGGACAACGGGTTGGCGTGACCGGGGCCAATGGTACCGGAAAGTCTAGTCTGTTTGCTATGATCCTGGATAAGATCCATGCTGATGAGGGGGAGTTCTATCGTCCCAAGGGCTGGGTTATTGCTCATGTGGCTCAAGAGACGCCATCTGATGAGCGTGCTGCCATCGAATATGCCATGGACGGAGATGCTGAACTGCGTGAGACTGAAGCGGCTCTGACACAGGCAGAGCAGAATCACCAGGGTGAACTGGCGGCAGAACTGCACGCAAAACTGGATACTATAGGCGGCTATACCGCCCGCTCCCGTGCTGCCCGCCTGCTACACGGCCTGGGATTTAGACCGGGGGAGGAGGAGCATCCGGTAAACAGCTTTTCCGGGGGCTGGCGTATGCGCCTGAACCTGGCCCGCGCCCTGATGTGTCGTTCTGATTTGCTACTGTTGGACGAACCCACCAACCATCTGGACCTGGATGCGGTTATCTGGCTGGAGAACTGGCTGAAAAGCTACGCTGGCACCCTGCTGCTGATCTCCCATGACCGCGACTTCTTAGATGCAGTAACCAGTCATATCGCCCACATAGAACAGGACCAGATCAGTCTCTACACCGGTAATTACTCTGCATTTGAGCACATCCGGGCAGAACGTCTGGCCAATCAGCAAGCCGTATTTGAAAAACAGCAGCGCGAGATTGCACATATCCACAGTTATGTGGAGCGCTTCCGGGCCAAGGCTACCAAGGCCCGTCAGGCACAGAGTCGTCTCAAGGCCTTGGAGCGCATGGAGCTGATCGCCCCAGCTCATGTGGATTCACCGTTTCACTTTGAATTCAAACTGCCAGAAAAGACCCCACACCCGCTATTAAAACTGGAGCTGGCAGCCACCGGCTATAGTGATAAACTCATCCTGGATGGAGTGAACCTAAGCCTCTCTCCAGGTGATCGTGTCGGTTTGTTAGGGCCTAATGGGGCTGGCAAGTCCACTATGATTAAGTTGCTGGCGGGTGAACTCGCAACCAAGACCGGAAAACGGCAAACGGCACAGGATCTAAAAATAGGCTATTTTGCGCAACACCAGCTGGATCAGCTACACCCAGAGCATACTCCGCTGGAGCACCTGTTCCAGATCGACCCCAGCGCCATCGAGCAGGCTCTGCGCAACTACCTGGGTGGCTTCGGTTTCTCTGGTGACCGGGCAGAAAGCCCCACCGCCCCATTTTCCGGTGGCGAAAAGGCTCGGCTGGTACTGGCCATGCTGGTCTATCAACGTCCCAACCTACTACTGCTGGATGAACCTACCAACCATCTTGATATAGAGATGCGTCATGCCTTGAGTATTGCCTTACAGGATTTTAGCGGGGCTATGGTGATCGTTTCCCATGATCGACATCTGCTGCGCACCACCACCGATTTGCTACTGTTGGTTAACGCTGGCAAGGCAGATGAGTTTAAAGGCGACCTGGATGACTACCCACGCTGGTTGCTGGACAATCGATCCCAGAGCAATGAACAGTCAACCGTTAGCAACGATGCCCGCAAACACAGTGCCAATGCCCGCAAGGATCGTAAACATCAGGAGGCCGAACAGCGGCGTCAGCTACAACCTTTGCGCAATCGCTTGAAGAAATTGGAACAGCAGGTAGAACAGCTGATGCATCAACAGAACAATCTGGAGCTTGAGTTGGCCCGTCCTGAGATATACGAAGAGGCCAATAAGCCACAGCTCAAACAGCTGCTTGCAGACAAGGCCCGGGTAGACCAGTCACTAACCAAAGCAGAAGAGGAGTGGCTACTCACGGAAGAGGAGCTTGAGCAGATCCAGCAATAAGCTCTTGTTTTGTTGTCCTTAGTTACTTTTTGCCTTCCTGTCGGCAGGTACACAACGGCTGAACTCTCCATATTATGAGGTCGGGTTAATATTATTACCTATTCGGTAATTAGTTTCGCAGCCAGTCGCTGATATTAAATCAAGACGACAGAATAGTTAGGCTGTGAAACTGTTTGCCGTTCTTCAATAGGAGACTTGGTGCAGAACTGGAAAACTGGGAAATCACTCCCCAGCAATAGTCATAGACTCAATCAACCAGGAACCCGTTCGCACACTACTACGTCGATCAATATCACTTCCCACCGCAAGTAGTTGTTGAAACATCTGCTTCAGATTACCCGCGATTGTGATCTCCTCCACCGGATGCTTGATCTTACCGTTCTCCACCCAGAACCCGGCCGCTCCGCGTGAGTAGTCACCGGTTACCATGTTGACACCATGCCCCATCATCTCGGTTACCAGCAGTCCGGTGCCCATCTCTTTGAGCAGGCCTTGTAGATCTAGTGTCCCCGGTTCGATGGCAAGGTTGCGCACGCCGCCGGCGTTGCCGGTGGTTTGCATCCCCAATTTGCGGGCGGAGTAGCTGCTCAGAACATAGCCCCGGAGAACTCCCTGCTCCACGATGTTGCGCTCCTTGGTTGTCACCCCCTCAGAATCGAATGGGGCGCTGGCTAGACCGCGTGGTAGCAGTGGGTTCTCATGGATGCGTACAAACTCCGGAAAGATCTGTTGGTCCATATGATCCAGCAGGAAGGTGGACTGGCGATAGAGTGCGGAACCGCTGATGGCTCCAATCAGACTGCGTAGCAGGCTGATCGCCATCTCTGCCTGGAATAGGATAGGTGCCTCTCTGGTGCTTATCTTGTGTGCGCCGAGACGGGCTAGGGTACGTTCTCCAGCCTTTTTGCCTACTGTCTCTGCTGATTCAAGTTCACTGCTGGCGCGGCCGGAAGTGTACCAGTAGTTGCTTTGCATGCCGCTGTCATCTTCGCCGATGACAGAGCAACTGAGGCTATGTCGACTGCTGGGATAGCCGCCACTGAAGCCGTGGCTGTTGCCATACACGTGCAGTCCGCTATGGGTGTTGAGGGTGGCGCCTTCAGAGTTGGTTATTTGGGGGGCGAAGTTAAGTGCCGCAGCTTCACAACTCTTGCCCAGCTCAATGGCGGTATCGATCTCAATGGGCCAAGGGTGGTGCAGGTCCAGATCCGGGATCTCTGTTGCCATCAGTTCAGGATCGGCCAAGCCGTTGCAGTTGTCCTCTGAGGTGTAGCTTGCGATGCTGCAGGCGGCCTTTACCGTGTCTTTGATGGCCTGTGGGCTTAGATCAGAGGTGCTGGCAGAGCCCTTGCGCTGTCCAAAGTAGACGCTGATGCCCAGGCCGTTGTCCCGGGTGTGTTCGATGGTCTCTACATCTCCCATGCGCACTGTGGCAGAGAGGCCGGAGTCGTTGCTGACTGCGGCTTCGGCTGAACTAGCACCCTGTTTTTTTGCCTCGGCCAGCAGGTCGTCCACCATCTGTTGCAGGTTGGCCTGGCGTCTCTCTATGTCGGCAATCGTATTCATACTCTTAGGTTTGTCGTCCATCAGGTGCTGGTGCCGCCCACGGTAAGGTTGTCTATCTTCAGGGTTGGCTGCCCCACCCCTACCGGTACGCTTTGGCCCTCTTTGCCACAGGTGCCGACACCGGCGTCCAGTTCCAGGTCGTTGCCGATCATGCTGATCTGGCTCATGGCCTCAGGGCCGCTGCCGATGAGGGTGGCGCCCTTAACCGGTCGGGTTACCTTGCCGTTTTCGATCAGGTAGGCCTCGCTGGTGGAGAATACAAATTTGCCCGAGGTGATGTCCACCTGGCCACCGCCAAAGTTTACTGCGTAGAGACCCTTCTCCACTGAGGCGATGATCTCCTCCGGGTGGCGCTCTCCCGGCAGCATGTAGGTATTGGTCATGCGCGGCAGGGGGAGGTGGGCATAAGACTCACGGCGACCGTTACCGGTGGGAGCGACCCCCATCAGACTGGCGTTTAGTTTGTCTTGCATGTAGCCCTTGAGAATGCCGTCTTCAATCAAGACGTTGTACTGGGATGGGGTGCCTTCATCGTCTGTGTTGAGAGAGCCACGACGCCCTGGCAGGGTGCCGTCATCTACCACGGTACACCCCTTGGCGGCCACCTGCTCACCAATGCGCCCGCTGAAGGCGGATGTGCCTTTGCGATTGAAGTCGCCCTCCAGGCCGTGCCCAACTGCTTCGTGGAGCAGAATGCCGGGCCAACCGGATCCGAGTACCACCGGCATAGTGCCGGCCGGGGCAGCATCTGCCTCCAGGTTCAGCAGGGCCTGGCGTACTGCATCCCGGGCATAACTCAGGGCCTTATCCTGTTCCAGGAAGAACTGCAGGCCCTGACGCGCACCACCGCCTCCGGTTCCCTGCTCGAATTTTCCATCCTGTTCTGCGATCACATGCACTCCGCAACGAATCAGAGGGCGGACATCACCACACAGGGTGCCATCGCTGGATACTACCAGCACCACGTCGTGAGCAGCCACCAGGCTGGCGATGACCCGTTTTACCCGTGGGTCCTGCTGGCGTGCCTCTGCGTCTAGACGGTGCAGTAGATCGATCTTGGCCTGGTCGCTGATACTCTGCAGTGGATTGATCGGCTGATAGAGTTGATGCTTTGCCGAGGTGGCCTTGACCTTTATCATGCGGTCACTGCCGCTGCTGGCTATGGCGCGTGCGGTGACACCCGCTTCCAGCAGGGTGGCCAGTTGAATCTCATCGGTGTAGGCAAAGCCGGTTTTCTCACCGGCTATAGCGCGCACCCCGACTCCTTGATCGATATTGAAGTTACCCTCCTTGATGATGCCGTCTTCCAGTACCCAGGACTCCAGTCTGCTGGCCTGGAAGTAGGCATCGGCTGCATCTATGTTTCCGCTCAACAGCTGGCTCAGTAACCGATCCAGATCGGAGTCGGTCAGGCCAGAGGGAGTAAGGATGGTGTTGCGTGCTATTTCAATCAGTTCAGGCATCTATTCTGCAGGTTATCTGTCTGTGTTCGAGGGCGGGGAAAGCGCGACGGGTGTTGTTCAGGTGGGTGAGATCGATCTCACCCATGGCAAAACCGTTGCCGCGAGCAATTTGACCCTGGATGGTTCCCCATGGGTCTACAATCATGCTATGTCCATAGGTTTCACGGCCGCTTACATGGTAGCCGCCCTGGGCTGCGGTAATCATATAGCTCAGGTTCTCTATGGCCCTGGTCTGTACTAGTGGCTGCCAGTGGGCCTTGCCAGTGTGGGCGGTGAAGGCAGCAGGGAGGACTGCGATCTCCATGCCCTCGTCCACCAGGTTGCGGAACTGTTCGGGGAAACGCAGGTCGTAGCAGATGGCCATGCCGATGCGCCCGAATGGAGAGTCTACAACCACGGTGTCAGTGCCTGGTTCGATGGTGCTGGATTCGCTATATTTTTCGTCTGTCTCCAGCAGGTGTACATCAAACAGGTGTATCTTGTCATAACGAGCCACCTGCTCGCCTTTGTCGTTGAACATCAGGCAGGAGGATCTGATCTTGTTTGGGGCGGTCGCTGTCAGTGGTATGGTTCCACCTGCAATCCAGATATCATGGCGCTCGGCCAGTTGACTTATAAATGTTTGCAGTGGGCCGTTACCTGGTTCTTCTTTGAACTTCAGGTTGTCTTCATCGGTCTCGCCCATAAAGGCGAAGTTTTCCGGTAGTACGACCATTTTTGCGCCGGCCTCAACCGCATCACCGACGATTCTTTCTGCTTCAAGCAGGTTTGCGCTTACGTTTGGCCCTGAGGCCATTTGAATGGCGGCCACTTTGTTTTTTTCAGTCACTATGGGTTTTAACTCAATTGGTTCATAAAGAAAGATGCGTGTCAGTTTTCAGGATAGCATTACTGGGAGATTTACAACACCGATCAGGATGCTAAATCCTGTATACAGTATTTTTTATCCCTTCACTAACTACATTGCACCTTTGGCTATGTTGGATCGGCTTATCTGTTTCTTCTGGCGTGTGCCTTCTGTTTTATGATGTTGGGCTTGTCCCAGGGGCCGGTAATGGTATATCTGGTTGTGGACACCTTGTCCACCTGCTTGCCGATGAGCTTTTGTGCCAGAAGCAGCGCTGCACCTACCGCAGGTCCACCAGCAAGGGCCCCGGCTATAGGGATGGTGCTTGATATGCTTGGGGTGACCATCACCAGTTGATCGAAGTCCTGGCTGACCAGTCCGGTGCGTCCAGTAATTTCGATCAGGGCGGATGGGCTTTCCAACATCAGGTCATTGGTGTAGGCATCGCCACTATCCAGCTCGAATACCCCTTCTGCTTTATCAAAACTGAACCCCTTTTTGAAGGTGTCGGAAAAATCCATGGTTAGTCGACGCTGCAGGGCGCTGATGTTGAGCAGGCCAAATACCCGTCCCAGGCCTGGATCTACGTCTAGAAAACGGCCCTTGCCTATGCGCATCTTCATGTGTCCACTGACATCGGTTTTACTAAACTGATGTGGGCTTCCGCTCCACCTTAGATTGGCCTCAATTTTTGCTGGCGCCTGTTTCAGGTTGGGTGCAAAGCCGAGCACGGTTAATAGTTTTCCTAGTGAGTCGGTTTTACCCTTTACCCTGATGTGTGACTGGGTCTTGTTGGCTTTTCTGGTCCAGTTGCCGTGTGCTGTTATATTCAGGCGTTTGGAAGAGATCTTCATCTGCTCCAGTATGAGTCCTCCTGGGGTGCGTTTGGCGGCGATTTTCAGTGGCCCCAGGTTTTTTCCGTTAATCACCAGTTTTTTACTGGAAAGAATGATGCCCGGGAGTGCTCTTGGGTCGGTGCTGTCGGCCTTGTTTGTGCCAGTATGAAGTGAAGTGGACTGTTTATCCTGGTTCAGCTTAATTGAGAGCTGATCCAGGTTTAGATCTATGGGTTTGCTTTTATACGGGAGTGGTATCCTGATGTTGCCGGTCATGAGACTGCTGTTTATTTTTCCGCTTATGGCCCGTTTGTTCTCGGCAAAGTTGATTTTTGTGTTGTTCAGAATGGTGTCACCAAATTTCAGTGTTCCAAAGTGCAGATTTTCCCCTTTGATTTTTGGTAGGGATAGTTGGCTCTTGGTCCTGGTGTTGTTTAACCATGGCGAGATGTCGAGTCGTTTTAGTCCGCCACCCAGTAGTAGCTGCCTGGTTTTGGGTGCCCTGGCTTTGCCTCCGCCCAGGATTACGCTGCCTCGCTCCAGGGTTATTGCCCCTTGTTTGTTGCTGGAGATAAATAGGTCGCCACTAAACACCCTGCCATAGTCTATCTGTAGATGTTTTAGTGGATTGTTGGATATGGTGGTGGACAGGCTCAGATGTCTCTTTTGCTGTTTGCCTTTGCCGATGGGTGCCGGTTGTTTGATGGCGGTTCCAACAAGATCTGAGGAGGCGGTTATCTTGGTATACATCTTGTCCCGGTTTTTTTGCAGGGATGGGATCTCAAACTTTACCGACCAATTGCTGCGTCCATCCAGTTGTTCCAGCCCCAGGTTGGGGAAATGCTGGTTAAGCCTGGAACCGGATATGGCCCCATATGCCTTTACCATGGTGGAGCTGCTCTTCTTTATTGGGGTGATGTTCAGCTTGATCTTTTCGCCCAGGAGGGTGCATTTGATATCCTTGGCAGTGACTCCGGTTTCACTGAATTCAAGAGTGCCATGAATCTTGTTCAAGGCCACCTTGGATTTTTTTACGGTCAGGGTGGAGTCTTGAAGGCTGAGCTTGCCCTTGATGCGGAAATCCCCCTCATCTAGGGGCAGGCTCAGGTTCAGCGCCAGTTCAGCCTTCCCTTTGGCGCCAATGGGTTTTGCAAAGGTCCCAAAATCATCTGAAAGTGGGGTTTGGGTGAGTAGCTTCAGTTCATCGTCTAATGGTCCGCTTGCCGAGCCGGTGATCTTGAGTGGTGAGGCATTTTCCAGGTCATCGATCCGGCCGTGTAGATTGTGCAACCTGGAATCCAGCATGGCTCCCTGGCTGGCCCAGATATCCAGGCTGTTGTTGTGGAAGCGTAGTTCTGCTGCCAGCTGACTTATCTGAGGCCACTCGGGGTCATAGTTCAGTACCATGTCATCGACCCGGAACAGTACCTCGAAGTGTCCGGTGTTATTGGGAAACGGAAACCTATCCAGTGCCCCACGGTAGATGGCGCTTCCATCCGGGACCCGGCCGTTGATGAGGCTTTTGTCCAGCCATGCCACCACATCGTCCGGCATGATGGTGGTTGGCAGATAACGCGGCGTGGCGCTGACATCGCCGTTACGGAAGTCGGTTTGCAGGTCCAGCAGTTGTGGTTGGGTTGGGTCCTGGGGGAGCATCAGGCGCATTCTGGTTGTTGTTTTTATATCCTGGTTGTTGGCGATCAGCCGCTCTGTCTCCAGGGTCCAGCCCTGCCCGGGATTACGTTTTAGCTGTATGCGTCCGTGTAACTCATCCAGTTTTATCTTCTCTCTGAACAGTTGTGGCAGGCTGCTAGTGAGGCTCTTGCCCTCCAGGGCGATGGTTCCCTGGTCCTGATCCAGCCAGAATCTTGCGTCCAGGCCATTGATCCCGGGGATGCTCTGCCAGGGGGTGATGGAGATATCTTCCAGTCGTCCGCGTCCGGACCATCTGGGGCCCTCCGGGGTTTCCTGAAAACGTAGTTGCAGGGAGTGCAGGTCTGCTTCAGGTTGTATGGAATTGAGGGTGCGATCCAGCTCTTTGGATGGTAGTGGAAACATCGGGATGGCGGCCAGGATGTCCTTGATGCGGACAAATTCCAAGGCGGAAACCAACTCCATATGGCCCTGTTGATCATAGCTGCTTGCCAGGCTGAGATTGGATTTGGGCCAGGCCTGGCCGTTGCGGATGAAATCTATATCTGCAACGTCCAGCAGCCAGCCTGCATCGGTGCGTTGCCAGTTGAATCTTCCTCCAATACGTTCCAGCTCTATGGGTTTGATCCCGGTGTTGTCTATCTGACGATCAGAGGCCAGCTTCAGGTTCTGGAAATCAATTGCCCCCTGCATGGAGCTAATGCGCCCCTTGTCCCAGTTACTCCATAACTCCATCCCGGCCTGGCCAGTCTGGAAGGTATATCCCTCGGGCAGGTGATTATTGAGGATGGTTGGTATGGCCAGTTGGCTTCCCCTCAGATAGACCTCGCCGAACCAGGCGCCAGGTGTTTGGATCTCACCTTGGATATCGGCGATTAGTTGCACTCTACCCTGCGCCTTCCCCGGCAGACGCATGCTGGCTTTGACCTGATGCCGGTTCTCGTCGTTGGTGATGCTGAAATCAACATCGGTAAAATGTACTGGGGCCGCTTTGATACTCTGGTTCTCCCAGAATATTTCGCTCTGTTTCAGGTTGATGCGAAATGGCAAGAGAAAGGCGGCGCTGCTGTCACCACTGCTATGTTCCATATCCTCCAGGCCGGCTAACATCACGGAGCCATCCGAACGGTACTTGATTAGCATGCGAGTTCGATAGAAGGTTATCTGACGCGGGGTAATGGCGCGGTTGCGCAGGCTGTCGAGTATGCCGATGCCGATACGTGCCTCGGAGATGCGTAGTGATGGCAGGCCGCTCTCTGGGTCGAGCAATAGCACATTGCCCAGAATCAGTTCGGGTCCGTATCCTCGCCAACTGGTCTTCAGCTGCCCGATCTCAACCTTCTGTCCTAGCTCTGCGCTGACCAGCTCCTGGACCTCTTGCCGGTATTCTGTTGCGATGGGCAGCAGCAGGCGGGTGGCACCGATGAAGATGCCGCCCAGAATGATGAGCAGAAGCAGGGCAAGCCACAGCTTGGAGGCAAATGATTTTAGTACGTGAATCATCTGCCAGCCTGGACCTCTTGGAGGGGGGGGGCAGGTTGTGGGCAAGCTGTCTGGATCATCCCCATGCTCTCTTTCACCGCTGTTAATGTGGATTGTAACCTATTAGCTGGACGGGTCATGCCGGGTTAGAGCAGGACTATGTCGTAATGTTCCTGACTATACAGGGTTTCTGCCTGGAGCCGGATAGTCTTGCCTACGAATTCCTCCAGGTTTGCCAGATTGGTTGACTCCTCGTCCAGCAGTAGTTCTACTACGCTGGGTGAAGCTAGAATCAGCATTGACTCTACATCGAACTGGCGGGATTCACGCAGGATCTCTCGAAAGATCTCGTAGCAGGTGGTTTCTGCTGTCTTTAGAGAGCCTCTGCCGTCACAATGGGGGCAGGTTTCACACAGTACATGTTCCAGTGATTCGCGGGTACGTTTTCTGGTCATCTCCACCAGGCCCAGGCTTGAGACCTCGGTGATCTTGGTTTTGGCGTGATCGTGGGCAAGGCATTTCTCAAATGTTCGCAGTACCTGGCGTTTATGCTCTTCATCCTGCATGTCGATGAAGTCAACGATAATGATGCCGCCCAGATTGCGCAGCCGAAGTTGCCGGCATATGGTTTGTGCCGCCTCCAGATTGGTCTTGAAGATGGTCTCTTCCAGGTTGCGGTGACCCACGAAGGCGCCGGTGTTGACGTCGATGGTGGTCATGGCCTCGGTCTGATCAATGACCAGATAGCCGCCGGACTTCAACTCCGCCTTGCGGTTGAGGGCCTTTTCGATTTCATCCTCCACCCCGTAGAGATCAAATATGGGACGTTCGCCCGGATAGTACTCAACCGCAGTGGCCATGTCTGGTATCAGTTTCTGGGTAAACTGCTGGGCCTTGTGCCAGGTCTCACGTGAGTCGATGCGTACCTTCTCTACCTGTGGGCTGATCAGGTCACGCAGGGCGCGCATAGCCAGGGGTAGGTCCTCATGCAGCAGCTCTCTGGGTTTGGCGCTCTCCAGTCGCTCTTTGATGGACCTCCAGAGCCGGGTCAGGAAACGCATGTCCTGCAATAGGGTCTCCTCATCTATGCCTTCGGCCACGGTGCGGGCGATGAATCTGCCGGGTCGGCCATCCTCACCCCGGGTGGCGGCATCGATGGCCTCGCGCAGGCGTTGTCTCTCGTCTTCGTCATCGATCTTCTGGGAGATGCCTACCACCGAGAGGGAGGGCATGAATACCAGATAGCGTGAGGGGATGGATATGCCGGTGGTTAACCTGGCGCCCTTGGTGCCGAGGGGGTCCTTGGTCACCTGTACTATTACATCCTCGCCCTCGCGCAACAGGTCGGTGATATTATCGCTGTCACTCTGCTCACTGTTGTGGGGCAGGATGTCTGAGGCGTGCAGGAATGCGGCCCGCTCCAATCCAATCTCTACGAACGCCGCCTGCATCCCGGGTAGTACCCGGCATACCCTACCATTGTAGATGTTGCCGACGATGCCGCGGCTGGAGCTGCGCTCAATGATCACCTCCTGAACCACGCCGTTTTCTATCAGCGCAACCCTGGTTTCAGGTGGGGTGATATTTATAAGTATCTCTTCGCTCATCGGTTAATATCTGTCCATAATCGGGTTAATCCCCGCCTGCTGTAGCAGTTGTGTAGTCTCAAATAGTGGTAACCCCATGACCCCGGAAAAGCTCCCCTCGATCCTGGTTATGAAGATGGCTCCCAGCCCCTGGATGCCATAGCCGCCAGCCTTGTCTGCAGGTTCGCTGCTCTCCCAGTAGGCCGAGGCCTGTGCCGGGGTAATCTGACAGAAGCTGACCTTGCTGGTGCTCAGGCTGCTTGTCACACCGTCTGCGGCTAAGGCTACGCCGCTGTATACCCAGTGGCTGCGGTCTGATAACAGGCGCATCATCTCCAGTGCATGTTCCCGGTCTCTGGGTTTGCCCAATATCCGGCCATCCACCACAACCGAGGTGTCAGCGGCCAGAACCAGGGGATGGTCGGTTCGGTCGAGTGTCGCCTGGCCGGCCAGGGCCTTCTTTTGTGCCAGACGCAGCACATACTCCTGTGGTGACTCTTCGTGGTGTGGCGTCTCATCCACATCCACTCTTATTATGCTATGAACGACACCAATCTGCGTCAGTAGTTCGCTACGGCGGGGGGAGATTGAGGCCAGGTGGAGTAGTGGTTGCATCTTGCTGGGTTTTTGTTGCTCTTCGATTGCTATTACTATACAGAAGAATTGGCCAATGGATGTAATTTGTCCGGTGCTGCCAGGCTTGGTTGAGGTGCTGGGTAAATATATCTAGTATCCGGCCAGAAACACAGATTCAAACCGTACAGGCTGCAAAGAAAATGTCATGTTAATCAATGTATTAACTTTGCACGCCTTGTGCTCTTCGCGGTTAATTATTTGTTTACGGACGGGTGCTATTCAGGCTCGGTGGTATGGGTGATTGCGCATCAGGCTCCAGGCCCGGTAGAGTTGCTCGGCCAGGACCACCCGGACCAGGGGGTGGGGCATGGTCAGTGGTGACAGGGACCAGAGCATATCGGCCTGCTGTCTACAGCTGTCGGCCAGCCCCTCCGGGCCGCCCACCAGCAGTACCAAGTCACGTCCGCTGCCCATCCAGTCGGTCAGTTTGCCGGCAAGCTGTTCCGTGCTCCACTCCTTACCCTTTACCTCCAGGGCGATGATATGGCAGTCCTTTGGAATGGCCTTGAGCATGCGTTCGCCCTCATCCCGTACCGCCCGGGCGATGTCCGCTCCCTTGCCACGGTGGCCGGGTGTGATCTCTACCAGTTTCAGGGCGCACTCTACAGGTATGCGTTTGGCGTATTCGGCGAAGCCCTGTTCTACCCATTTGGGCATGCGGGTGCCGATAGAGATCAGGTGGATGTTCATAGATGAATTGTAATTGAACCCTTCGCCACTGGTACCCGGAGTTGTCTCTGGTCTGGTGCTGGAAGCTGGTTTGGGTTACAGCTCTGAGGCCTGCTCTTCAGCAGGCTTGGCGTCCATGGACCAGAGGCGCTCCAGCTGGTAGAAGTCCCGCACCTTGGCCTGCATTACATGGACCACTACGCCATTCAGGTCCACCAGTGCCCACTCTCCCTCCTGCAGACCCTCGGCGCCAATGACGGGTTCACCTGCGAGCTTGGACTGGAAGGCCACGGCCTCGGCGATGGATTTTACATGGCGTCCAGAGGTGCCGCTGGCGATGATCATGATGTCGGTAATGCTGGTCTTTTCCCGTACATCCAGCACCTTTATGTCGCGGGCTTTGAGGTCTTCCAGGGTCTTTATTACCAGGTCACGCAGTTTTTCTACTTGCATAATCTCTATCTGTTGCAGTTGAGGGGCCGGTCATGCCGGTATCACGCCTGTCCTAATGATAGGCTCTATTTCCCTAAGGAGGGGCAATTCTATACGAAAAGTTGGATATAAGCAGTTAAATGTCGTTAAACCTGAGACCAGTCATGGCCGGTACAGGCCATCCCGGTCGATGATTGCAAGCACTGCAGCTGGCAGCAGGTAGCTGGGCGATTGCCCGGCCTGCAGCATGGCCCTGATTCCGGTGCTGGATATATCCAGTTGGGTGACCGGCTGTAGATAGATCTTGCCGCCCGGGTTGGAGCGTAGATCATCAGGGTCTTCGGTTATGCGTTCCGGGTATGGGTTCTGGCCGGACCCTCCCGGGCGTTGCATCACCACCAGGTGTGCCAGCTGCAGGATCTCATCCGGTCCATGCCACTGCGCGAAGCCGTTAAAGGCGTCCTGTCCCAGGATCAGGCAGATGGGGGTCTCCCCCAACTCCTCGCGCAGGGATTGCAGGGTGAGGAGGCTGTATGACTTGCCAGCGCGCTCCAGCTCACGCCGGTCTACGCCAAGACCTGGTACCCCGCTGATGGCGGCCTGCACCATCTCCAGACGCTGTTCCGGGGTGGTGGATGGCTGCCGACGATGGGGCGGATCGCGTAGAGGGATGAGTCTCAGCTCGTCCAGCCCCAGGGCCTGCTGTACATCCAGGGCTGGACGCAGGTGGCCGTGGTGGATGGGATCGAATGTGCCGCCTAAGATACCGATCATGGGGGTTAGTTTCGGATGTGCCCGTCACCGAACACGATAAATTTTACCGAGGTAAGCCCCTCCAGCCCCACTGGACCCCGGGCGTGAAACTTGTCGGTGCTGATGCCGATCTCGGCCCCCAGGCCATACTCGAAGCCATCGGCAAAACGGGTGGAGGCGTTGACCATTACCGAACTGGAGTCCACCTCGCGCAGGAAACGCCGGGCGCGGGTGTAGTTTTCGGTGATGATGCTCTCGGTGTGGCCGGAGCTGTGGTTGTTGATGTGCTCAATGGCCTCGTTTAGGTCCTTTACCACCTTGATGGAGAGGATCGGCGCCAGGTATTCGGTATCCCAGTCCTCGGTGCTGGCCGCTGTGGCCTGTCCGATCAGGCCCATGGTGGTTTCACAGCCGCGCAGCTCCACCCCCTTTTCCAGTAGCATCCCCCCCAGCTCCGGCAGCAGGGCCTCGGCGATGCCCTCTGCTACCAGCAGGGTCTCCAGGGTGTTGCAGGTGCCGTAGCGTTGGGTCTTGGCGTTGAAGGTGACCTGCAGGGCCTTCTCCAGATCTGTCTCATCATCGATATAACTGTGGCAGATGCCATCCAGGTGTTTGATCACCGGCACTCGGGCGTCATTGCTGATACGTTCGATCAGGCCACGACCGCCGCGGGGGATGATTACATCCACATACTCCGGCATGCTGATCAGTATACCCACCGCTTCGCGGTCAGTGGTGGCGACCACCTGTACCGCGTCGGCGTGCAGCCCACTCTTCTCCAGAGCCTGCTGGATGATTTTGGCGATGGCCTGATTGGAGTGGAAGGCCTCGGAGCCGCCGCGCAGCACTGTAGCGTTGCCGGACTTCAGGCAGAGGGCGGCTGCATCTGCGGTCACGTTGGGTCTGGATTCGTAGATGATGCCAACCACACCCAGGGGTACGCGCATGCGTCCCACCTGGATGCCGCTGGGACGGTAGTTCATGTCGAAGATCTCGCCGATGGGATCGGGCAGGGCGGCGATCTGGCGCAGCCCCTCTATCATGCTGTCGATGCGGGCCGGGGTCAGTTCCAGGCGATCCAGCAGGGCGGCATCCAGTCCCTTGTCGGCGCCGGCCTGCATATCCTTCTGGTTCTCCTGGATTAGTGCGGCGCGGCCACGGTCGATATCGTCGGCGATGGCAAGCAGGGCGCTGTTCTTCTCTGCGGTGCTGGCGGCTGCCAGTATTCTGGAGGCGTCTCTGGCCCTACGTCCCACATCTTGCATGTATGTGTTTATGTCATCAATTTGGTTCGACATCTCTATATGAAACCTGTTGTTGTGTCCGATTGGGTGATTCTATCAAATATCCAGGGCATGAACTGAATGACAGTTACTTAAGGAGATTACTGTATATATTACAGCCGCTTATATTGTTAACGATATAAATGTTTGGTTGGCCAACTATAAAGTAGGCCGGGATAGGCTTGCATTCTCGGTAGATTCACGCCCGGAACGTACCTTATCCGGGCCTACTCAATAAATATATAACTAAAGGTTTTTAATAAATAATCGGCATTAAGAAAATGCCATGTTAATCAATATATTAACTTTGCGGTTAATTTGTTGTTTCCGTGTGCCCCACTAGGGCCTGGAGATTATGGCCTTGCCGGCTAGGCGGGTGGTGATCTCCTGCATCAGCTGCCAGGGGTCGCTGCTCTCCCGGCCCTTGATGGCGCGGTCGGTACGGCCGCAGAGTATCAACAGGCCACGCAGGCTGTTGCTGCTGAGCCGCTGTAGTCCGCTGCGTACCAGCTGCCTGCGTTTCTCCCATATCTCGCGTCTGGCGGCGATGGCCTGCTGCGGGGAGCTGCCCCTGCCGGTCTCGTATGACAGTTCCGCCAGCATGCGGATCTCCCGGGTGAGGGCCCAGAGCACCACTGGCGCGGGAGTGCCCTCACCGCGCAGTCCGTTGATGATCTTCACGCAGTAGGCGGTCTTGCCCTGCAGGGCGCTGTCCACCAGGTTGAATACGTCATAGCGGGCGCTGTCTGATACCGCTGCGGTGAGCTGTTCCAGGCTGATTACCCCGGGTCCGTGCAGCAGAAGCAGCTTCTCAATCTCCTGGGATGCGGCCAGCAGATTTCCTTCGATGCGTTCTGAGAGCATGTTTACCACGCCCGGTTCCGGTATTAGCCCACTGTTGCGCATGCGCTGTTCTATCCAGGGTGGCAGACGCTGGCCTTCGATGGGCCAGATCTGGATCACTGCTCCGGCCTTGTCCAGGGCCTTGAACCATTTGCTATTGCCTTGGCTGCGCTCCAGCTTGGGCATGGTCAGCAGCAGGATGGTGTCTTGCGGTGGGCGTTCGGCGTACTCAACCAGGGCCTTTCCACCCGTGGTGCCGGGCTTGCCTGATGGCAGGCGCAGGTCCAGGATGCGTTGCTGGGCAAACAGGGAGAGGCTGTTTGCCTCATGATTCAGTTCATTCCAGTCGAAGCGACGGTCGGCCTCGATGATGGTGCGGTCGTCAAAGCCCTTGGTCTTGGCCACCGATCTGATCAGGTCGGCCGCCTCGTCCACTTGCAGGGGCTCGTCCCCGGTCACAACATAGATCGGGTGTAGCCCCTGTTTGAGTCTGCCTGCAAGTTCGTTTGAGCGCAGTCGCATCTGGTTATTTCAGATGGGCCTGTATCCGCAATATGATAATTCTGGCCAGCTCCTGCTCGATGCCCTCGGATAGCTGCCTTGCCTCGGTGGTCTTTCCCAGCTTCTGTTCCTCGGTGTTTATATAGTTGCGCGATACCTTGATGCTCTGTTTAGGCACCAGGGTCTTGCTGGAGGCGTCCAGCAGGTCAAAACTGAGGGTGTGCAGCAGTTCAGTTTGCGCTACCTTGCCCGAGCCGTCTACAGAGAGGGTGCGGTTCTTTTTTTGGTAGCTGGAGATGCGCAGCATGGTGTTGGCTTTATTGCGCTCTTTGGTTACCTCTACCGTATTGCTTTGCAAGCGGTGTGACAGCTCCCGGCCCAGGCCGGAATATGCGTTAACCCCGATGATGACTACCGGGCTGATAGAGGTGGGTAGCTCGGCGCTCTGGCGCAGGTGATAGCCACATCCATGCAGGAAGAGCAGCGTGAGGAGGAGTGTGACCCATCTTATGCCGGGGATCGATTTGTGCATTGTTTTCTCCTGAATATTATTCTGTGCGCTCTAGGCGGTGGCTAGGCGACGATATTGACCAGTTTGTTGGGTATCACGATCACCTTTCTGACCGGATTGTCCCCGATAAATTTTTGTACGTTGCTGTCTGTCAGCGCTGCCTCCTGGACGGCCTCCTTGTCCATGTCGGCAGCCACCTGAATCTTGGCCCTTACCTTGCCGTTTACCTGCACCACGTACTGAATGGCATCCTGTTTCAGGGCCGATTCATCTGCCTGTGGCCAATCGCTCTCCAGGATATTGTCACCATAGCCAAGTTTTTTCCAGAGGAAATGGGTGGTATGGGGCGCTATGGGGGCTAACAGGCGCAGGGTTATTCCCATTCCCTCATGTATCAGGGCCCGGTCGGTTGCATCTCCGCCCAGTTTATATAGGGTGTTGATGATCTTCATGCAGGCGGAGACCACGGTGTTGAACTGCTGGCGACTGTAGTCAAAGGAGGCCTGCTTCAGGGTGGAGTGGATCTCCCTTCTGGCGTCCTGTTGTGCCTGGCTCAGTCCTGATAGGGCCTCTGACAGCGGCACCGGTTTGCCCTCGGCCTCCTCCATGTTTGTGCCCAGTGCCCAGAGCCGCTTCAGGAAGCGGTAGGAGCCGTCCACCCCCTCGTCTGACCACTCCAGGGATTGCTCGGGAGGTGAGGTGAACATGGTGTAGAGGCGTACCGTATCGGCACCATAGCGTTGCACCATCTCCTGTGGGTCCACGCCGTTGTTTTTGGATTTGGACATCTTCTCGACGCCGCCGATCTCCACCGGCTTTCCATCTTCCCGTAGGGTGGCCTCTACAACGCGTCCCTTCTCATCATATTTGGTCTCTACGTCGGCCGGGTTGAACCACTCTCTGTGGCCGGCCTCATCGACGCGGTAGAAGGTATCGGCGATCACCATGCCCTGGGTCAGCAGGCGGGTGAAGGGTTCGTCAGACTTGAGCAGTCCCACGTCCCGCAGCAGCTTGTGGTAGAAGCGGGCATACAGCAGGTGCAGGATGGCGTGTTCAATGCCGCCGATGTAGTGATCCACCGGCAGCCAGTAGTTGGCGCGCTGGTCCAGCATACTGTCGCTGGCATCGGGGCAGGTGTAGCGGGCGTAGTACCAGGAGGACTCCATGAAGGTGTCGAAGGTGTCGGTTTCGCGCTCGGCGTCGCCGCCGCACTCCGGGCAGCTGGTCCGGTACCACTCCGGCATCTTCTTTATGGGTGAGCCGCCGCTGGCGTCAAACTCCACATCCTCGGGCAGTACCACCGGCAGATCCTGTTTTGGAACCGGTACGGTGCCGCATTTCTGGCAGTTGATCATGGGGATGGGTGCACCCCAGTAGCGCTGGCGGGATACCCCCCAGTCGCGCAGGCGGTACTGTACCTGTTTCTCCCCCAGCCCCTTGGTGCTGAGGTCGGCTGCCATGACATCAACTGCGGCCTGATAGTCGAGACCATCATATTTGCCGGAGTTTATGCAGATACCCTGTTGCTTGTCGGCATACCACTCCTGCCAGGCATCGGTGGAGAAGTTTTCCCCTGCCACCTGGATCACCTGCCTGATCTCCAGGCCATAGGCCTGGGCAAAATGAAAGTCGCGTTCATCGTGGGCCGGTACCGCCATCACCGCACCCTCACCATAGCCGGACAACACGTAGTTACCTACCCAGATCGGGATGGATTTGCCGGTGATAGGGTGGTTCACGCTGATACCGGTATCCATCCCCTTCTTTTCCATCGTGGCCAGATCCACTTCGGCAATACTGCCCTGATTGCACTCCTCTATGAACGCGGCCAGTTGCGGGTTGTTCTTCGCTGCGTGTTCGGCCAGTGGGTGTTCGGCCGAAACGGCGCAGAAGGTGACGCCCATAAGAGTATCAACGCGCGTGGTGTAGACCCATAGCTGTTCCTGTCTGCCATCCAGTTCATAGGGAAAGGCGAAACGCACGCCATAGCTTTTGCCGATCCAGTTGCGCTGCATGATGCGCACCTTCTCGGGCCAGCCTTCCATCTGGTCCATCTCGTCCAGCAACTCATCGGCATAGTCGGTAATCTTGATGAACCACTGCGGGATCTCGCGCCGCTCCACCATGGCGCCTGAACGCCAGCCGCGTCCATCGATCACCTGTTCGTTGGCCAGTACGGTCTGGTCTACCGGATCCCAGTTGACCACCGAGTTCTTTTTGTACACCAGTCCCTTGCGAAACAGCTCGGTGAACAGCCACTGTTCCCACTTGTAGTATTCCGGTTGGCAGGTGGCCAGCTCACGGTCCCAGTCGTAACCAAATCCGAGCTGCTTGAGCTGCCCCTTCATATACTCGATATTGGAGTAGGTCCAGTTGGCCGGTGGCATCTTGTTTTTGATTGCAGCGCCTTCAGCTGGTAGACCGAAGGCATCCCAGCCCATGGGCTGAAGCACGTTCTTTCCCTGCATGCGCTGATAGCGGGAGATGACATCGCCGATGGTGTAGTTGCGCACATGCCCCATATGCAGCTTGCCGCTGGGGTAGGGGAACATGGAGAGGCAGTAGAATTTCTCCCGCTCCGGGTCTTCTGTGGCCTTGAAACTCTGATGATTTTCCCAGTAAGAGTGGGCCTCTGCCTCGATCTCTGCCGGGTTGAATGTCTTCTGCATTGTTACGGGTCCGAATAGCTGAATCAAAAACTGCACAAGGATACCGTAGCTGGTAGTACTCCAACAAGATTATATTGATGGAGTACGAGTGATTCGCGAATCTGTTATCGTATTCCTGCTGGTTTGGCCGAGGTCAAAATAACCTCCGATTGATCTTGCTATCTGATGGCATTGGTTCACACTATTTAATGAACCCTGGGAAAAGCCAGGCCTGGTTTTTCTGGTAGATGGCAGGTTAATGGCTTCATTTTGTTCCGGGACCCGGTTGGATTCTGCACAGTGCAGACAGAACTATAAGAATGAGGGTGAATGTATGGCTCCAGATAACAATCAAGATCCGCTAGATCGCATGGTGGTTGCCTATGAGAATATGCTTCAGCGTGTGGATGATCTGTTGCAGAAGGCGGAAAAGACGGCAATTCCGACCCTCAAGAAGAGTCTGGAACACGCCCGTGAGAAGGCGGTTGAGTTGGATGAGTTGACCCGGGAGGAGGCGGAGAAGATCGCCTCATATGTGGAGCGTGATCTGCATGATGCTGCCGGTTTTCTGCATCAGACCGGGGAGGAGTTCCGGGACTGGGCGCGGTTTGATCTGAAATTGATAGAGGGTCGTATCCTGGATATGTTTGCCAGTGTGGCAGACAAGACGCGGCTGGAGCTGGGGCGATTTGCCGAGCAGGCACGGGAGGCTACCTTCTACCATACCGGGGAGATTACCGGCCCCGGCACCCTGGTATGTGGTGAGTGTGGCAAGGAGTTACATTTTCACAAGACAGGGCATATACCCCCCTGCTCAGGTTGCCACGGAACCAAGTTTGCCCGCGTGGTTGAGTAGGGCTGTGGGCATGCTCTATGCCCCGCGCTCCTCGGTGATTTAAACCGGGACCAATCCAGAAACAAAAACACCCGCGTTTAGCGGGTGTTTTGCATGGACGCAGGAGGAGCCTTATTTGATCTTGGCTTCCTTGTACATGACATGCTTGCGGACTTTGGGATCAAACTTTTTGATCTCCATCTTCCCGGTCATGGTACGTTTGTTCTTGGTGGTGGTGTAAAAGTGGCCGGTTCCGGCACTGGATACGAGTCTGATTTTATCACGCATGATACTCTCCCTTAGACCTTCTCACCGCGGGCGCGCAGATCAGCCAGCACGGTGTCTATGCCCTTTTTATCAATAATGCGCATACCATTGGATGATACACGCAGACGGACCCAACGCTTCTCGCCTTCTACCCAGAAGCGCTTATAGTGCAGATTTGGCAGAAAACGGCGTTTGGTCTTGTTGTGGGCATGTGAAACGTTGTTGCCCGTTACTGGACGTTTGCCCGTGACCTGACACACTTTGGACATTGTTGAATCCTCAAAAAATAAACTGGTTTCTTCCCCACAAGGGATGAAAGAGGCGGATTTATATCAGATAGGATCATGGGACACAAGTTTTTTTGCACACCTTCTACTGTGATTTGTTTCCCAATTGGTTCAATTTAGCGCCCTGATATCACTTGGGTCGTTTTACCCGGGCAGGTTGAATTGCGGCAACTACCTGATGTTGCTGTTTGTGTGTAGCTGCGGAATAGATGATTCCGTGTGGCTTGGATCAGGATGGAGGAGTGGGGAGGATGAAATTGTAGTGGTGTGGTTTTTGGGTCGGCTGATGATGCAAAGTGCTGTATTTGCTGCCTGTTAGCCTCCCTCTTGTTCAGAGTCAAAATAGACATTGACTGAATCACCGAGGTTGAAGTAGCTACGTATTTCGTCAGACACCATACTCAGACGCACACTCTCAGTAATCTTCAGTCCCTCCTCCTTCAGATCAATAATCAGCGCCTCGGTACTGGGGATGCATGGATCATATAACATCACTCTTGGCGAGAGCAGATCGCTGGTATTGATAGAGGTCACCACAGCTATATCATTATTGGTGAGTTTCACTACAGTGCCTGGTGGATAGACTCCCATATTGGTGATGAACAGGGTCAGTTTATTAAAGTCATATTTCTGCTTATCCTTGGCAAAGAGCATAGACACTGCTTCATAGGGGGTTAGTGATTTCCCTGCATCTTTTTTGTTACAGAGATTGTCATAGCTATTCACGATGGTAATGATCTGTGCTAGTTCTGATATCTGTTTGCCTTTCAATCCCTTGGGGTAGCCACTACCGTCTTGCATCTCGTGGTGCTGCTCTATGATGGTCACTGCCTCTGGAGGTACGGTACCTATCCGGTTGGCTAGCCGTACGCCGTACAGCGGATGCATCTTGATGAGATCCTGTTCAGCCTTGGTTAGTTCTTCCTTTTTTAGCAGGACTCGATTAGGTATCTCGTTGTACCCCAGGTCATGGAATATGGCGCCAACCCCAAGATGTTTCAGCTGTTCTTCATTTAGCCCCAGCTGTTTACCCAGCATCAATGCCAGTATGGTGACATTCACTGCATGAAAATAGGCAGCCTCACTTTTTCCCTTCATGTTGACTAGGTGCATGGTTGCCTCCTGGTCACTTACCAACGAATCTACCATTGAAGAGACCATGGTATCGGCCTCTTCTAAAGCTGCCTTTGGCTGGGACATGAGGTTATGCATCATATTACGTATTGATGAGGCCGTCTTTGAATAGCTCTTCTCACACCGATTGAGGCGTATCGTACGCGCCTTCATTTTTTTGATACGTATCTGTTTCTCCTGCCACATTTTTTCATCCCTGATAGGCGTTTGGATGACCTCTTTTAGCTCTCTCTCTGGCTTGATTGGCAATGGTTCTGCATCACTGTGTGCAGGATCATACTTAATCCGCTTTAAACCCAACCCCCTCAGCTCTGCCAGCTGCTTCTTATTTTTGATCTTAAAGCTATTGGTCATGAAGGGGTGTTGCATCCAAGAAAGATCCAGGCTGACAAACATTCCTATGCAAAGCTGGCTTGGTTCTACAAAGGTCTCAGGCATATGATATTCGTATTAATAAATATGGGGCAGGTGGTGTTGCAGCGTAAGTTATTAATCTGTTAGGGACTTCAACAATACCCCTGCTCTGCGTTATGACTCTTGCCAAGGGAGCGGCCATTGGCTACGAGCCACGCCTTGATCAAGGCCGTTCTTGAAGTCCTGAACTCTCCAATATTATGGGGCCAGGTTAATATCACCCCTTTGATTGTATTTGTTGGACCCTATCACAAGAATTGTATTGTCACACCTCTTAGAGTGGATGTGTCATTCGGTAAAGGCTTAATTTAGCAGAAGATGAGATGGCTATGTAGGGTCTTGTGAACAAGCTCCTGGCCTGGAGCGGCAAGCTTTACAGCTCCTTGGAATAGAATAACTATTCCGTGTTGTTGTGCCTTGCCCTGTACCACCCCACGCATACCCTTCATGGTGTTCAACTTAGGATTATAGGATAACAGGTGGTGATAGGGTTTCTGGGCTCGCTGATGATGAAAAGTGCAGCTGTTGCTAAAAACTAATTGTAATCCTCATTAGTGTTTGTTTTATTTCCCGGCGAGAAATGTGGGTCAAATCCACCCCATCTCTGCTAGCGAGACGATATCACCATCACCTATGACCAGGTGATCCAGGAGTTGAATGTCCAGCAGAGAGAGTGCCTCCCTGATACGCTGGGTAATCTGGCGGTCGGCCTGGCTAGGTTCGGCCACCCCGGAAGGGTGGTTGTGGGCCAGGATAAGGCTGGCTGCATTGTGGCTTAGGGCGCGCTGGATAATCTGCCTGGGGTGTACGCTGGCCCCGTTGATGGTTCCAAAAAACAGCTCTTCATATTCGATTACCCGGTTTTTGTTGTCCAGGAATAGACAGGCAAATACCTCATTACGCTGCCCCCGGAGTTGTGCGGTCAGATAGTTTTTGGTGTCTGCTGGACTGGCCAGGGTATCGCTGCGGGTGAGGGTTTCCCACAGATGGCGTTTTCCCATCTCCAGCACTGCCTGCAGCAGGGCGTATTTGGCCGGACCTAGCCCCAGATTGCCGCAGAATTCACTTCGATCCGCCGCCAGCAATTCGCGGAGTGAGCCGTGCTGCTCGAGTAGATTGCGTGCCAGATCAACCGCGGTCATCCCCTTAATGCCAGTGCGTAGAAATATCGCCAGGAGTTCTGCATCTGAGAGGGCCGATGCCCCTCTCAATAGCAGTTTTTCCCGGGGACGCTCATCCGCAGGCCAGTCTGTTATGGCCATAATTACCTCCATGTATGTTCCATGCTGAAATCCATTTACTGAATAGTAGGCGGGTTTTCTGTTGGCAGCAAACTGTGTGAACGGTGGTCTTCAAGCTTTTCGTACCATCTGCATTGGGTTAATCTCTCTATCTATACAGATAATCAATTCAGGATGGCCATGTCACTGCTGGAAAAAAAACGGGTACTGTTGGGGGTAACCGGGGGA
This sequence comes from Gammaproteobacteria bacterium, assembly GCA_024206335.1. Lineage (GTDB taxonomy): Bacteria > Pseudomonadota > Gammaproteobacteria > Chromatiales > Chromatiaceae > JAAGZL01. The sequence goes on from JAAGZL010000703.1 coordinate 24,379, forward strand.
ATAGCTGCCTATAAGGCGGCTGAACTGGTGCGTCTGTTAACGCGGGCCAAGGCGGAGGTGCAGGTGGTGATGACGCCTGCGGCCTCTAATTTCATTACTCCTTTGACCCTGCAGGCGCTATCCGGCCGCAGCGTGCGCCAGAAGATGTTCGATACCGAGCAGGAGGCGGTGATGGGCCATATTGATCTGGCGCGCTGGGCAGATCTGATTCTGGTGGCTCCGGCTAGTGCCGATTTTATCTCCCGTCTGGCAGTGGGTATGGCGAATGATCTGCTGGCAACCCTGTGTCTGGCGGCCACTACACCGATTGCCCTGGCCCCGGCCATGAACCGGGAGATGTGGCAGAATCCTGCCACTCAGGCAAATATCCAGACCCTGTGTCATAGGGGTACGAAGATTTGGGGACCTGCGGATGGTGAACAGGCCTGCGGTGAGATTGGGCCAGGACGTATGTTGGAGCCGGATGAACTGCTCGAACAGATTAAGCATAACCTCTCCCCAGGTGTTCTACATGGGGTCAGGGTGCTATTGACGGCAGGGCCCACCAGAGAGCCGATTGATCCAGTACGTTATGTGGGAAACCGTAGTTCCGGCAGGATGGGATACGCCCTGGCGAGTGCGTTTGCAGCAGAGGGGGCGCTGGTTACAATGATCAGTGGACCGGTCTCTCTGGATACACCTGAGGGGGTGCAGCGGGTGGATGTTGAGACTGCAGTGGAGATGGAGCATGCAGTCGGTTCCAGGGTTGAGCAGTGCGATATCTTCGTGGCCTGTGCAGCGGTGGCGGACTATCGGTGTGATGGTGTAGCCAAACAAAAAATCAAGAAGTTACAGGAAAGATTGGAACTGAGACTGATCAGAAATCCTGATATCCTACGACAGGTGGCTGCAAATGAGGCCGCACCTTTCACCGTGGGGTTTGCTGCCGAGACCGAACGTGTGGCAGAGCAGGCGGAACAGAAGCGCCGTGCCAAGGGTGTGGATATGATCGCTGCCAATCTGGTTGCTGGTGAAAGGGGTGGGTTCGAGAGTGATGAGAATGCGTTAACAGTGTTATGGGAGGGGGGCGGATCTGAGCTGCCCATGATGGATAAACAGCGACTGGCACAAAGTCTGGTTGCACTGATTATAAGTAAATACCATGAGAAAGATTGAGCTCAAGATATTGGACCAGCGTTTGGGGAAGGAGTTTCCACTGCCGGAATATGCCACAGATGGTTCTGCAGGTATGGACCTTCGAGCCATGCTGAATGACACTCTGGAGTTGCAGCCGGGGCAGACCGAACTCATACCCACCGGTATGGCAATCCATATAGAAGATCCTCATCAGGCGGCCATGATCCTGCCGCGGTCCGGTCTTGGTCATAAACACGGTATCGTGCTGGGCAATCTGGTTGGTCTGATAGATGCGGACTATCAGGGGCAGCTGTTTGTCTCCTGCTGGAATCGTGGCAATAAGACATTTCAGGTAGAGGTGGGAGAACGTATTGCCCAGCTGGTGATTGTGCCGGTAATTAGGGCGCATTTTGAGGTTGTAGAGGAGTTCAATGCCAGTGAGCGTGGTTCAGGTGGTTTTGGCCACTCAGGCAGGCAGTGAGTGTGATTTGGGGTCAGTTTTGACCTGACGACTTAGTGGTGTAGGGTATTGCTCATTAGCATGGACATTATGAGGTGGACGTTTTGGGACAAGAGAATAAGAATGGAACCAAAAAGATGCCTGGTCTTGTGGCCAAGAGCCCACTTGTTAGCCAGAAACGGGGCAGCAGTATCTCTCAGTTTACTGCCATTGTTCTGGCTGCAGTGGTTGCCGTCTTTATTAGTTGTGGGGTGGTTTTTTACATAATTCAGGACGTTGGGCAGGGGCAGATCCAGGAGCAATTGACCAAGGCTGCTGCCGAAAGTGTAGCCCAGAATATAACCAGCCAGACTCGTTTGTACCACAAACTGTTGCATGGAATGTCTCAGGATCAGCAGCTAATAGACCTGTTTGAATCCAGGAATAGATCCGGCCTGCGTGGGAAGGGGCACTCTCTGTTGCGCCAGATCCCGGATGCAAAATATGTGAGGCTGCTTCCAGTTGGGTGGGATGAGCTTGATACTGGGGTTGGTCCTAAACTGAGTTTTGCTTCCTTGGCTATGTTACGGGGGGTTGAGGCATCCGGTAAGGTTTCACCTGCTGAGGTGCATCAGTTTAATTCCAAGCAGCAGCATATAGCGTTGGCTGCACCAGTGTTGAATGGCAAGAAAGGGCCGGTTGTTGGGGTGATTCATCTCTCTTTGCCGATGGGTATGTTGAATAACTCTGTTGCTGGTGTTGCTGTGCAGAACGGTAATATCAATGTTCAGCAGGTGGCTGGTGGGACACCACTGCTTCTGATTACAAATGATCCAGCCGGAAACAAGATCCTCAAACCTGCTGGTACCATAAAAATCCCTGATTCAATATGGAGTGTCGCCTATAACGCCAAGTCGAGTAGCGTGGCATGGAGTGACCAGATAATCTTTTATGGGGCGTTGTTGATTGGGCTGGGTCTCATCGTCCTGGTCGTCCTGCTGCTTACCCACCGGTTAAAGTTGGCACTGGTCAGTGACCAGGAGAGTATCTTGGTCCTGGTGGAGCGGTTGCTGTTGGGACGTATTGCCTCTAGCCAGAAGGCCAGGGTAGCTGAGATGCAGGGCATTATGGATCGTCTGGTGCATATGATGCACGGGCTCAAGGCCCGGGCCGCAGCAAAGCCAGTAGCAACAGAAGCAGTGAATGAGGCAACTGGACTGCCGCAGGCCACAGTGAAGGAGGCCATAGAGGTTGTATCTGAACAGGCAGGGGGAAACTTCCTGCCGGCATCCATATTCCGCAGCTATGATATCCGTGGTGTTGTGACCAAGGAGCTGACGGCGGATGTGGTATATCAGCTGGGCAGGGCTATAGGCAGCACGGCCTATGATGAGGGGCAGCAGACGGTCATTGTGGCCCGTGATGGACGCAAGTCGGGACAGGAGCTCTCCACTGCCCTGTGTCGTGGTTTGATGGCTAGCGGCCGGGATGTGCTGGATATTGGTATGGTGCCGACACCGCTGCTCTATTTCGCTACCAATTTCCTTGGCAGCAATACCGGGGTCATGGTGACCGGGAGCCATAATCCGCCCGAGTATAACGGTCTGAAGATAGTTATTGGGGGAGAAACGATATCTGGTGATGGGATCAAGGCTCTGCGCAACCGCGTTTCCAAGGGAGATTTGTTGCAGGGCGAGGGGACCAGAACCGAGCAGGACCTGTTGGCAGATTATCTGAGTCGTGTTGTAGAAGATCTGCACATTGGCAGGACACTCAAGGTGGTCATTGATTGTGGTAATGGTGTGGCTGGTGTGGTGGGTCCGTACCTGCTTAAGGCACTGGGGTGCCAGGTTACTGAGTTGTATTGTGATGTTAATGGGGATTTCCCTAATCATCATCCTGACCCATCCAAGCCGGAAAATCTTGAGGCCCTAGCGGCAGAGGTTACGTCCAGACATGCTGACATTGGAATTGCCCTGGATGGTGATGGTGACAGGATAGGTGTGGTTGATTCGGCCGGGAATATAATCTGGCCCGATCGGCTGCTGATGCTGTTTGCCACTGATCTGCTTATCCGTCAGCCTGGTGCCGATGTGATTTATGATGTTAAGTCCAGCCGCCATCTTGCTGGACAGATACTTGCCAATGGCGGCAGGCCACTGATGTGGAAGACTGGTCACTCTTTGATCAGGGCCAGAATGAAAGAGACCGGTGCCTTGCTGGCCGGTGAGTTGAGCGGGCATATATTCTTCAAAGAGCGTTGGTATGGGTTTGATGACGGCCTCTACGCCTGTGCTAGGCTACTGGAGTTACTGTCGGCAGATCCACGTAGTTCTGCGGAGATATTTGCAGAGATTCCAGAGAGTGTCAGCACGCCTGAGTTGTCCCTGGCAATGCAGGAAGGGGCAAATGTTGAGATTATGGATCGGCTGTTGGTGAATGTTGATATGCAGGATGCAAAGTTGATCAAGATTGATGGCATCCGGGCAGAGTTTGAATATGGCTGGGGATTGGTGCGTGCATCCAATACCATGCCTGCGCTCACCTTTCGCTTTGAGGCAGAGGATATGAGTGGTCTGGAGCGAGTGCAGGCAGTGTTCCGAGAGCAGTTGCTCAAGATTGACCCTGATCTTAAATTGCCGTTTTGAGCAAAAACCATCCGGGGAGGGGCTGAGCCCTGACGGTAGTCAGCATAATTAATAAAACCAAATTAAGTGAAAAAATATGAGTCTTACACCAGAACAGGCACGCAATGTTGCTCATGTGCTTGCAGAGTCACTGCCGTATATTAAGAGATTCCAAGGCAAGACCGTCGTCATCAAGTACGGTGGTAATGCCATGGTGGATGAAAATCTCAAAAAGAGTTTTGCCCGTGACATTGTTTTGATGAAACTGGTGGGAATCAATCCGGTGGTGGTGCACGGCGGTGGTCCACAGATAGGTAAGCTGCTGGAGCGGCTGGGCAAGAGCAGCAAGTTTGTTCAGGGCATGCGGGTCACAGACAGTGAGACCATGGATGTGGTGGAGATGGTTCTGGGTGGCCTGGTAAATAAGGATATTGTTAATCTGATCAGTCAACACGGTGGAGGTGCTGTGGGCCTCACCGGTAAGGATGGTGACTTGATCAGGGCTCGCAAACTGCAACTGAAAAATGATGCCCCTGAGCTGGAGGCCCCGGAAATTATCGATATCGGGCACGTTGGAGAGGTGGAGAGCATAGACCCCGGTGTGGTGGATATGCTGGTAAACGGGGGCTTTATCCCGGTTATTGCCCCTATTGGTATCGGCCATGATGGCCGGTCATACAACATCAATGCGGATCTGGTAGCAGGTAAAATGGCGGAGGTGCTACGGGCGGAAAAACTGATCCTGCTCACCAATACCGCAGGCCTGTTAGACCAGGATGGCAATCTGCTGACGGGACTGTCGGCTGTTAGGGTGGCTGAACTGGAGGCGGATGGCACCATTCATGGCGGTATGCTGCCCAAGATCCACTGTGCCCTGGATGCGGTCAAGGCCGGGGTAAAATCCTCCCATATCATCGACGGCAGGGTTCAGCATGCGGTGCTGCTGGAGCTGTTTACAGATGAGGGTGTGGGAACCCTGATTCGTGACAATTGA
>JAAGZL010000704.1 GCA_024206335.1 Gammaproteobacteria bacterium
CTGTAAAGAAAAGTTATTTGAAAAAATGACGGAAAATTCTGGAACGTTCCATAATCTTATTCCAAGAATGGAGCATTTTAGGCATACCTGGATCGTGATCAAAGAAGACCAAACGAAAGTCACATACTCATTACCTTAATTCAATTCATCTGAATGATCATCAATCAATCAATCAAATCCAGTTTTTATTTTATACTGGAGCGGGTGCACACACCTCGAGTCGGGCGAACCGCAGCACTCAAGGAGGCGCTCCCGCAATGCGGGGTAGGCTCCAGTTGACTGTTCTTTACAGATGATCTCCAACCTGCTCTGTCCTGGGCATCACAGGGCTTGAGTTTAAAGGCAGCAAGGTCGTCCTTAACACATTCTGACCAGGTCTTCCTGGGCCTGCCAAGGCCCCTCCTACCATCGATGGACCTAGATCTAACTCTACTGATTTCTCCGGAGGAGCGCTCAACATGCCCAAACCATCTCAACCTACGCCTCCTAATGAGAGTGGCGAGGTCTTCAAGACCGAGCTTTTTGTGCAACTCCTCCATGTCAGGATCATCAGAGGGCTTGACTCCGCAGATCCATCGAATCATGGCACGATCATTCCGGCACAACTTATGGCGAGCCTCAGAAGACATGGGCCAGGTCTCCGTTGCATGCAGCATGGAGCTACGAACGTTTGAGCTGAGTAGATGACCCCTCAATTTAAGCGGAAGCACGCGAGCCGTGAGCAATGGCACATGTTCATGAAACTTTCCCCAGGCGGACCGGCATCTCGCAGTAGCGGCTGCCATGCAGCCGCCTCCTGCACTAAGCATGTCGCCAAGGTAGCAGAAACGGTCAACATTGTCCAACTCACATTCACCCACTTGCACCACTTTGAAAGGCCGTCCATCAATGGGTCGCACACTAGGATCCCCACGACAGCGGGGGCATTGGTATGTCGGGTCCTTAACAAGAGTTTTAAGACCAGAGCATTTCTTGTGGACCCAGTGCTTACATCCAACACACAGTATGGATGACGTTCCAACTCCAACGCGGCATACAGCACACGGGAACTTACCAGAGTCATGTAAAACATCGAGGTCGACCCCTGACGCCATGAATTTGGTCTTACCCATATTCACACGGAGACCCTTGGCCTCCATACCCTCCTTCCAAGCTTTAACACGGGCAACACACTCTTCAATAGAAGTGGCAACAATCACGAGATCATCTGCAAAGAACAGCTCCCAGGGAACCCCTACTCTAAAATCCCTAGATAAGGCCTCTAAAACAATGATAAAAAGTAATGGACTTAAAACAGAACCCTGATGAACTCCCACAGTCACATCAAACTCTTCACTGTACGAGTTCCCCACCCTAACCCTACTCCTGGCATTTGAGTACATAGCTTGCACGAGGCGTACAATCCACTCATCTACACCAAGAGAACGCATAGCCCACCATAGGACCTTACGAGGTACCCGATCAAAGGCCTTCTCCAGGTCAACAAAGGCATAATACAGAGTTAGATTCTTGCCATTGAGGTCACGCCTGGACAAGAACTTCTCCTGGAGCTGACGGATGATGAATATGGCATCAGTAGTACCTCGCCCAGGGACAAAGGCAAATTGCATTTCATCAATCGAGATCAGCTCGCGGATCATCTCGTCCACGATCCTCTCCATGACTTTCATCACATGCTCAGTGAGTTTGAGCCCCCTGTAGTTACCCCTGTTTAGAGCATCACCTTTACCCTTGTACAAGTTCAGGATGAAGCTCTTCTCCCAATCCTCCGGTATCCTACCATGGATCATGACAGATGTGATCAGCTCGCGCAGAAAAGTGATACCGGTTTCACCGGCGGCCTTCAACATTTCAACAATGATACCAGAAGGACCACTAGCTTTGCCAGACTTCATCTTACCCAGAGCTTTCTTCACCTGCTTCTCGGAGATGGACGGGGGAGGACCAGCAATAGGAGGAGCCTCCGGAAGGGCACTCTCATCCCAAGGAAACTCAACGTTTAGAAGACCTTTGTAATGCTCAACCCAGGCCTTCATCCTCTTCGACTCATCAAGACAGAGCTCACCCTCGTTGTTTCGCACCGGCATTTCACCACAGACGTCTTGGTTTTCTCGGCGCATCTGTTTAGCCATGCGGTGGATCTCAGGGCCCTTCAGGTTTACATCCGCGAACTTGGTCCGACTTGCGATTTGCTTTTGGACCCAGACTACCTTCTTTGCATTTTTCCTAGCCTCCTTGTAGGAATTCTTGGCTGCCCAAAACTCCCCGTCAAAGAGACCAAGCTTGCGCAGATTGTTGTAAACCTTGAAGCATGTACGCTTGGCCTTGATAGCCTCGTCAACCTTATCGTTCCAAAACCAGGTCTCCCTTTTCCATTGATGACCCCTAGTTTGACCACAAACGGACTCAGCAGCACTGTTGAGGTTGCTTTTGAGTCGCTCCCAGATTTCCTCAGTCGAATGAGTCTGCGCATCCACTGGGCCTCCCTCCTCACATTTCTTGTCAAACTCAGTCATGAATTCTGCCTCGATGGCAGGGTCCCTGAGTTTCCAAGTACGTAGCCTAGCTGTGAATTTTCGCTTGGGCTTAGGTGGAATGCTGATTCTGAATGTGCAGACGAGGAGCTTGTGCTGAGCCAAGCATTCCTCATTTGGTATGACCTTGACATCCTTGAGTAACTTTCGCAAGCCACTACGGAAGAGGACGTAGTCAACCTGGGTCTTGTGGTCACTTGAAGTATACGTAATCAAGTGGCTGTCCCTTTTCTTGAACAGTGTGTTGCCAACTACCATGTTATGTGCGACAGCGAAGTCGAGAATTCTCTCACCCTCAGGGTTTCGCGCCCCATAGCCGAAGCCACCATGGACTCCCTCATACCCATCAGCAGCTGCGCCCACATGACCATTCCAGTCACCAAGAGGAATAAATACCTCGCTAAGAGGTATCTTGGCTGCGACTGCGTGCAGCTGGTCATAAAAGCGGTCCTTTTCTGCTCCAGGTCGGCCCTGCTGGGGTGCATACACTGAGATGATAATCCTGAGCAAGATAATCCTGTCAGAGATACGCTGGACCTCAAAGACGCTTTCAGTCCACCTCTCTGCAAGAAGAATGCCTACTCCATTAGTGCCCTCGGAGTTTCCAGACCAGTAGAACTTGTAGCGGGAGTCCTTCCCTTCGAGCCAACGTACCTGAGTACGCGACCGAGTAGGCAACTCACCACCTTTCCATCTGGTCTCCTGCAGACCGACGGCATCCAGGTTCCTGCGGTCAGCAGTTTCAACAACCTCGTGGCACTTGCCTCTCATCGTGCCCACATTCATTGCCCAAACCATCTCAATAAACACCGAAATACTTCAAATGTATTGGTGTGGTCACACGTTGGCATATTATATTCCTAAAAATGTTATGTTGTAAAATGCTTTTGTAGGTGAATATGCGTACTTGGATTGGCTACCAAGTGTGCGAAGCCACGTAGCTTTCGTGACCCGATATTATATTTGAGTTAAATTAATACAGGATAGCTGCCAAGTGTTTATGAACGTTTCAATTCGAAAATGTCCAATGTACGGTGTTGAAATCTTGAAGTTTAATGAGATAATCCGAAGGAAAAGTCAAAGTGTTTTATAATTGTAATTAATCCAGGGGAAAAGTTCAAAGGTGGTACAAGACTCTTTTACAGTTGGGCTATAAGCCAGGTAATGGGTAGGGACATTTCATGAACGAATTTGCTGAGCAAGCAGAAAGAAAAAGAAAGAAAACACACTAAGTACAAGGTTCACACAATGGTACAACAATGGTACATAACATGCAAAAGGTTTGAATTTCATAAGAAAATTATTCAGTACTTATTAATACTAAGTCTCACTCAATAGCTTATAAAAGAATCAATAAATATTCATGCAACAGCAGGTAGGTTGAACAGAATTCACAAGCTTTTA
>JAAGZL010000056.1 GCA_024206335.1 Gammaproteobacteria bacterium
GACGAGTAGCACCCACAACTATACTGGTTATTACGACCCCACAACAGGCAAAGGCCACAGTGGTCAGATGATGAAGATCGGGCAGAATCTGGAGTGGATGGTCTACCATAAAGGCAGCTTTCCTTTTATCAATGTTATTAAGGGTGGAAAAACGGACAATAACGCCATCCCTGGCACACTAGATGCGAATGGATATCCTGACGCCTCTGGTGGTGGTAACTGGAACCACATAACGCATTCCGCAAGCGCTGGTTGGATGGCCGAGGGGACGGTCGATGAACCGTGGGTGTTGCGATGGGAGGGAACAGGGGATGCAACGTGGTTTGGTGGTGGCTCTGAGATACCGGGTTCCACCCCGAATCGCCGCGAGTATACATCTCCTGACGTGCCTACCGGCAATTATTCGGTGACCTGCACAGGCGTTGTTACTAAACTAGAGCTGTTGGCTCCCGGTGAAGAGGTGCGCTTCGATGCTGGTAATATACTGCATAGCCGTTTCGTTGCTGACCTTGCGGGAATCGACACTGTGAGAATGATTCAGTCACTGACCAACGATAACGGCAATCGTGATGTTTCAGACTTCACGCCTTATGACTACATTAACTGGAATAAACGCCAATCGCCGAATGGTCTTGTAAATGTAGATAGAGGAGTACCAATACAAGCTGCGTGCGAGATAGCGAACGAGCTAGATGCCAATATTCATTACAATATACCGCACCAAGTAACAGACGCAGCAGCAACATACATCGGGCAGCAGATGGCTTTGCATTTCGATTTCTCGGGTAAGAAAGTTAAGATAGAACTGGGTAACGAGATATGGAATTATGCTCCGGGCTTCCATGATGCTTGGTCATGGTTTGTGTATGGAGAGGTACCCGCACAAGAAGGAACATTTGACCCCGTGACCGCGACTTGCACATCAGTTGGGCACAACATGGCTACAGGCACAAA
>JAAGZL010000705.1 GCA_024206335.1 Gammaproteobacteria bacterium
AGATGGTGCCACAGTATCACTGGACCATGTGATCGTGGAGTATGCGAACAGGGCGATTGATCTATACAATGTCACGGGTGCTACGGTCACGGTAAGCAACAGTGAACTGAGAAGCAGCGAATATGGGGTGTATATAACTGGTGGTGATTCTGCAGTGACGATAACGGATTCGACGCTGACGGATAACCGCTATGGGTTTTACATGAATGCCTCTGGTACGGCACCGACCATAACAGGCTCCACCCTGACGGCAAACCAATACGGCGTGTATCTGTATGGCCGCACCTCGAATGACCAAGAGAGTCCCAAACCGGTGATCATGGGCAATAGCATTTATGACAACACGTCCCATAACTATTACACACAATATTATGCGAATGCCGCGAACACCGTACTAAATGCCACGGGTAACTGGTGGGGCAGTTCAGATCCGAGTGTGATAGCAGCGAAAATTTATGATTACACTGGCAGCAGTGACCACAGTTCCAGCCCGGTTGTTAACTTTGGTGGTTATCTGAATGGTGACGGTGGCACTTCATCCGAAATCGGTGCCGGAATTGGTGGCAGTATAGGTGACGCCACAGTTCTGGCCTCCGGCAAAATATATCTGGCACTCCACTCTCGGA
>JAAGZL010000006.1 GCA_024206335.1 Gammaproteobacteria bacterium
ACGAACCTTTTTGAGGGATGCCGACCCGCATAAGAGTTTTGGGGAGAACCTCCTAGTCTACCATCCTTGGAAGGTTGAGCAGCCATGAAGACCACTACATTATAGGAATGATCCAGCGTGCGAACCCGGATACAGTCTGCAGCCACGCAAGACTGTGTAGACGTCTGGTATCACCCAAGAAGCCTTCCACCCGCCCGTAACACTCATCGGGACATTCGAACACACTATCGACAGAATGCACATGGACTCGCGACTGTGGTAAGAGATGTAGCCGTAAGTGCCGCAGGTTGACCGGGCTAATGTTAACACAAAGAGTGCTTCTCCCAGCTCAATGTGAAATGGGCATCAGATGATGTTCCCTTTGCAGGGATTAGGGCGAAGCCCTAATCCCGAAAGCTGAACGGTGCCCGTTACTGGACTCCCCACATGCCTACGCACCTGACCACACCAGGATACGGCCCATGTGGTTTCGCTCAACCGCAATGGTTTACGACCGATACAACGCACCTAGACTCTGTGCCTAGGAGACGCCCGTTTCAGGGGTCAATATGGGTCGCCGAGGAGTGCCGGCTCCTCTGGGGAGAGGAGACGGTACAGCCTGATGATGACTATCCCCCAGCTAAGTTTGGTTTGACTGTTATTGTCAAAACTCACCGCCTAGGGATGCTCCGAGACTGGGAGGTTCAACCTATTGGTGGAATCTTTGGGGACAGTGCAGAAGGCAGAAAAAGGCCCCCAAAGATGTTTTGAAAAAGAGCCTCTGGGGATGGTTGCAAAAGGCAGAAAGTGATCCCCAAAGAAGTTATGGAAGGAGTGTGGTTGAAACTCCCAGTCAAAGAGTATATAATGGGGACATTAATTGAGGGGAGACGTCGGACACATGTGGACGGACAGACCGTGCTGTGTGGGGAGCGACTGCCATCAAAGTCGTCCATCTAAATAGTTTGCTAGTTATGAAGTTATGTTAACCCTTTATATGATGGCTCGACACAAGTGTGTCTCACCCAGTTATTTGGTTAGATTTTAGATTAATGGCGCTACACTGGTGTGTATTGCCCAAGTTATTTGATAAGCATCACACTGGCAGCGTGAGCTGCCAGCCGGCGTGTGATGTTGTGGTGGGAAATGTGGGTTGGACGGGACGGACACAGTAAAACCATGAAGGCTGGACTTGGGGGGGTGACGTCAGGGAGGAGGGATCGTGAAAGTCATACCATTCACCATACGTAACCGTGGGATAAGGATGAGTGGGTGAAGTCCGGCGCCAGAGACGTGTCAGCATGTCGAGGATGAGATGGTGTAGTACCAGCGCCAGGGGCGAAGCCGTGCGTGTCGCGAGTGTTGGACGCCGCGAAGAGTAGGCGTTCGGAAGGGTGAAAAATGATGAGTAGGCGTCTCCGGCGCCAGGGGCGAAGCAGTGCGTGTTGAGAGTGTTGAGCGCCATCGTTGAGGAAATTTCCTACGAAAATAGGTTTAGAGTCGTAGAATTGGGTATGCTGCTAGGATTTGATTGGAAGATGAAGCTAGGGTTTGGAGGGTTTAGCGATAGCGATTTGAAAAATGAGAATGGTGGGAGAAGAGCAGAAGCGTGAGACGATACGAGGTTGATGGATATGAGAGAGTGAGTGTTGATATTGAAAGGAGAGTAGGATATGGAAAAACTGCATACGGCTAAAAAATCAGTGAAGATGGAGATGCATTATGTGTTGTGTATGAAGAATTTGCAGAAATGAGGCATACATGCGGTGTGGAAAGGAATGAGATGGTGAGAG
>JAAGZL010000706.1 GCA_024206335.1 Gammaproteobacteria bacterium
CAGCGTTGCCCGTCTGTATCTGGCGCCCGGTAACCACCATAGAAGAAATTTTAGGAGAGCTGGCAGAGTGGTCGAATGCGGCGGTCTTGAAAACCGTTGACCCGAAAGGGTCCGGGGGTTCGAATCCCTCGCTCTCCGCCATAATAATAAATAAACCCGTGTATAATCAATTAGTTATATGCGGGTTTATTCAAATGGCCCCCGGATAATTAATCTCACTTGTAGTTTCTTCAACCGGCCCTCATTCTATTGTCCCTGAGCGGGTAGTGTTTGCGACAACAAAATCTAATCGAATTTCATGTCGAATAGTCAATGGTATGGTCAGGTCTAGACACTATTCTCGTAGCAGTGTTTTTATTTTACAGAAACGACTAATGACTGATGAACCAGTAAAAAATTCATTCGATCCTGGCGATGTAACTCAAATAGCTAGTATTTGGCGTAAGGAGTGGAGCGACCGGAGCCGAAGCGAAATGTTGGCGAGCAAAGGTCCAGGCTTTTTCCTTTGGCGATCCGTCTCTGAAGGGCTAAAAAGTTCCGGTGTCTTCTACACACGTGATATGACTAGTGATGTCATCGATGATGAAGGATTGGCTTCATCAACCAAGGAGCTTATCGATCAGATCGATCATGAGAAATCTGTCGTTGTTTTGCTTGGATTCGAAGAGCAAGGACAAGCAATTGTAGTAACCGTGGATAAGCTAAATCCGCCTCGAGAACAGAAATGGTTTGAGATGCGCGATATTCGACGAAGATCTGTTATGAATGCAGTCTGGGTTCCTATTCGAGCATCACAGAGAATTGTCTTGGAAGGCAAGCATGGTCGCGAAGGGTTTTTAGAGGAGTACTTTGGGCTCGGATCAGTCATGTTCCCTTTTGAGTGCCATGAACAGGTGGTGAAACTGGGTTGGACTGATATTGGAATTAGTAACAACTACAGAGGGGGGCAAGTTACCCAGTACATTCAACCGGGCGAAGATTTGGAATCGAGACGGCTTTTCAATCTTCGCATTCCAGGTACCAAGACACGTATTCAAGCGCAGATAGATGTACCATCAAACTCGACGCGAGAGAATACTGTTTACTACCCTTGTGGAGATTACAGCGATTATCGTAGCAGTGCCGTCGGGACGGGTTTGGTCATAGATCAGTCCATCAATTCCAAGGAACAAGATGTCTGGCATTTACATCAAGATTTTGTTGTTGCGTTAAATCTATTGAGAGAGGGAGACGTTTGGCTTCGACCAGACGAGGGTTATATTGAAGTAGCACGTCTAACCCGCGATGAAGAAGGCTCACCTGAGCTGCTTGAAATACGGGGGGAGCAACTGCGTGATTACCTTCGAGCAAGAAAGATGAGTTTGTACCTATCAAGCTACCGATCCCGCGTAGAAATATGCGGTGACAATTCACACATCGATTGGGATCCAATTCCATATCGGGAAGAAACTGAACTGGAAAGATGGGAAGGACGAGCCTCTGAAATACATGAGGGCGGTACACCATTTGGTGCCAAAACTGCAGTTATGCATGTGGCTCGCACTGATGTAGATGATGAGGAAGATGTCCCAACATTTGATTTTCCGACTGACGACAACGTTCAAACAAGTTCATGGACCAAGGAAGATGAAGGTCGAAAGCTATATCGAATCGAGGGAGAGGTTTGGCGAACTGAGGTGATAGAGGCGGGAAGCGTAAGCGAGCGAATCCTATGGCAGAAACCACAAGCCAGTATTGAGTTTATCGTCGATGCAGCCGGTAAAAAGGAAACACGTGAAACCCTAGAACACGGAAGTCGGTGGCTTTGGTTTAGACCGGAAGCCATTATGTCAATTCTGCGACAACGTGGTTCGTCATTGAAATGGTATTCAAGGTATACAGGCCGAATAGCTATGGTTCCAGGCGAGGGCGTACATTTTGGGGTTAATCCCCTTGGGTTGATCAATGTTTACGCGAAAGACATTGCAATTCTGCCGGAATGGCAGCAAAGGGTTTGGGCAGGTTTTAATATTGCTCCTGATGGCAAGGTTGCAAAGGAACTACTCGACTCGCAAATGCGAGCTAAGCCAGCTAATACTCAAGCACCTGAGGCGTATCTCAGAAGGGCATACGATGCTGTAAACGGTGAATTTTCTCAAAAAGCGGGAAGGCGATTGTTTCGAGCCCACCAAGCAGATGAGACACTTTTTCTCGCCATCCACCGTTTCCGAGCATTAGACCGCGACGGTTTGTTCGAGCTGGCAAAGGACATAGCGCGATTAACGATTGAGAGTGTTGATAAGAATTGTCTGGCAAAGTTTATCGAACCGGGAAAAGGAGAAAGCTGGGGCTCCATCAGGCACTTAGAGGAAACATTAGCAACAATGATTGATGCGCACGAAGCCCGGCAGTTAACTGGCGTTTTAGCAGGGATAAATGAACTCAGGCAAGCCGATGCTCACATGCCATCTAGTGATCTTGATGATTCGATTAAGTTAGCAGGTATTTCCGAAACGGGTATTGTCGTGCACGAAGCACAACAGATGCTACGCGAGTTGGTTGACTCATTATACAAAATTGCGACTGCTCTTAGGGATGCCTGAAACGTAAACGTCCGGGCAACCCCACCTGCTAAGTTTCAGCCTTCCGTGGTATCTCGACATTCCAGGGTAGCAGTCGATTGATGTCTGCCGGGTTTTTCGGTAACTCTTCCATCAGTAGTTTCAGATAGTCGAATGGTGTCAG
>JAAGZL010000707.1 GCA_024206335.1 Gammaproteobacteria bacterium
AAATAAGAGTCTACCACTATCTGTTTGTCCTAAAGAATAATAACGAACCTCAAGTTGAGAATGTTTTTCATCGTCACCAATAATCAGTGGTTGATTAAAAAATATTTGTTCGCATTCTGATTTACTGACTTGATGTGAAATCCAATTTTTTTCTGAATTTCCAGCATCCCACTGGAAACCAACACAATTTAGTATTTTATGAGTCATTGGTAATGTATATCATGTAGATATACACAAATCAAGAATAATAGAAAGGAATTTGGGGTTTTACAAGCACAACATGGCAAGGCTTATATAACCCAAACCTGATGTTTCTTATTCTGGAGAGATGGATGAAAACAAAGACAAGGCATGTCAGCACTCACTTCTGGGAATCTATCAGCCTCGACACCCTGAAAACACAGTGTTATATCATGTCTTTCAGAAATATCTGGAAACCTGGATCACACAAACACAAGAAGAGGGTGGCTATGTCCCTTCACATGTAGAAAAAGATTTTCGGAAGTATCTTGAATGTGGTTTGCTATGCCACGGCTTTGCCCGTGCACGATGCACCTGCGGTCATGAATATTTAGTTGCTTTCTCCTGTAAGTGGCATGGAATTTGCCCCTCCTGTAATGCCCGTCAAATGGTCGAAACTACGGCTCATCTGGTTGATCATGTTTTCCCCAAAGCACCTGTACGTCAATGGGTTTTGGAAAAACCCTTTATCAACAAAATTCTGTTGCTGCTTGATGGCGTTTACAAGGTAGATGATTATGGAAAAATGCGTTTTCATAGGATAAAAGCACCAGAATTACAAGAACTGACCCAGTTGGTTCATACAATCAGTCACAGAGTAGCACGCTTTCTTGAACGACGAGGTTTACTTGAAAGGGATGACGAAGATAGTTATCTAACGCTGGATTGTCTGGATGATGAGCCGATGCAACAACTGCATGGTACGTGACGTGCATGGATGCACTAATGCCGTGGGCGCATGGATGCGCAGGAACGGCCTATTACCTATCGAATTGCCCTGGGTCCACAGCAAGGTCGAAAAGTCTTTACCTTACAGACGATCCCACCGAGCAATGCGGGATCTTCTTTCTCAACCCGTGCTGCGAATGTTGCAGGCTTCAGTCTACATGCAGGTGTTGCTACTGAGTCCTATCAGTGAGATAAGCTTGAACGGTTGTGTCGGTATATTGCCCTACAGGGATGTTGGGTACTTAGACGCTTAGGGACAATTGCGTCTGTTCACGTCCAGCAGTATCAGAAAATCGTTTGACAGTTCTTGGTAATGGCAATATCAGGCATGAACTCAAGACACCTTACCGTGAAGGCCTGCCCCAGGAGCGAAGCGACTGCTTTGGGTAGAGCCTGCCCCAGGAGCGAAGCGACTGCTTTGGGTAGAGCCTGCCCCAGGAGCGAAGCGACTGCTTTGGGCACAACTAACCCTATTCCAAGCATTGTCATATATGGTCTCCTCCCATCCATGCGAGTCTTATTTAACTAAGAGCCTTGTAATTCTTTGACAGCACGATGAGCTTGCTCAACTGCAGCTTCTAGCATAGCAGAAGCTGCAGCATCGGAATTGGCAATCGTAACATAATATTGAAGACACCCACCAATAAATGGATAATTGGCGGGTAAGATATGATATCTATAAGAAGTTCAAGCAAGCCTTTTTAAATCAAGGAATAGATGTTTTATGATCGTATTTTCTGGGTTATTAACAAAAATTTCTTAAAATTCAACTTGCATGGTAGGGTGAGATCGCTACACTGACAGTTCTTTCACAGTTATGTCACATGAAAGCTATTAACAATAATTAGT
>JAAGZL010000708.1 GCA_024206335.1 Gammaproteobacteria bacterium
TCGTCCAGGGTCTGAATCTTCTTGTCGTTCATATAAGTCACCATGGGTGACCATCATGAACAGAAACTCCCTCCCTTTCAGACTCATTTCACGTTGGAATCGAGCCCTTTGTTCAGACTCATTTCATATTGGACAAGGCTACCAATTGTGGCGCAGGCTATCCTCTGTTATTGTTGCAAACTGATTTTTATTTAATGATTCAGGTTTGAGAGGTGATGTTATACACATCTCTATCGCAGGTCGCTGTGGCAAGTCCAATAATTCAATTACGAAGTGAGCGTTGAATGATCAGAGTGATGCTGGTGGATGACCATGAACTGGTGCGAACTGGCTTCAGGCTAATTTTGGACAATATGCCCGACGTGCTGGTAGTCGGGGAGGCGGAGAGTGGCGAAGGCGCTCTGAAGCTGATCCCTGAACTCAAACCTAATCTGGTATTGATGGATGTAAATATGCCTGGTATGGGTGGAATTGAAGCCACCAGGAGGATTAGACATAACCATTCAGACATTCAGGTAATCGCCATTACCGTTCATACAGATGCGCCATTTCCTTCAAAGCTGCATGAGGCCGGGGCATTGGGCTACCTAACCAAAGGGTGCCCAGCCAGTGAGATGTTGGATGCGATAAAAACAGTTGTCAGCGGCAAGCCATTTCTGTCGGCGGAAATTGCGCAAAAAATGTCATTGGCCAGGCTCTCCGGGATGGATTCGGAACTACCGTTTGAATCACTGTCGCGGCGTGAAATGCAGGTAATGATGTTGATTGTGCAGGGCTCAAAAAATCAGGATATCTCCGACACCATGTGTATAAGCCCAAAGACCGTGAGTACCTACCGTTGTCGTCTGTTTGAAAAGCTTTGCATAGAGACGGATGCCGAATTGACCCTTCTGGCTATTCGCTACGGGGTAGCAGAATACGAGGCCTGAGGCGGTCTTATCTATTTATATCAATCTGTTAGGGACTTCAAGAATACCCCTGCTCTGCATTATGACTCTTGCCAAGGGAGCGACCATTGGCTACGAGCCACGCCTTGATCAAGGCCATTCTTGAAGTTCCGAACTCTCCATATTATGGGGCCAGGTTAATAGTGTAGTTTTATGAACAAACTAATAATCGCAAAGAACGCGAAGTTAATATATTAATTAATGGTGTGTTTTCTTTGCGTTATTTGTGGTCTTTGCGGTTTGAATCCGTGTTTCTGGATGGATACTACTTAGATCAGCATCTAGGTTTATGCTATTGATAAACTGTCCATATCCGTGTTTCACTTTACGGTCTGCTTTCTATTAATTAGGTCCCGCAACTGTGTTTGATGTTGATTGCCGCACCTGCCCACGGCTGGCAGATTTTCTGGATGAGGTGAAGCTCAAGCATCCGGATTACTATGCCCGCCCTGTGGCGCCTTTTGGTGATCCCGAGGGGAGATTGCTCATAGTGGGGCTGGCTCCCGGTATGCATGGGGCAAATGCCACCGGCAGGCCCTTTACCGGTGACCATGCCGGTATCCTGTTGTATGAAACCCTGTATAAATACGGATTCAGCACCGCCCCGGTCTCGGTCTCAAGGGATGATGGCCTGCTGCTGAAAGGCTGTCGTATCACCAATGCCGTAAAGTGCCTGCCACCCCAGAACAAACCCATTGGCGCCGAGATCAACAGCTGCAATGCATATCTCAGCTCAGAGATACAGGTGTTGCCGGATGCCGCCGTGGTACTGGCCCTGGGCTCCATTGCCCACAACTCTGTGATCAAGGCGCTCTCCCTGCGCCAGAAAGAGTTTAAGTTTGGCCATAACGCACTGCACCGGGTGGCCGATGGTATCCAGCTACTGGATTCATACCACTGTAGTCGTTACAACACCCAGACTCGACGCCTGACTCCTGAGATGTTCTGCGAGGTGTTTGCCCATGCCAGAGAACTACTTGGCTGAGACATTGCAACCCAAGATATATAATTCCGGCATGCAGTCCGATACAGAACACAATCGGTTCGACCACAAGGCATTCCTCAAGACCCTTACCAACCTGCCTGGTGTTTACCGCATGCTGGATGCCAAGGATGAGGTGCTGTATGTGGGCAAGGCCAAGGATCTGAAGCGCAGGGTCAGCAGCTACTTTACCCGTTCCCTCAACCGTCGCATCCAATTGATGGTGTCCCGGATTGACCGCATAGAGACGACCGTAACCCACACCGAGGCCGAGGCCCTGATCCTGGAAAATAGCCTGATCAAGAGTCTGAAGCCACGCTACAACATCCTGCTGCGGGATGATAAGAGTTACCCTTATATATATATTTCCGCAGATCCATATCCACGCCTGGCGTTTCATCGTGGTGCCAGAAGGGGCAAGGGCCGCTATTTTGGCCCCTATCCAAATGCTGGCTCCATGCGTGAAACCATGCAGTTGCTGCAAAAGCTGTTCCCGGTGCGACAGTGTGACGAGAGCTTCTATCGCAACCGTTCGCGTCCCTGTCTTCAGTATCAGATCAAGCGCTGCAGCGCGCCTTGCGTTGGTCTGGTGAGTGAAGAGGAGTATGCCAGCGATGTGCATGATGCCGTGCTGTTTCTGCAGGGGAAGGCCAGCGAGGTGATCGAGACCTTGGTGGAACGGATGGAGCAGGCCTCAGACCGGCTGGAGTTTGAACAGGCGGCCAGGCTGCGTGATCAGGTGATACGCCTGCGCAAGATCCAGAAAAAGCAGTATGTCAGCGGTGAGCGTGGGGATCTGGATATCGCCGCCTGTGCCGTGGATGCCGGAGTGGCGTCGGTACAGCTGTTTTTTATCCGGGGTGGAAGAAATCTTGGCAACAAGGTGTTTTTTCTGCGCTGTCGGGATGATCAGGGTGAGAAAGAGCTGCTTGCCGCATTTCTGACCCAATACTACATTGGTAAGCAGATGCCATCCGAGATAATAGTGAGTTCTCGGCCAGAGGGCCTGGAGCTGCTGCAGGAGGTGCTTTCCCAGGAGAGTGGTCACAAGGTGCGTATCTTCTCGAATGTACGCTCTGAGCGCGCGCGTTGGCTAAAGATGGCCAGACACAATGCGCAGCTCTCACTGAATGCCAGACTGGCGAGCAAGGCTGGGTTTGAGGCTAGACTGGAGGCGCTACAAGCCGCCCTCAAACTGGATGAACTGCCACAGCGCATGGAGTGCTTCGACATCAGTCATACCTCGGGCGAGAAGACCGTGGCCTCGTGTGTGGTGTTTGATCAGCAGGGAGCTGCAAAGCAGGACTATCGCCGGTTTAATATCAAGGGGATAACTCCAGGCGATGACTATGCTGCCATGGAGCAGGCGCTGATGCGGCGTTATCAGAGAATTCAGGCAGGCGAGGGCAAGTTGCCAGATCTTTTGTTGATAGATGGAGGCAAGGGTCAACTGGCAGCCGCCGAGCGGGTGCTGAAAGAGCTGGCGGTAACTGGGGTTACCATGGTTGGTGTGGCTAAGGGTCGGTCCCGAAAGGCCGGTTTGGAACAGCTTTTCTTGTCCCACCACCAAGCCGCTATTATACTGCCAGACGATTCACCGGCCATGCACCTGGTACAGCAGATTCGGGATGAAGCCCATCGGTTCGCCATTACCGGTCATCGCCAGAGACGGGAGAAGAGAGTCAAGAGCTCTATCCTGGAGGAGATTGATGGTATTGGCCCCAAAAGACGCCAGAGGCTGCTGAAACAGTTTGGTGGTCTACAGGAGTTAGCCAGCGCCGGAGTGGAGGATCTGGAACTAGTAGAGGGCGTAAGTCGCAAGTTGGCAGAAAAGATCTATCAACGCTTCCACAGTGACGGTTGAATGAAAACAGGAACACTCAGGTACCACATAGTGGTATAAATACGGCACACAGACAGAATTGAATAAAACATGCTCTCAAATATCCCTAATATCCTGACCCTAATGCGAATCGCCCTGATTCCGGTGTTTGTTGCCTTCTTCTATCTGCCGGTAGAACATGCCAATCAGATATGTGCCGGCATCTTTGCCCTAGCCGCTGTGACTGATTGGCTGGATGGCTTTCTGGCACGCAAACTGGGCCAGATGTCTGCATTTGGGGCCTTTCTGGACCCGGTGGCGGACAAGCTTATGGTAATTACCGCCTTGATCCTGCTGGTAGAGGTGGACCCAACCCCGGCACTGGCCATACCCACCATTATCATAATTGGCCGTGAGATTTCCGTATCAGCCTTGCGGGAGTGGATGGCAGAGGTAGGGGAGAGGGCCAAGGTTGCAGTAACCATCATAGCCAAGATTAAAACCGCAGCCCAGATGATCGCCATACTGCTGCTTATATACAGAGAGCCACTGTGGGATATACCTGTATATACAATTGGTTATGTGCTTCTGTACGTATCGGCGGTACTCACTGTGTGGTCCATGTTCGTATATCTTAAGGCCGCACTGCCCAGCTTGAACGGTTCTGTGGCTGATGAGCAGAGAAATCAGGAAGATAAGGGATAAAAATAAGAAATATTCCAACTTCCACCTTGACAGGGCAGGTAGGAACATTACAATAGCCGGCGTTCCAATGATGCGGGAATAGCTCAGCTGGTAGAGCACAACCTTGCCAAGGTTGGGGTCGCGAGTTCGAATCTCGTTTCCCGCTCCAAATTTCGGAAAACCCCGAGCGTCACTGCAGGGGTTTTTTTCGTATTACGCTGGAAAGTTTCATGATAATCCATGATACTTTCGACTTCACCACAAGTTTTGGCTGAGTGGCAGAGTGGTTATGCAGCGGCCTGCAAAGCCGTGGACCTCGGTTCGATTCCGGGCTCAGCCTCCA
>JAAGZL010000709.1 GCA_024206335.1 Gammaproteobacteria bacterium
CTGTGGTCACGGCCCTGTTTGGCCGGTTGCAGCAGTTGCTCCAATAGATGCCGATCCACTACCTTTTCCCAACTGCTGTAGCCACCACTGCCCCGCACCACCCTGAGCAGGATGAAACCGAGTGGCACCAAGGCCCACAGCCACTCCGGTCGCAGAAGATGCAGGTCACTCATCGTGCTCTCCTGCGGTGTTTTATTTGCTGTCTGAACCACGGCTGGATACTCAGCACTGCGCTCAGGAGCAGAGCGGCTGCCAGGCTCCAGGTATAGAGGGGGGTGGAGATGTACTCATCCACGGCGTCGCCCAGGGCCGGTTCCAACCTATTCAGCTCGGCATAGGCTTCTTGCAGACCCTGGGTATCCAGGGCATGGAAGAACTGCCCCTGGGTTATCTCGGCCATATCCTCCAAGACCTGGCGCTCAAACCGTTCCGAGTTGTCGCTGGACCAGATACCGAACGGGTTCGGCCCGGGTGTATCCATCGCACCCACGCCGATGGTGTAGATACGAATGCCCTTGGTGGCGGCTATCTCTGCCGCCTGACGGGGCGGGATGCGGCCCTCGTTGTTGGCGCCGTCGCTGAGCAGGATCATCACCCGGCTGTCTGATTTCAACCCATGCATGCGTTTGATCCCCAGTCCGATGGCATCACCTATGGCGGTGTACTCCCCGGCCAGTGCTACCTCCGACTCCTGCAGCAGGGCCTTGATAGTGGCCCTGTCATGGCTCAGGGGTGCGCGCAGAAAGGGCTGGCTACCGAACAGGATCAGGCCGAGACGGTCACCGCGTCGCTGATCTACAAATTCGCTGGCCACCTGTTGCACCACCTGCAGGCGCTCCGCCGGTTGGTCGTGCAGTCTGAAATCCATATGGCGCATACTGCCGGAGATATCGATCAGCAGCATCAGGTCACGTCCGGTGGTGGGTTGCGGCTGGTTGTCACCCAACCACACAGGCTGGGCGGCGGATGTAACCAACAACAGCCAGATCAGCAGTGGCGGAAGTAGCCGCTGATTCCAGAGGCCGCCCATAGAGTGTTGTCCCGAGAGTTCGGATAGCTGGTTGAAGAAGGGTACGCGCAGGGGAGGGCCGCCAAGGCTGTTGCTGGCGGGTAACAGCCATCTGGCCAGCAGTGGCAGGGGCAGGAGCAGGAACAGCCATGGCCACAGGAAGGCGATCATCGGCCTCTCCTGATCCACTGTTCGGCGAGCCGTAGCAGTGCCTCCGTATCAACCTCGGCATCAGGGGCATAGGGTGCCACGCCCAGTACCTGGCCAGGTCCACGGGTAAACCCACCATCGCCGCCACGTTGGTCTAGAAACTTGAGCCAGTTTGTTCCCACCAGTCCGGCCACCAGTGATCTGGGCGCCCGGGTCAGGGCCACCCGGCGCAGCAGGATGTTGATCTCCATGCTCAATCGGCTCTGCTGCTGGTGGTCCTGGAACTCTTGCCGGATGCGTTTC
>JAAGZL010000710.1 GCA_024206335.1 Gammaproteobacteria bacterium
CCTACTTATTGTTGCGGTAAGCCGTCATGGGGACCTACTTATTGTTGCGGTAACCCGTCATAGGGACCTACTTATTGTTGCGGAAACCCGTCATAGGGACCTACTTATTGTTGCGGAAACCCGTCATAGGGACCTACTTATTGTTGCGGTAACCCGTCATAGGGACCTACTTATTGTTGCGGAAACCCGTCATAGGGACCTACTTATTGTTGCGGCAACCCGTCATAGGGACCTACTTATTGTTGCGGTAACCCGTCATAGGGACCTACTTATTGTTGCGGAAACCCGTCATAGGGACCTACTTATTGTTGCGGAAACCCATCATAGGGGCTCATTACTTGGAAATCCAATCAGATTTGCAAGTAAATCATTTCAAGAAT
This sequence comes from Gammaproteobacteria bacterium, assembly GCA_024206335.1. Lineage (GTDB taxonomy): Bacteria > Pseudomonadota > Gammaproteobacteria > Chromatiales > Chromatiaceae > JAAGZL01. The sequence continues at coordinate 381 of JAAGZL010000710.1, forward strand.
TCGCGGCGCTCTAAATATCCAGCTGAATATTTTTAAATATTCGCACACTGAATATTGAGCCAAAAATGAATTCCCCAGCCCTGGTTGGAGGTTGCTGAGATGCTTGCGCGTTGGGAGAATGCTGAGGTGCAACATCAAAGTAGAGTATGCGAATCAAAATATTTTAACCCGCAGGCATCCTTGGACAAAAGGAATTTTCAAATTCCTCGAAACGGTTATCTAGCGGTGGAAATCAACCGCTTCGGACAAGGTGTCCGCCGGGCAATTAGGGGCTTCGCGTAATGCATACTAGGGTGATTTCCAATATTTTCTGCTCATTGCCAATATTCCCAATCTTTTTGCGGATTCCCCCCCCCCCCCCCCCATCCTCTTTCTGCCATCTTCCCCCTCTCTTCCCCGGGGCATTCCCGGGACATTGCGGCACTCCCAGCTAAGGATGGAGAACAAAGCTTGGACAATGGACAATCAACCAGGAATATATTGTTCTTGTTCAGGCATTGTTCATCTGGAAGTATTGTTCTTTGCAGCGTATTGTCCAATTGAAAGTATTGTTCA
>JAAGZL010000711.1 GCA_024206335.1 Gammaproteobacteria bacterium
CAACTACTGAACCAGTGGCCACATCGGATAAAACCAGACAGACAGCAACTGCAGCACCAGTGGTTACACCAGATAAAACCAAACAGACCGCCACCACAGCACCGGCAAATGCAGCTCAGAAAGCAACCCCTAAGCCACCAAAGAGATACAACAAACTACTGATGGCCGAACGAAAAAAGGCATTAAATGAAAGAGATGCAGCCCAAACCAAGATTGGCACCATCCTTAAAGAAAAAAACACCATACTCAAGCAGAAGAAAACCGCATTGAAAGAAGGGCAGCAGTTAAGGCAACAACTGGTTCTATCAGCGGAAAACATTAAACGGCTAAAACAGAAGATCAAAGAGGTGTCCACCGACGTACAGAAAGTGCGTAAACAGGGGGCTGATCGCTTCTCCAAACTAAAACAACAGTTTGAGCAAGAGCTTAAGCAGAAGCAGATAACCATATCCCAGCTCAAAAATCGCATGACTGTGGTAAATGTAACCGCCGAGATCCTGTTTGGCAGCGGTTCCGCCACCATCAAACCCAAGGGACAGAGAGTCCTGGAACTAATTGCAGAGACCCTAAACAAACATCCAGATCGGATGATAAGCATAGAGGGGCATACCGACACCCTTCCGATAGCAATAGACTCTCAATATCCGACAAACTGGGAGCTATCATCTGCACGTGCCGCATCAGCAGCACGCCACCTGGAAAACATCGCCGGGGTTGAATCAGACCGCATGCAGGTGGTAGGACACGCCCAACACAGGCCCACCGCCTCCAACAAAACAGCCAAGGGTAGAAAGACCAACCGCAGGATTGAGATTATACTGTTACCACCCAGCACCATGTAGGCCACTGGCGGTAATTATTAGCCCGGCCCCTGTTATGGGCGCCTGGTTAACACTATTGCCCTTTATTGTGGTCTGCAGCTCGCCTGCTCCAGACAAATACATAGTTGACCCCACTCAAGATGGTGGTGGTCAGGGTAAGCCAGAGCAGTCCCTGCAACATAACTGCAGGAATGGACCACAACCCCTGGTCCAGCACCACTGCAAGTACCAGCACAATCTGCACAACGGTATTGAACTTGCTGATCAGTGAAGGTGCGGCATCCAGTTCAGCCACCTGAAAGTTGTACACAAAGGCACCGGTAACTATCACCAGATCACGCAGTATTACCACGAACACCAGCCATGCAGGCAGCAACTCCAGCCACCCCAGGGAGAATATGGAGAATACCAGCAGGATCTTATCCGCTAGGGGGTCGAGCAATCCACCCAACCGACTCTGCCAGCCATAGTGCTTGGCAAGATAGCCGTCCAGGCCGTCAGATATGCCGGCAATGGCAAACAGGATCAGGGCAACACCAAAATTGTGCTGCAGCAGCATCCAGACCACCGGGATCGACAAAAAGATCCGCATGATGCTGATTAGATTGGGAATATCTCTAACTTGCATGTCAATCTGATTTCATATTTTCTAGTTTTGATTAGGCTACATCAACAACAATTTCAATAATGCAATAAAGCTGGGTGATAATAAACCTGTTGGCCTGCGGCTGTAAATGGAGTACCGCCACTCAATATCTCCCCAAAGTTTTCAGGAATATCAAAAAAGCCAACACTGTTGGGTTTTCCTGCCCCCAATAAGATTGGTAGAATCCCGCTACTCCAACACATGCGTATTACAACAGGCCAGGAGCCAGTTAATGAATCAAGACAGCAACAACGATGCCCCAACCTCCCTAAGCTACCGTGATGCGGGGGTAGACATTGATGCCGGCAACTCCCTGGTGGAACGCATCAAACCCATTGTAAAGGACACCTTCAGGCCCGGTGTGATAACCGGTCTGGGTGGTTTTGGCGCCCTGTTTGAACTGCCCCTGGACCGCTACCAGCAACCAATCCTGGTCTCCGGCACCGATGGCGTAGGCACCAAACTGAAGCTGGCACTGGAGCTGAACCGCCATGACACCATCGGCATCGATCTGGTGGCCATGTGTGTTAACGACATCATCGTAACCGGGGCAGAACCACTGTTTTTCCTCGACTACTACGCCAGCGGCAAGCTAAACGTGGATGTGGCCGTGGATGTGGTCAAGGGCATCGCCGAAGGCTGCAAGCGCTCCGGCGCCGCGCTAACCGGCGGTGAAACCGCCGAGATGCCAGGCATGTATGGCGCAGATGACTACGATCTGGCTGGCTTCAGCGTAGGCATAGTAGAGAAATCCAGAATCATCGAACCGGCCAGGGTAGAGGCCGGCGATGTGCTCATCGGCATGGCCTCCTCCGGCCCCCACTCCAACGGCTACTCACTGGTGCGCAAGGTACTTGAGGTAAGCAAAACTAACCTGCAGCAGCAACTGGGCGATACTACCCTGGGCGAGGCCCTGCTGGCCCCCACCCGTATCTATGTAAAGCCCCTGCTGGAGCTGCACAACAAGATCCAGATCCATGCCCTGGCCCATATCACCGGCGGCGGCCTCCCCGAGAACCTGCCACGAGTGCTGCCCGAAGGCACCAAGGCAGTGATCGATGCCAACTCCTGGGAGAGACCCGAGGTATTCAAGTGGCTGCAACAGGCCGGTAATGTGCAGGAATCGGAGATGCTGCGCACCTTCAACTGCGGTGTAGGCATGGTGGTGTGCGTATCCAAACAGGATGCAGACCTCGCCATGGAGACCCTGACCCAGGCCGGCGAAAAGGTGTGGCGCCTGGGCCTAATCGAGAAGTCATCAGGATCCCCGGAGGTAGTTGTTACCTCTGGTACAGGGGCATGACCGAAAAACTCCCACTGGTGGTACTGATCTCCGGTAGTGGCAGTAACCTGCAGGCCATCATCGATGGCGCGGCAGACGACCTCCCGGTGGAGATCCGTGCGGTAATCAGCAACAAGGCGGATGCCTACGGCCTGGAACGGGCGCGTAAGGCGGGAATAGAGACCAGGGTATTGGACCACAAAGAGTTCAGTGACCGCGACAGCTATGATCTGGCCCTGGGTGATCTTATCGAGGAATACCAACCCGGACTAGTCATTCTGGCTGGATTCATGCGCATTCTGACCCTGGCCCTGGTCGGTCGCTTTCACGGCCGCATGTTCAACATCCACCCTTCACTCCTGCCCAAGTTCCGCGGCCTGCACACCCACGAGCGCGCCATTGAGGCGGGTGAGAGGATGCACGGCGCCAGCGTCCACTTTGTTACCGAGGAGTTGGATGGCGGCCCGCTCATCATCCAGGCCCAGGTGCCGGTTAAAACAGATGACAACCCGGATACCCTGGCAGCCAGGGTGCTAAAACAGGAGCATATCCTCTACCCCACTGCCATCCGCATGTTTGCCGAGGGATCACTGCGTATGGAGGGGGATGTTGCATGCCACCACGGAAGCCCCCTCAACTCTCCAATAATACTCAACCCGGACCAGGCCACTTAAACATGAATAAAAGGCGTCACATCGGAGTGCCGTTGCTTCTCTTATGGATATCCCTCATATCAGTGGGCATGGCCTCAGCTCAGGACAGCTCACCACTGCAGCCATTCACCGCAGAGTACCAACTTAAGCGGGGGAATATGATCATCGGCAAGGTCACGACCACCCTGCAACTGGAACCAAATGGTGGCTACACCTATACATCGGTCACCATCCCGGTGGGACTGGTTGCGGCATTTAATAGTGACAAAATCACCGAGGTAAGCCGGGGCCTTATCAAAGGCGACAAGGTGATCCCCCACAACTATTCATTCCACCATAAGCGCAAGAAGCGCCCCAAGCTCAGAAAGCTGCAGTTCGACTGGACAACGAACCGAGTAACAGCACCAGGAACAAAGCCCCAGTGGAGTTCCACTGTAGATCCCGGCACTCAGGACAAGGCCAGCAAGATCCTGACCATGATGCTTTCCATGCAACCCACCACGACAGATATGGAGATACAGGTCATAGATAAGACCAAGCTCAAGACCTACCAAATCAAACAGGTGCAACAGGAACAGCTTGAGAGCGCGGGTAAAAGTTTTGACACCATCAAACTGAATGAGTCAAAAGCCGGACAACCTGCATCCAACAAATTCTGGCTGGCCCCAGGGTTAAACTACCTGCCGATCAAGGTGGAAAGAAAAGAGAAGAAGAACACCTTCACCATGACCCTGACCAAATTCAACACCCAGGTTCGATAGCCTACAGGAACATGGATATTGCCAAAAACGCTTTCGCTTATTATGGCCTACAGTCAAGTCCAGACCATAGCCGTAGGCCGGGATAAGCCCAGCGTTCCCGGCAAAATGCTTTAGATACCCACAAATTCCGTGAAGAACCACGCCTATAAAATTCGATTCAGCACCTGCTTGAAATAACCACCGGGAGCGATGGTAATCTGGGCATTCCCCACATCGATATCATCCAACGCATATTCTGTTACTTCCACTCCAGCCTCGGCGTACATCTCCTTGGAGAGGATGAGATCTTCGGCCCAGCGGGAAAGAAAATCCTCACTGGGAGCTATGTATACCACTCGCCCCACCTCTTCCTGGATCAGCTTGGAGGCACAACGCGGACATGGGGGATGAGTAACAAACACGGTACAACCTGAGAGATCACGCTTGGCGAAAATCATGGCATTTTCTTCAGCATGGATGGTGAGATTAAGCTTACGGTCACGATCGGTTAGGCGCTCTGGCGCATCCACCACCCCAGCGGCAAAGCCATTGTAGCCAAGGGAGACAATCCTGTTGCCATCGGTGATAACTGCCCCAACCTGGGATGAAGGGTCCTTACTCCAAGCCGATATATGGGCTGCAAGCCCCAAAAAACGTGTATCCCATTTCTTACTCATTGTCGTGGTCCATGTCTGTTTTGTAGACAGGCATTCTAATGGAAAGAGAGGCCTCATGTCTGTCATTTAAGAGAACCACCATGACGGCAGGAGTAAAATCACCAACCTCAAGGAAACCCTGTGTTTCTGGGCAAACACAAGCTAGGATACTAATAATGGATATAGTGCTACTTGTCTAATTGGGAAAACAAAAACAATATGCCAACTGTCTATCTGATTGACGATGAACCGGAGTTACTGGAGCTGCTCAGCGACGTGGTCGAACTTACCGGCCTGAGCGCCCAAGGATACACTAGGGCCAGCATGTTTTTTGAACAAGTCCCTACGTTTGAACCCGACTCAATCCTGGTACTGGATCTGCACATGCCGGAGATGGACGGTATCGAGGTTATGCGACGGCTAGCACAGATGAACAACCCACCAGCACTGATCCTGATCAGTGGCCACGATACGGGGGTACTGCATTCTGCAGAAAAGCTGGGGCAGGCCCACAATCTAAAGATCATCGCATCACTGGGTAAGCCTGTAACAATCGGACACTTCCGGCAGCTGCTTGATCAACATACCCAAAGCGACAAATGGATCCAAAGAAATGATCATCAAACAATCGGGCGCAAATTTACGGAGGTGGAACTGCACCGTGCCATCCGGGATGACCATTTGACCCTACACTATCAACCACAGTTCGAGATCGCCACAGAAAAAATTACCGTGGTAGAGGCTCTGGTACGCTGGCAGCATCCAGAAGAGGGGCTGGTCTATCCTGACCGTTTCATTCCCCTCGCCGAACAGAATGGTCTAATCGGGAAATTAACCAGCTGGGTAATCGAAAAAGTTGTACAGCAGGAACAGCAGTGGCAAAAAGCAGGCCTGTCAGTTGCGGTATCAGTCAATATCTCGGCAGTTGATATAACCAGCCTGACCCTACCTGAACAGCTCGCCGAGCTGTTAGCAGACAACAAGCTCGATCCTACCAGACTTACCCTGGAGGTAACCGAGAGCGCGTTGATGGGCGAACTGGTCACCTCCCTGGACATACTAACCCGCCTGCGCTTAAAGGGCATCGGGTTATCCATCGATGATTTCGGTACCGGCTACTCATCCCTGTCACAACTACATCGAGTACCGTTTACCGAGTTAAAGATTGACCGCAGTTTTGTCTACAATATTACTGAGGACACAGAGGCCCGCTCCATCGTCAAGACATGCATCCTGCTCGGTCACGAATTAAATATGTGGGTGGTTGCCGAAGGGGTAGAGACCAAGGAGCACCTAGACATACTACGACAACTATGCTGCGACCGGGCACAAGGATATTTGTTCAGCAAACCGGTACCCGCAGAGAAAATGACAGAGAGGTTACATAGTGAAACCTAAGCTTGCCCACTGAAATTGCAGAGGCAATTGATAGGAAACACAGGCAGAAAAGGCATTTCCAGCCTCCACTATTCAAATATTAAACCATGGCCTGTTAACACCAAGCACATTAACTCTACTGAGGAAAGCTGGAGGCCAAAACTGATTGTAACAATTTTCTAAACAACCCAACCAATAAAGAGGTACTGTTGTATACCATTAGGGAGCAGATTGAATGAATCACAGACACCCATTGCGTGTACTAGTCGCAGAAGACAACACTGATTCAAGGGAGCTGATGGTACTAACCCTGGAAGATAATGGGTTTGAGGTACAAAGCTGCGCCAACGGGGCAGACGCATTAACAAAGATACACCACTCACCGCCAGACATCATTATTTCCGACATCCCCATGCTGAAACTGGACGGATTCGAGCTCTGTTTCCAGATCAAACAGGATTCTGCATTAAGAAACATTCCCTTCATTTTCTGTACAGCACATCATACCGAAGCAACTGATCGCCAACTGGCAACCAGACTTGGAGTGGACCGCTTTCTCCTCAAACCCATCGAGCCCGACAACTTTCTTGCCATCTTGCATGACACGCTAAACGAACATGATCTAAAAATAAAATCAACACAATTCAATATCGATAGAGCCACTTTTGAGCAACTGCACCGTAAGCAGGTTACCAACAAGCTGGAACAAGAAATAGCAACACTGACGGAAAAGCACACCTCTGGCAATGAGATGGTAAAGGACCTGCTTGACTACACTGCCGAGGCAATTTTTGGTGTGGATATAGAAGGGATTTGTACATTCGCCAATCCGGCCTGCATAAGGATGCTGGGCTATCAGGACACAGACGAACTGATCGGCCACAACCTACACCAAATGATCCACAGCAAACGGCCAGACGACACCCCCTATCCTGAGGATGCATGCCCCATGCATTATACCCTGACCACAGGCAATAGCACCCATATCGACAACGAAGTGCTTTGGAGGGCCGACGGCAGCAGCTTCCCGGCAGAGTACCGGTCCAACGCGATCCATCGCGACGGTAAAATTGCCGGGGTCGTAGTAACCTTTCTGGATATCAGCGAACGCAAATGGGCCGAAGCATCACTACAAGAGAGTGAAGCAAGATTTCGCTCTATTTTCCAATCATAGGTGGTAGGGATGATCGTGGTAATCAATGATGATGGAACCATTGCCGAGTGGAATTCTGGAGCAGAAGCAGCCTTTGGCTATTCCACAAAAGAATCAGTAGGCAAACCCCTGACCATACTGATGCCAGAGCGCTACAGAAAGGCACACCGCAAAGACCTTGCACGCGCAGTGAAGCAGGGTAGGCTGGCGAACAGCGGAGTGACGCACGAATTAAGTGGATTACGAAAAAACGGCCAGGAATTTCCATTAGAATTGACACTGGGCAGCTGGGAAATGGGAAACAAACTCTATTTCAGCGCTATGATCCTTGATATTACCAGACGTAAACAGACCGAACAGGCCCTGCGCCGCGCTCAGAAGATGGACGCCATCGGTCAGCTCACAGGCGGCATTGCACACGACTTCAACAACATCCTCGGCATCATTCAGGGCAACCTGGACCTGCTCAAAAATCAAATAAAGGACGATGAAAAGGCCTCCAAGCGAGTAGATACCATCAGAAAATCCGCCCAACGCGCCGCCGATCTGACCAAACAACTGCTCGGCTTCTCACGCCGCCGCGCTGTGGAAGTATCCATTACCAACATCAACCAGATGATCGGTGAGCTGGAAAGCCTGATGGCCCGCTCGGTAACCCCGGAAGTAGAGGTGGAGTACTACCTTGCAGATGACCTCTGGCCCACCGAGATCGATCCCGGAGATTTCGAAGACGCCTTGCTCAATCTGGTCATCAATGCCCGCGACGCCATGCCAGGCGGCGGTAAACTGATCCTGGAAACCAGCAACTGCACCCTTGATGCTGTCTACTGCGCCCAAAACCCCGGCATCAAACCTGGTGAGTACGTACAACTAATGGTGAGCGATAGCGGGGATGGCATACCAAACGAGCAGCAGGAGCAGATCTTTGAACCCTTCTATACCACCAAAAAACCCGGCAAGGGTACCGGACTGGGATTGGCCATGGTGTATGGCTTTGTTCAACGCTCTGGAGGACACATCAGGGTCTATTCAGAGCCCGGCATTGGCAGCACCTTCCGCCTCTACCTACCACAGGCCAAGGGGCAGGCACAGCCGACCAAGACAGCACCTAAACCACAGGAGATCTTACCCCGGGGTCGAGAGGTCATCCTGGCCGTGGACGATGAGAGAGAGCTACTGGAGTTGGCCAAGACATCATTAGAGGTGCTGGGCTACCAAGTAGTGACCGCCAACAATGGCCAGCAGGCACTGGAACAACTGGCTAACAAACCTGACATCGACCTACTATTCAGCGACGTGGTAATGCAAGGCGGGATGAATGGCTATGAACTGGCGGAGCAGGCCACGGCCAAACACCCAGGCCTCAAGATACTGCTCACCTCAGGCTATACCGGAAAGGCACTATCCAGCGATGACCCGGCCCAGTACAACAACATGCTCAGCAAGCCCTACAGCCAGAGTGAACTGGCACAGCAACTACGCACACTGCTGGGCGAACCAACGCTATCAGACGAAGCACAGAATGAGCCTGGACAGACACAATCCACCACCCAAATAGAGTGGGCAGACAGCAACAATGTCGGAGTCAAAGCGCTTGATGATGAGCACCGTGCGCTGCTAGCCCTGCTCAATCGCTACAGAGAGTCAGCCGCAAACGGTGATAAAACAAAGTGCATGACCACCCTGGAGCAATTCAAGATATATATTAAAACCCATTTCCAGCGTGAGGAGGCGGTGATGGCGGCCTGCGCATATCCCGGGCTGACCAACCACACTCAGGTGCATGGGTTACTAATCAAACAGGTAGAAAAGATGCAAAAACAACTGAACCGTGGCGAGCTGGAGACCGATGAACTGGTAACATTCCTTAGCAGTTGGTGGATCGATCATATCCAGTGCATGGACCAGGCCTACGCCCCCTATTGTGAAGGCAATGCCGAGTTGATTAAACAGGCCCTGGACCAGGCGGGACCAGCGCCCGATAAATCAGAAGGGTAGCTCCCGCTTCTGTCAACACTATCCACCCACATCCAACACAGCAGAAATAAAAAAACCCCGGGAAGCAATTAACCTCCCGGGGCTTTATCTGGCTCAAAACAACTAGTTGTTCTGAATCACAATACTCGGGAACTTTGATGCATAGCTCTTGGCCTGCTGTGACAGCTTGGCCGTCGTCTTACGGGCAATCTCACGGTAGATCTGCGAGATACGATGATCCGGTTCAGCCACCACGGTAGGCTTACCGCCGTCGGTCTCTTCACGAATCCGGATATCCAGTGGCAAGGCGCCCAGGAAGTCTACTCCGTACTGCTCAGCCATGCGGGAACCACCACCCTCACCAAAGATATGCTCCTCATGATTACACTCGGAACAGATATGAATACTCATATTCTCCACGATACCGAGAACCGGAACCTCCACCTTCTCAAACATCTTGAAACCCTTGCGCGCGTCCAGCAGGGCGATATCCTGTGGAGTGGTGACAATCACCGCACCTGATACCGGCACCTTCTGGGCCAGGGTCAACTGGGTGTCACCGGTGCCAGGTGGCAAATCGATTACCAGGTAATCCAGGCTATCCCAGTTGGTATCATTTAATAATTGTTCGAGCGCCTGGGTGACCATGGGGCCACGCCAGATCATTGGGGTCTCTTCATCCACCAGAAAGCCGATGGACATGGCCTGCAGACCGTAGTTTTCCATGGGCTCCAGGGTCTTGCCGTCCTTTGATTCCGGCTGTCCAGAAATACCCAGCATGCGTGGCTGGGATGGGCCGTAGATATCTGCATCCAGGAGACCTACCTTGGCACCCTCTGCCGTCAGGGCCAGGGCCAGATTCACCGCGGTGGTAGATTTACCCACACCACCCTTGCCAGAGGCAACGGCTATAATGTTCTTTACATTATCGATTGGCTTAAGTGATTTCTGCACCGAGTGGGCACCTATCTTCCACTCCAGATCCACCTCGGCAGAACTGACACCAGAGACCGACTCCACCTTCTCTTTTACCGCAGCAATCAGCTCATCCTTATAACCATCGACCGGGAATCCCAGCTCAACGCTGACCTTTACCTTGTCGCCATCGATCGCCACATCCTTAATGGCCTTGGCCTCTACCAGATCCTGCTCCAGGTGAGGTTCCACAAAGCCCTTGATTGCTTCTTCTATCTGCTCGCGTGTCAGTTCAGACATAATTCGTTTTCTCCTGCCAACCGGTCGCTACCGGCGAATATTAGTGTATTACCATAAATATATGGTGCGCAGTTTACACCAACAATGCACCATTTCCCAACCAAAATAGTTGGTTTTTTAAAATCTGTTACAGTTTTTTCATATTCCGTTGCCAGATTGATCAATCCTGGCTTTTATAACAAATAACGGCATATATGCCGCCTACCATGAATAAATCAGGGTCTACCTAGATGTTCGTAGCGAGTGATATGTGAAATAATCCCCCGTTTACAGACAAAACAACATCGCCGGTAAAACATCCAATAATGAGCAATAAACAACGAAAAATCCTGGTCACCAGCGCCCTGCCCTACGCCAACGGCCCCATCCACATCGGTCATCTGGTGGAGTATCTACAGACCGATATATGGGTACGTTTTCAGAAAATGCGAGGGCACCAGTGCATTTATGTGTGCGCCGATGACGCCCACGGCACCCCGATCATGCTGCGGGCACGCCAGGACGGCATTGAACCGGAGGAGTTGATTGCCCGTGTAGCCGAGGAGCACCAGGCCGATTTCGCCGAGTTCCGGGTGGGTTTTGACAACTACCACTCCACCCATTCAGACGAAAATCGGGAATGTGCCTCTCTTATCTACCAACGCAACAGTGACCAGGATCACATCCACAGGCGCACCATCACCCAGGCCTACGACCCGGTGGAGAACATGTTCCTGCCGGACCGCTTCATCAAGGGCGAGTGCCCCAAGTGTGGGGCCGAAGACCAGTATGGCGACAACTGCGAGGCCTGCGGGGCCAGCTACTCCCCCAGCGAACTGAAGAACCCAATCTCAGCGGTATCCGGCGCCACCCCGGTAGAGAAAGAGTCAGAGCACTACTTCTTCAAGCTGGGTGATTTTGAGCCAATGCTCAAGGAGTGGACCCGTGGTGGCCACCTGCAAAACGAGGTAGCCAACAAGCTGGATGAGTGGTTTGAGGCCGGTCTCCAGGAGTGGGACATCTCCCGCGACGCCCCCTACTTCGGGTTTGAGATCCCGGATCATCCGGGCAAGTTCTTCTATGTCTGGATGGATGCACCCATCGGCTACATGGCCAGTTTCAAAAACCTGTGCGACAAGACCGAGGGCCTAGAATTTGACGAGTTCTGGGGACCGGACTCCGACACCGAGCTGTATCACTTCATCGGCAAAGACATCATCTACTTCCACGCCCTATTCTGGCCCGCCATGCTGCACGGCGCCAACTTCCGCACCCCCAGCGCCATCTTCTCCCACGGATTTCTCACTGTGGACGGCCAGAAGATGTCCAAGTCCCGTGGCACCTTCATCAAGGCCCGAACCTATCTGGACCACCTCAATCCAGAGTACCTGCGCTACTACTTCGCGGCAAAACTGAGCTCTGGGGTGGAGGATATCGACCTCAACCTGGAGGATTTCAGCGCCCGGGTAAACTCTGATCTGGTGGGCAAGGTGGTAAACATCGCCAGCCGCTGCGCCGGTTTCATCAAGAAGCGGTTCAACGGCACCCTATCTGACAACATCGCCGAGCAGGAGCTGTTTAACCAGTTCATCGCCGCCGGCGACTCCATCGCCAACCGTTACGAACAGCGCGAGTTCAGCCATGCGGTACGTGAGATCATGGCCCTGGCCGACCGCGCCAACCAGTATATTGACGAGAAAAAACCCTGGGTTATGGCCAAGGAAGAGGGCAAGGACCAGGAGTTGCACGACGTCTGCTCCATGGGCATAAACCTGTTCCGGGTCCTGATGGGCTACCTGCGCCCGATACTTCCGGCCACCGCCGAGAAGTCTGAGGCATTCCTGCAGATCGAGCCCATGAGTTGGGACTCACTACAGCAGCCCCTTACCGCCCACGCCATCGCCAAGTTCAAACCCCTGATGACCCGGGTAGAGGCCCCGCAGATCGAGGCCATGGTAAACGACTCCAAGGATGATCTGGCCGCCCAGACCCAGGCCCAAGCAGAGAAGCCCAGCGGCCCGCTGGCAGATGACCCCATCGCCGACACCATCGAGTTCCCGGATTTTGCCAAGGTAGACCTGCGGGTGGTGAAGATCATCAAGGCAGAACATGTTGAGGGGGCAGACAAGCTGTTGCAACTGACCCTGGACCTGGGCGGAGAGACCCGCAGCGTATTTGCTGGCATCAAATCCGCCTATGCACCTGAGGACCTGGAAGGAAAACTGACGGTAATGGTCGCCAATCTAGCCCCTCGCAAGATGCGTTTTGGTCTATCAGAAGGGATGGTACTGGCGGCAGGCCCTGGTGGAGAGGATCTATTTATACTCAACCCTGACTCTGGGGCACTGCCTGGAATGAAGGTCAAATAGCTAAGAAACACCTGGGGTCAAAAACACCTGGGGTCAGAGTCAGGCTACACATGTTGGGAAGGTAGTAGCCAATAAGTTGGGGAAGCCTGACTCCGACCCCTACTTTAGTTTAATATCAAGGATCTACTCTGGAAAACAGGATTTGAGGGGATGACTGTAAGAAACAAAATTCCCAGCACACCCTCCAGGCTTGCTCTCAGTACCGCAGTAGCAACAGCCTTGCTGACCGGTTATGGCGGGCGTAAGGCCTATGCAGTTTGCAGTGCCCCGCCGTACCCACCTGTTCCGGGCCAACCACAGATACTCAAACACTCGTTGGCGCTCCTCTGACCGTTACAACAAATCCCGGCTTTTACATAACCACGACACCGGGATTCATGCAGTCAACTTCGGCAATGGCGTCCTATCAATAGCCTCAATAGGAACAGTTACAGGAACCAGTGAAAACGGAATTTATGCCCTCCATATAGGTACCGGCAATATCACTATAAACTCATCCGGCGCAGTCACTGGTGGCGACGATGGAATTGATGCCTATCATGTTGGTACCGGCAATATCACTATAACTGCATCGGGCGCAGTCACTGGTGGCGACGACGGGATTGATGTCGAACACTACGGAGCCAGTGCCGGCGCTATTACTATAAACGTATTGGGTGCTGTAACAGGTAATGATAAAGGTATCACAATTGACCGCGACAACAACTCCCCAGCAACCATAACCAGCCATGCACCGGTTACCAGTACTGCTGCTAACGGTTTTGCCATTGACTTGCGCGGCAATGCCCATGACACGGTCAACCTTGGTGGCGGTACGATGATCAATGGCTTTATCGACTTTGGTAATGGCGACGCCGCCGATATCGACACCCTAAACGCACTGCCTGGCTTTAACGGGGTGGTGACCTTTGCCGATAACTCGGGATCAGACAGCGCACTGTTAAGCGCACCAGAGAACATAAGCTCCAACATCGCCCTTATTGGTGGTGGCACAACAGCGGTAGCCTTTGACCCCTCCGGCTTTGCCGCCTCTGGTATGTTTCTGGGCAGCTTCACCGGCACCATCCTCAACTCCATCGACAACGGCGGCACGCCAGCCGCAAATGGGAGCGCTGCAAACAGCTTTACCGGGCTACAGGCCAACGGCCTATCACAACGCCACTGGGTCTCAGGCCTTGGTGGGCGTCAGGAGATAAAGACAACCGGTGTCAGCAGTTTCTCCGCCAACGGCGTGGCAACCCCCTACGCAGAAGGCTCCGGCCCAACCTACTGGGTCTCTGGCTTTGGTGGCCAGCAGGAGATTGAAGCGGACAGTAACAACGTCGATCTGGATAACACCTTTGCCGGGATCATGGCCGGTGCAGAGAACAATTACGACGGTGGCATCATCGGTGTGTTGGGTGGCTACGGGGCGAGTGATATTGATATCGACTATGATGCTGGCAGCACAGAGACCGATTCTCTATTTGCTGGTGCCTACTGGAAAAAGGATTACGGTACCCATCGAGTTAACCTGGCACTGATTGGTGGTAGCGCCGATCAGGAGTTCCGCCGTAATATCGCAGGTTCCACTTCCCCGGCAAAGGGCAAGGCAGATGGCTGGTTTATCTCACCCTCTGCAACCTTTACTGTACCCATCAAGGCGCTGCCAATAACCACCTTTGGTAGTGTTCGAGTAAGCTATTCCGGCCTGTTTCTGGATGGCTATACAGAGAGCGGGGTTGCCAACCCACTGGATGTTTCAGACCGCGATATGCACCTGCTTAATGCCAGGGCACAGCTCACTTTCCCACACGACTTTGAGAACAGAGATGGATCACACTCCCACCTGGAGATCCGTGCCGGTGTAGACGCCCAGTATGATATGGACTCGGACAAGGTGAACGGTGTGGTAGGTGGCACTGCCATCAAATTTTCAGCCGATCTGGATGACAAGGTATCCGGATTTATCGGTGCCACATTTACCCGCAGCAACCACAAGGGGGATCTGGCCTTCGCCATATCCGGCGAGCTGCAATCCACCTTCGATGGTGGCTATCAGGCTGTTGCTGAAGTCAGGGTAATCAAAAGGTTCTAGCCATCGGGTTATCGGGGTCAGATTTAACTCTGACGCTAGCTTAGCTGCCTGCCGGTTCAGGGGCCAGCCTGAAAACCACTACCTGAGCACAGCCATGTTGCGGTTTACCATTGTAGATTGTAGACTACCCGCTAATTTCCACTTAACCGACTGTTTTATGTGGAACTTAATCTAAAATTTGCCTCTGGGTTTTACTGCAAAGGCACCTCTCAGGTCAGATCTCTTACCCCCCAGAATATAGTGATCAAACATGGCCCGCAGAGACAATAAGCAAGCGCACATACCATCAAGATTAGCCATCAGCGCAGCCGTGGCCACCGCCCTGCTGACGGGTTATGGCGGGCGTAAGGCCTATGCAGATTGTACGCAGGTGGTGGGACAACCCGCCGGTACTTTTACCTGTTCTTCTGCAACTAATGCAACCCAGTCACCCTCTGGAACACCTCTGACTGTAACGACCGACTCAAGCTTCAGCATCATCACCACGCAAGGCAATGCCCTTTACCTTACAGGTACATACGGCCTGACTTTTACCGATAACAACACCTCTACCATTACCGGGAAAAACAACGGCATTTATGCCTACAATGATTCCGGAAAATTATCCATCACCACGAGCGGTGCGGTTAAGGGAACTAGGAGTAGCGGCATTTATGCCTACAATCACTATGGCACGGACATGACGATCGTCACGGCCGCGGTTACCGGGTATGACTACGGCATTTATGCCCTCAATAATGGCACCGGAGATTTAACCATCACCTCGAACGCTGCTGTTGAGGGAACTAGGGTTGACGGCATTAATGCCAACAACGATGGCACGAACCTGACAATCGACACGAAGGCCGCGGTTACCGGGAATCGCAACGGCATTCTTGCCTACAACTTGGCCCAACCAAACGTTCTCCCCGGAGAATTATCCATCACCTCGACCGGTGCTGTTGAGGGAACTACGGGGTACGGCATTTATGCCCGCAGCGATGGCACGAACCTGACAATCGACACGAAGGCCGCGGTTACCGGGGGTGAGGACGCCATTAATGCCTATA
>JAAGZL010000712.1 GCA_024206335.1 Gammaproteobacteria bacterium
CGAGAAATCCATCGCTAACCCGTATGCTAGTTGTGACCCTGTAGAGCTAGTTCTCAACTCTGATCTTGCAGAATGCAATCATATTACTATAAAGCGAACAATACAGACACCGTACGCTTGTAAAAGTGCAATCATCGAATCCTTGTATAAATAGTTAATAGTTGATAATTCGAGCATCGTGCGCGGTGCTCTATAGTATCAACAACAAAACAGGACACAACAATGGAAAATCCAATCTATTTGACTGACCAAGAACTTGAAGCCTGGCACATACGCAACTTTGGGGCTATCTGTATTGAAGAGTGGTATCTATTCAATCGTCCGTCCATCCACTCAGATATAGCTATGCGTGATTATTGCATCGATCTGTATTACATGGCTACAATGCCGTAGTACATGAAGATTAAACCACCAACAAAACAGGGAAGAGAAATGTCACCTAGAATCGCAAAGTTCAACAAAATCGACAAGTTCATCGCAAGTCATGGCTTGGAAGCACGCATAACTGATGACGGTGTTTGAAACAACCAACTAACAAACAGGACAAACCAATGAACACTCCCGAAATCAAAGCACAACTCGAAGCCATCACTTATGATGCCTTGCACTATGATAC
>JAAGZL010000713.1 GCA_024206335.1 Gammaproteobacteria bacterium
ACATCCCCAGTGCTGACACAAAAATCAATTGTTGTCGCCGTCATGCAGACAGGCCCAAGTTACCTCGTTGCATTTGATCAAAAAACAGGAGCAGTTCTCTGGAAGCACGATCGGATACTGGATGCTCCAGAGGAGGCAGCACAAAGCTATTCAACACCAGTCGTCGTCACTGGGAATGCAGACTGGAATGAGCCGACTGAGATGCTCATTGTGCTCGGTGCAGATCACGTCACAGCTCATGACGCTGTGGATGGACGAGAAATCTGGCGAGTGGGTGGTCTTAATCCTGAAGGTGATAAATTCTTTCGGTCCATTTCGTCACCGGTTGTCTCTGGTGAATTTGTGATTGCACCGTATGCACGCGGGAAGACCGTGACTGCAATACGGCGCGGTGGATCAGGAGATGTCACGGCAAGTCATATTGCCTGGAAACGCGAGCCATTGGGTGCTGATGTACCAACGCCGGCTATTCGCGATGGCCGGGTAATGGTCTGCGGTGATAAAGGACAGATGTCCTGTCTGGATTTAAGTACAGGTCAAACACTTTGGGAGGACAGCCTTCCAAAGAATCGGAACAAATTTAGTGCATCACCAATTATTGTTGATGATCATGTCCTGCTGACTCGTGAAGATGGTCATTCATGGTGTATTCCATGGCCAGGAGAAAAGGACGACACGCTTCAAATTCTTGGCGAAGGCACGCTTGAAGAAATGACAGTTGCTACCCCGGTCTGTGTTGATGGTGAAATATTTCTCCGAACACACGATTCGCTGTGGTGCATTCAGCCCCAATAAGTCTCCCAATACGTCTTTGTGTCTCCAATAGATTGAGGTAACGATTTTGAATACGAATATTCGATGCTTGAAATATCTCTTCCTAAGTTGGTTGGTTTGCTTTGGTGGAGTCGATGCAGGAGCTGCTGAGCAGGGTGAGCCACCGCGACTTCTTGTCGTGACAGTCACAAAGGGTTTTCGTCACAGTTCGATTGAAACAGCTGAACCAGTGTTGGAAAAACTTGGTCGAGAGCAGGGCCTTTTCCATGTCGACTTCCTTCGCATGCCTCCAAATAGACCACCGCAACCAAGACGACCTCGACGAGGAAAAAATGTCACAGATGAAAAGTGGGCACAGATTGAGGCGGAACATAGAGACAAACAACGGGCTTTTCAAAAAGCTGATCAGCCTTGGCAGCAGACGTTGAAACAAAAATTTGAGATTGCCTTTTCACCAGAATCACTTGCCCAGTTCGATGGGGTTGTGTTTATCAGTACAACTGGTGAGTTGCCAATTCCTGATCTCGGAGCGTTTCTCAAATGGATTCAAGAAGGCCATGCCTTCATTGGTGTTCATGCAGCGAGCGACACACTGAAAAGTTCGGATGCCTACGTCGAGATGATAGGAGGCCATTTTGCTGGTCACCCTTGGACAGCGGGAGGTGAGCACGGTTTTGTGAATCATGATCCGAAGCATCGCATCGTTCAGATGTTTCCAGAGCGATTTCGTTGGAAGGATGAGATTTATCAATATGATCCAAGATATAAACCTGAGAATGTTCGGGTGTTACTTTCTATAGATATGGCAGCTAGTAATCCCAAACATCCATGGCATGTACCGGTCTCATGGATTCGTGACTATGGTCGCGGTCGTGTCTTTTATACGAATCTTGGACACAACGATGCGACGTGGGGGGATGCTGCATTCCAGGAGCACTTCACCGAAGGAACCGCATGGGCGCTTGGGAAATTTGATGCAGCAAGTAAAGCCAATCCATCTGTTCAGGCAGCTGAATATCTTCGAAGCGTTGTCGCTGCGGCTGGAGAGTTAGAGGGCATTGAACACGATAGGCTCCGAGCACAAGTAGACGCAAAGATAGCAGCAGACCCGTCATGGGCTGTTCAGGTGAGACCCCGCCTTGTTGCATTACGAATGCTCAAAGGGGCAGAACTTACGACATCTCTGAAAAAATTTGTGGAAGACATTCAACAGAAGTAATCAGCTGCTCTTAGCAGCATGTTGTGCGGTCGTTCCCAGACTGACATTCCTTTTTTATCGACTAAGGAGAAACCATGAAGCGACGTCCTCAATGGATCACCTTGATACTTGGCACGTGTCTGATTGTGACAGGCATGTCGCAACGGATATGGGCAGCTCCACCGAATGTAGTGGTGATACTGGCCGATGATATGGGGTTTTCCGACCTTGGGTGTTACGGAAGCGAAATAGAAACGCCGAACTTTGACCGACTTGCTCATGGTGGGCTGCGCTTTACGCAAGGTTACAACACCGCCCGGTGTTGGCCGACCCGCGGTGCACTGCTCACGGGTTATTATGCCCAATCGATTCGTCGTGACAAAATGCCCGGAGTGCAGGGTGGAAATCGTGGCGGACGCCCAGCCTGGGCGCAGCTTCTCCCTGAACGACTTGCGGCAGCGGGGTATCGTTCATACCATTCCGGAAAATGGCATGTAGATGGCAATCCACTGGAGCAAGGGTTTGCTCATTCGCTAGACATTCAGGGTGGGCAAAATGATTTCTTTGATCCCGCTGGTATTACTATTGATGGGAAGCCTGCTAAAGAAAAAGATCATTTCTATGTGACCACAGCAGTTGGTGAACATGCTGCAGCGTGTCTCCGTGAACATGCAGAACATCACGGAGATAAACCATTTTTTAGCTATGTCGCCTTCACGTCACCACATTTTCCATTGCATGCACCGCAAGACATTATTAAAAAATATAAGACCCGGTATCAGGCCGGGTGGAATGTCATGCAGCAGGCTCGGTACAAGCGGCTCGTGCAGAGTGGCATAATTAACGCACCACTTGCGGCAATGGAAGAAGACCTCGGTCCTCCGTATGACTTTCCAGATGCCTTTGAAAAATTAGGTACGGGTGAGCTAAATCGCCCATTACCATGGCCGAGCCTCACGCCAGAGCAGCAGACTTTTCAAGCAATAAAGATGGCTATTCATGCAGCCATGATTGATGCGATGGATCAGGCGGTTGGTGAGGTTATCCAACAGCTTGAAGCGATGGACGCACTGGAAGACACACTCATTCTTTGCTTGAGTGATAATGGTGGATCAGCTGAGATTATGGTTCGTGGGAAAGGGCATGACCCACAACTTCCAGCTGGTTCTGCAGGCACCTATCTCTGCCTTGGGCCGGGTTGGTCCAGCTGTGCCAATACTCCCTTTCGACGTCACAAGACCTGGGTGCATGAAGGAGGTATTGCAACCAGCTGGATTGTGCATTGGCCGCAGGGTATTGCATCAAAAAGTGCATTACGAGAACAGCCAGTTCATGTTATTGATATTGTTCCAACGGTTCTTGAGCTGGCGGGTGTGAAACAATCAGAAGAGCATTCAGGTGAGGCTGAGCCACCTTTGCAGGGTCGAAGCTTTGTGGAATGTCTCACGAACCCTGTCGCACCACCGCCGCATGAAACACTTTGGTGGTGCCACGATGGACATCGAGCAGTCCGACACAACGACTGGAAACTGGTTGCTGCACGCAATGAGCCGTGGGAACTCTATGATCTGTCGTCAGATCGAACAGAACAAAACAACCTGGCATCATCT
Source organism: Gammaproteobacteria bacterium (assembly GCA_024206335.1). Lineage (GTDB taxonomy): Bacteria > Pseudomonadota > Gammaproteobacteria > Chromatiales > Chromatiaceae > JAAGZL01. The sequence continues at coordinate 3,583 of JAAGZL010000713.1, forward strand.
CATCCAGAGCAGGTGAAACAGCTTGAGAAAGA
>JAAGZL010000714.1 GCA_024206335.1 Gammaproteobacteria bacterium
CGGGATGGAGGCCGGGCAGCGGGTTAGGGGAGTTGAGCACGTGCGCTCGGATTGTAAGCAGAAATACTTGATCCGGAATGTCGAATGGGAGGTCGAACAAAATGGCGCATTAGAAGAGTATGCCGGCAGTGATACTGGCTTTTACTACAATAACACCGTAGAACTCATCCCCGATGAAGTGCGTTTTAAAACACCACAACTGACCCCAAAACCAGAGCTGGACTATCAGGACGGGGTGTTTGTTAGTGGCCCCAAAGGCGAAGAAATCTACACCGATCAATACGGTCGCATTAAAGTTCAATTCCCCTGGGACAGAGAAGGCCAGAATGATGAGAACTCCTCCTGTTGGCTGCCTGTCAGCCAAAGCTGGGCAGGCAACCAATGGGGCAAAATACACATACCCAGAATCGGACACGAAGTTCTGGTGAGCTTTATCAATGGCGATCCTGACCAGCCCGTAGTGGTTGGCTCACTCTATAATGCCGTCAACCGCCCTCCTTA
>JAAGZL010000715.1 GCA_024206335.1 Gammaproteobacteria bacterium
AGTCTTTACTTCATCTGTAAGCCTGTTCAATAGGGGATAGATAGTTCTCTCTTGTTTTTCCATAGATGCAATTTCTATCTGTTTTACCACATGGTTTAAAGAGGCCGCTGCACATAAGGTGGTTGAACCGAGGAGTTGATGTGCAGTTGCATGCAGATTATCCCAATCATGTAAATCTGCATATTGATGAATTAATTCTGTTTGTTGAGGGAGGTCGCGGCAGAAATTCTCAAATAACTTTTGAGCCAGCATGGTATCGCCACCAGCAATGCGTGTAGCTTGCTCAGTATCTCGGGCAATGCCGGCTTTGTTACTGTCAGATGGGGTTTCAATTGTAGGTTCTTGAAGTGATATATGCATCGTTGATCCAGTTAGGCGGTAACGAATAATACTGATAAGTTTTTGCTCGTCTACCGGTTTTACCATGTAGTCATCCATGCCTGAAGCCATTACTTTACTCTTGGTATCTGGCATCACATCTGCAGTTAAAGCCAGAATAGGTGTATATCGTTGGGTATCTGATTCATATTGCCTGATCGCTCTGGCTGCTTGTAGGCCGCTGAGGTTCGGCATATGTACATCCATCAGGATAATGTCGTATTCGTGATTGTAGGCAAAATCTACAGCCTCAATGCCGTCCATAGCCTGTGTTATGGTCCCACCATGTCGCTGTAATAGAGTAGTGATTAACTGCAGGTTTATTGGATTGTCATCAGCAACCAATATCCTGCAATTTTCTAATTGGAGAGTGGTCTTGTCTGCTGTTGATATTTTCTCGTATTTAGGTTTATTTGAATAACCGGTGTATATGGTTTCTTGAATTGCAAATTCCAGTGCCTTTCTGGTAAACGGTTTTGATATGCAGGTTACCTGTGCTGATTTTTCAATCTTATTGGAAACAGTGTTATCGGAGGAGCTGATAAGTACCAGCATTGGAATGCTGCTGTTTGATTTTATCTGCCGAATGCGATCGATGATTTTTTTTGTATTAATCTCAGTTGCAGTAAAGCCCAGCAGGATGATATCAACATCGGACGATTCAACCGAAATATCATTGGCAAAGTTGCTTTCAATTATCTGCATGCCAAGGTTGTTAAGATGATGATGTAAGGCAAGCCTGGATAGTCTGTGGCTGTCCAGCAGGATGCATCTCTTATCGTGAAATAACGTCTTATCTGTTGTTGTTTCAGGCTCTATATCCGGTTGCGAAACTGTCAATGTTACGGTGAATTCAGAGCCACTGTCATTAGTGTTTGACGCGGTGATTTCGCCACCCATGGCATGGGCCAGTTTTTGGCTGATACTCAGGCCCAATCCACTGCCTCCGAATTTTCTGCTGGTAGAAGAATCTGCTTGGTGGAATGATTTGAACAGATATTCATGTGCATTTTCACTAATCCCAATGCCTGTGTCAGTTACGGTAAACTTAAGAATAAAAGCGTCTTTGTTTGCGCATTCATCTATCATAACCCGAATGATGATCTCACCATTACTGGTGAACTTTATGGCATTGCTGATTAAATTGACCAGAATCTGGCGTATTCGCAATGCGTCACCTATTAAGTGAGGTGGTACGTCTGAGTAGATTAGCATTACCAGTTCTAGGTGCTTTTCGTGTGCGGTTGGAGCTAATAGTGTCAATGGACTTTCAAAGCACTCTCTTACATGAAATATATTGTGTTCTGGTTTTAGTTTTCCTGACTCCAGTTTCGAATAATCAAGTATGTTATTGATGATTCCAAGAAGGTCAGTGGCAGACCTGGAAACAGTAAGGACCATGTCCTTTTGCTCATGGGTAAGATTGGTTGTAAGGAGCAAATTGGTGAACCCGATAACGCCATTCATTGGTGTGCGGATTTCGTGACTCATATTGGCCAGAAACTCTGATTTCACCTTATTGGCCTTCTGTTCCCTCTTTCTTGCCAGCACTAGTTCCACATTCTGTATTTCCAATTCCTCTAGTGTCTGAGTGAGATCTGATGTTGCCTGGTTGATTTGATGTTGGAGATGCTTGTGTGCATGTTCAAGCTCCGATGCCATGGCATTGAAGCCTTCTTCAAGCGTTCGTATCTCACCGTTGGATTGGGTAAGTACTCGTGCTGAATAATCTCTGTGCTTCATTCTGATTACTGCTTTGGTTAGCCGTAAAATTGGTGCGACAATACGTTGACTGAGTAGGCTAGCAAGTATGCCGGATGTAATAAGCCCCATAATTACCAGCAGCAGGCTATTTCTGATTATTATTCTCTGGTCTGTCAGTGTGCTGATATCGATCATGTCAATAATTGCGATACCAAGTACTATTTGCTCTTGATTGTCAGCGTGAAGATTGGACTGTTCCGGGTAATCTGATAGCTGAGATGCACTTGTTTCCAGTATTATATTGGCAGTAAACCTATGGACATGGCGTTTCCTGTTATCTGTAGAAATCTCCTGTTTAATGTTATTTTTCTTTTTGCTCAGGAGTGTGTTGCCAGAGTTGTCCTGCAACTGAATGGAAATGACACCATCGCGTTCTAAGATATTATTAGTACTTATCTGTAGCGCCTCACTATTTCCAGAATAAATACCATAGACCGATATAGCTGCAAGCTCCTTGGCTACTGCCTCTCCTCGATTTACATAAGAGTTTTCCAGTGTGTCGAGTTGTGCGTTTATCATATATGCAGCTAATACTAATGCGACAATGGCAGTGGGGATAAGGCTGAGAAGCACCATCTTTGCCTTTAGCTTATATGAGTGTCTTGCACTCATTGTCCTGCCTTTTTGATTCTGGATATTATTGTTTTGCGTGATGGAACTCGTAGTTTGAGCGAGTTGGTCACACTTTTGTTTGTGTTGACAGTAAAGTATCTGGGGAAGGCTGGTGGCGATAACTTTTTATAGTTGTTTGCAAGATACTTGGCCACCTCATCTCCGATATGATGGCCAATATTTCTTGGGGTGGAATATACTGCAGTAGTTGCGCCTGATTTAACAAAAGCGGCAGAGTACCCAACTACAGGCACCCGGTGCCGGTAACTGGATAATAGTACTTTCAAAACGGTTTGTTTGTTATATACAGTGGGGTCTGGCATAGCTAGTAGGATATTGCTTTTGCTAAATATGATATTAAGGCTATTATCCATGTCATTTGGTGCTAGCTTAATAATAGTTGGCTCTAACCCCATTCCAAGCATGATTTGTTTTAGATGCTGTTTGCCAACCCCAGAGAGCTTGCCAAGAAGAACTCCGACTTTTTTACGCCCAGGCATTGCAGATTTAATTAGTTGTAATTGCCTGCGTATTGGTTGATCGATATAGATCGCAGATTTTTGCCGGCTGTGGCTACTGTTATTTATGCTTGGGAAGCTGTTGCTGGGGATGAGTGAATACAGAGTAGGCGTGTGTAAATTAAAACTGTTTAATCGATTAGCCGCCTTGGTGCCAACAGTTACGATCAGGTCCCATTTTTTGTTCTGGGCAATACTCTTGAGTTTGTTGTTGTGAATTGACTTAATTGATATTGATGGTTTGTGGCATTTACTACGTTTTTGCTTGCAAATATGGTTAATACGTTGTTCGGTTGCAGTTGTGATTTTGTTGTACACAGATGCAGTCCCACTTTTTATTATAAGTATGTTTGATTCTGCTGCGTTTGCAACATTGAGCATGGTGATTGTGAGAAATATAATACATAACAGTCGCATCAGAGAATCAGTATTCTGCCCGCTGGCTGAGAGTAGAATAGAATGGGGGAAATAGTTCGCCGTAGGTGGTTTAAGTTTCCACCTTAAAATATGGTTCACTTTTTCCTGGTTGTATATTTCCATAAATATTACGTGTGATCCTTAATGGCAGATAATGATTTTAATCTACCAATACCAAGTGGTTTAATTATTAGAATTCAACTCCTACTTGAAGATGAAATTCTCTTTGTGCTTGGTTTTCCTTGTAATATTCCTGATAGTCGCTATCGGTTATGTTGTGCAGAATGGCGGCAACATCTATGGTCGAATCTGGAAGGTTGAACTTTTTTGCTATTCGAAAATCCCATTTGTTATAAGAATCGGTTTCATCTCCAGGATCAAGCCAGGTGGTAGCGCCAGTGTGGTAAAATCCAGTACTTATCTGAATTCCATTGTCAAAACGGTGACTGGCCAGGATGCCGTATGTCTCTTTAGGCACTACTCGGTCTATATCTACATATTCTCTTGGCAAACCGCTAGAGTCATATCCTGAAACCTGCCAGCCTGATGCATCCAGGTAGCTATATACCGCGTGTATGTTTGTATTGGCAGTGGCCTTAAGATCAGCCTGTATCTCAAGGCCGTTAATCTTAATTATTCCGTCATTATTAAAATTACCAGCACCGCTGCTGAATAGGCATGTGGGGCAATTAGTACTACTGTCCCAAGCATAGTTTATGGTGGGGCTAATCTTTTCCTTAAACAACTTCATGTCCAACGTCAGTGGGACAGCCTGAAATGTAGCCATGTAGCCAAGTTCTATGGAGTCTATTTTTTCTGGATTTGGTGTCCCAATAGTTTTATGTAACTGATAGGCTGGAGGGCCGTTTACCAAATCAATCTGCAAATCAATCTGCTCTTCCCATACATTAGGCATGCGGTAGGCCCTTGAACTGGAGATACGAAGTGTATGGTTTTGGTTCAAAGAGTAATTCAGGGCGACTCGAGGTGAGAATAGCCCGCTAAAGCCTTCGTACTTCTCCAGCATTGCACCAAAGTTAATGGCTATACTGTCTGATGGTTTCCACTCTGTATTGATAAAGGCATGTAGCTGATTGCGAACAGCAGCAGATTTCTGATTCAAGGTTTCAGGGCTTTTACTGTTGTCATGACGTATGCCCGCACCCCATACCATGCGTAGATCAGGCAATGGTTTTAATGTGTGCTGGAACTCCAGTTCATATCTGTTGGATGCATAACTGAAACCTGTTGTCAGATCAATTGGTAAGGTGACGCCTGCAAAATTAACTGGATCAAATTCCCAATCATATTGGAAATTATAGGTGTCATCTAATTCCTTATAGTTATGGAAAAAATGCAGGCTATACTCACTATTATTATCTGTGATATGGGTCCATTTAATCTGTTGGAAACTGCTAGAGTTATTGGTCTCTCTTGGTATTTGGAAGGAGTGGTTTGGGATGCCTTCATCATGTGTCCCGCTGGAGAATCCGGTTTGGAATGATATCTGATTGCTGGGATCTATATTGTATTCACCGCGAAAGCTCATCCACTTGTTAGTAGAGTCGTCATATCTGTTCTTCAGACCTTCACCTTCGTCATAGTTCAGTGTTATTCGATAGTCGAGATTACCTATAGTCCCAGCATTACGTGCCAATATTTTACGGGTCTGCCTGTCACTAATGGTTGTCTTGACTAGGGTGCCATGTTGTTGTGATGGGTGCTCGGTAATGATGTTAATGACGCCAGAGAATGAGTTGGAACCATAGGCCGCAGCATTGGAACCACGAATCACCTCAATTCGGTTGATATCCTCCATGGCTAGTGGAAGATCAATCCAGGAGACACCTCCGATAACTGGATCATATATAGAACGCCCATCCACCAGGACCTGTAGACTTCTGGAATACAGGTCAGCACGACCGTGATAGGTTACAAAATATTTGTCTCCCGTATAGTTAGAGACTTGCATGCCTGGAACCAGGCGCATCAGGTCGGCAATTTTCATGGCGCCAGAGGCTTCTATCATCTCCTTGTCAATAATGGTCATGGCGACGGGTGTTTCCGAAATAGGCTGTGCTAGGCGGGTGGCGCTGAATACTATGGGTAAGGCACTGAAAAAATACTCTTCGGAGTAGATGTCACTGGTATCGATGATATCGCTTGCATTAATGCTATCGACTGTACTGGCTTCGGTGTTGTTATTTGGGATGGTGCTGTCGGCTGTACTGGCATCGATAGTGTTGTTTGGGTTGGTACTGTTGCCAGTTCTGGCAACAGAAACGATACTGTCACTGGCGTGGATAGGGGCAATTGGTAGAATGCAGATGGTGATCGTACAGCACAACAGTGCCATCAAGTTACTGGTTCCAGTATGGTATCTTCGCATAGTAAACCCCAAAAACATTTTGTAGTATGCTTCGTTTTTGATCCTTGGCCTGCGCAATCCCTTGTGAATTGTGCCGATTACCGGCCACATATTAACATCGTTTTCATCAGATGTTTTGAGTAGAATTACTTTAATGAACTATCCGACAATTGAACAGTGTATTGGGAATACTCCTCTGGTGCTCCTGCAGCGCCTGCCTGGAGATAGTACAAACAAAATCCTTATAAAATTGGAGGGGAACAATCCCGCAGGTTCAGTCAAGGACCGACCCGCCCTGAACATGATTGAGTCTGCTGAGTCCAGGGGGGAAATCAAGCCGGGAGACACCCTGATAGAGGCCACCAGTGGCAATACCGGGATAGCGCTGGCCATGGCGGCCGCCATCAAGGGTTATCGTATGGTGCTGGTAATGCCGGAAAATATGAGTCTGGAGCGGCGTGCCCTGATGAAGGCCTATGGCGCCGAGATTATCCTGACCCCGGCAGAGGGAAGCATGGAGGCCGCAATTGATAAGACCAGGCAGATGGAGGCTGCGGGTGAGGGCAGGATACTCGATCAGTTTTCCAACCAGGACAACCCCCTGGCCCACATCCAGGGCACTGGCCCTGAGATCTGGAACCAGACCAATGGAGAGATAACCCATTTTGTCAGTTCCATGGGCACCACCGGGACCATTATGGGTGTATCCACCTATCTAAAGGAGAAAAACCCGGAGATTGAGATTGTTGGGGTACAACCAGAAGATGGTTCCAGCATACCTGGGATCAGACGTTGGCCGCAGGAGTATCTGCCAAAGATATTCGATGCCAGCAGGGTGGACCGGGTGATCGATGTAAGCCAGGATGCCGCCGAAAACACCACCAGGGCATTGGCGGCAACCGAGGGAATTCTTGCGGGTATATCCTCAGGAGGCGCCGTGTCTGCCGCCCTGGAACTCTCGCGTGAACTTAGCAATGCCGTAATAGTAGTTGTTGTATGTGATCGCGGTGACAGATATCTCTCGACCGGGGTCTTTCCAGCCGACTAGATGGTATTACTGCTTTTTTAAGCTGGGATATTGATTGCAACCAATACCGGGCCGACAAGGCCTAATAAACCGCACATTATTTATCACACTTAATATCAATCGAACATTATGGAAGTCGTATCCTGCCTGTGACTGGTCAGATAAGGACTCCCGGTGTTTATTGGATACATCCGGAAACAGATTATGGGTCGTTCAAGAAAAAAGAGATTACCAACCGAGCCGGTCAGGGCAACCATTGAGTCAATGAGCCACGATGGGCGGGGGGTTACCCATCTCGATGGCAAGGCGGTTTTCATCCATGGTGGCCTCACTGGTGAAGAGGTGATGTTTACCTACACCAGCAAGCGGAAAAAATATGATGAGGGGGTTGTCTCTGAGGTACTCATCGCCTCACCGGATCGAACAGAACCCAAGTGCCAGCACTTTGATATCTGTGGCGGATGCAGCCTGCAACATCTGAAACCAGAGGCGCAGATCGGGGTGAAACATCAGAGCCTGCTGGATGCACTGGAACATATAGGCAAGGTGGAGCCGCTTGAGATATTCCCGCCACTTACGGCCCCAACTCCCTGGGGTTACAGACGCAAGGCCAGGCTGGGTGTCAAGTACGTACCGAAAAAGGGCCGGGTGCTGGTTGGTTTTCGGGAACGCGGATCAAGTTTTCTGGCAGAGATCGAGAGTTGTGAAGTGCTGCACCCCAAGGTGGGTCAGTTGCTGATGCCCTTGAGTGATCTGATTGGAGCCCTCTCCATCCGTGACCGAGTGCCGCAGATTGAGGTATCCATGGGAGATGATAGCTGTGTGCTGGTGTTCCGGGTACTGGAACCTTCCACCCCGGAGGACTGCGAGGCCCTGGAGCGGTTTGGTGCAGAGCATGGATTGAATATCTATCTGCAAGAGGCGGGGCCTGATAGCGTGCGCCCCCTCACCGGTAAACCTGCGAGTCTGAGCTACACACTGCCGGATTTCGGTATCGACGTACGTTTTTTACCCAACGACTTCACCCAGGTGAATACAGAATTGAACCAGCTGATGGTGGCCCGGGCGATAGAGCTGCTGGAGCTGGATAACAGTGATCGTGTTCTGGATCTGTTTTGTGGCATCGGCAACTTCACCATGCCGCTGGCCAAAAGGTCTGCAGCGGTGGTGGGGGTAGAGGGGGATCGAGCGCTGGTAGAGAGGGCTAGAGAGAATGCCAAGCGTAACGAATTAGAGAATATCAGTTACTATACCGCCAACCTGTATGACTCCCTGGAGCATGAACCATGGCTCTCGGTGAAGTTTGACAAGGCGCTGCTCGACCCCCCACGGTCTGGGGCGTTGGAGGTGCTGGAACAGCTGCCAAAACTTGGCATTAAACGCATAGTCTATATATCCTGTTACCCGGGGACCCTGGCCAGAGACGCCGGAGAGCTAGTACATCGCCACGGGTACAGGCTGCTGGCGGCCGGGGTTATGGATATGTTTCCCCACACCGCCCACGTGGAGTCCATTGCGGTATTCGAGTCGAAATAAGGAATCTGAACATGGCCACAGAGATTGAACGTAAATTCCTGGTGATAAACGATCTCTGGCGTGAACATGTCATCATCAGCTCTGAGCTGAAACAGGCCTACCTATCAACCGGGAATAACGCCACAGTGAGGGTAAGGGTCGCAGACGACCGAGCATTTCTCACGGTAAAGAGTGCCACCGTTGGCATCAGCAGGGCCGAGTATGAGTACGGAATTCCGGTTGCTGATGCCACAGCCATGCTACAACTGCGCCAATCTGGGGCCGTGATTGAAAAGACCCGTTACCGGGTGAAATGCGGAAATCATGTGTGGGATCTGGACATATTCCGGGGAGAGAACCGTGGCCTGCAGGTGGCGGAGGTGGAACTGGAGTCAGAAGATGAACAGTTCCAGCTACCGGAGTGGGTTGGTGCTGAGGTCTCTGGTGACCATAGATATCAGAACTCCAATCTGATTGATCACCCTTACTCCGCCTGGTGATGGTGCGCATCCGCTCGATCCTGATATTGATCTGTCTGGCGCTGGTTCTGAACGCCTGTGGCAGCAATGAAGTGGATGGGGTGATACGCATGGGTCTGACCACTGCGCCCAGCAACCTGGATCCCCGATTTGCCACCGATGCCGTCTCCGCCAGGATCAATCGTCTGATCTACCGACGGCTGGTGGAATTTGACGAAGCCAGCATGCCGGTTCCATCCATCGCCAGTTGGCGGCAGATAACCCCAACCCATTACCGCTTCACCCTGCAGGATCAAGGGCGCGCTTATCATCATGCCAGGAGGCTAGTGGCCAGTGATGTGAAGGCAACCTTTGACTCGATTCTCGATCCTGCCACCGGCTCACCCCATCGCTCCACCATAGAGGTCATTCAACGCATAACCACAGAGGGTGATGATCAGATAGATTTTTACCTGCAGCGCCCAGATAGCCTGTTTCCCGGGTATCTGAGTATCGGTGTGTTGCCGGCAGAGCTTATCGAGCAGAGCCATCCATTCAGTACCACTCCGGTGGGTAGTGGTCCGTTCCGGTTTGACAGTTGGCCGCAAGAGGGGGTTCTGAGACTCAGCAGAATCGAGGATCGGCGTCTGTTTGAATTTCTGCCGGTGGCAGATCCGAGTGTTCGTATCCTGAAGCTGTTACGCGGTGAGATTGATATGCTGCAGAATGATCTGCCACCGGAACTTCTCGCCTATCTTGAGGGTAAATCCGGGGTGAGCATCCAAAAGAGAGAGGGAAATAATTTCTCCTATCTCGGCTTCAATCTGCAGGACCGGTTTACCGGGCAACACAATATACGTCTGGCCATTGCCCATGCCATCGACCGCGAGGTGATTATTAAGCATTTCCTAAAAGATGGAGCCATGCCAGCACAGGCCCTGCTTTCTCCCCATCACTGGGCCGGGGCCCAGGGGCTGGAGCCCTATCCGCATGACCAACAGCGGGCCAGAGATCTGCTGCAGCAGGCGGGATTCTCTGAGCAATCACCACTACGGCTGGTGTACAAGACCTCCACAGACCCATTCAGAGTGAGACTTGCAACCCTGATTCAGAGTCAACTGTCCCAGGTTGGGATAGAGTTAGAGGTAAACAGCCACGACTGGGGTACGTTTTACAGTGATGTTAAGAGTGGACGTTTCCAGTTATACAGTCTGGCCTGGGTGGGAATAAAGACGCCGGATATCTTTCGCTATGTGTTCCACAGTGACTCTATCCCGCCCAATGGGGCAAACCGTGGACGCTACTCCAGCAAACGGGTGGACTCCATCATAGATCAGGCGGAGAACTCCCCAGAGTTTGAGGTTAAGGCAGGGTACTATCAACGTCTACAACAGCAGTTATTGGCCGAGCTTCCATATATACCATTGTGGTATGAAGACCATGTATATATCAGTCGCGATTATATTACTGGATATAGCCTGGCCGCAGATGGAAACTATGATGGACTGGCACAGGTGCAGATCGGGATAAAATGAGAGAAATGGTACGGGTCAGAATAGAGTTAGAGCGCCAGAGGCTGTTGCTGCATCAGGGGGAGAGTCTGGTGGCGTCTTATGCCGTCTCTACCTCCAGAGATGGCCCTGGTGAGCAGATTGATAGTGGTTGTACCCCGCGTGGTCTGCACCATATTCGTATCAAGATTGGAGATGGAGAGCCGGAAAACAGTGTGTTTGTGGGGCGTCGTCCCACCGGTGAGATCTATACCCCAGAGTTGGGGCAACAACAGCCACAGCGGGACTGGATACTGACCCGTATCCTGTGGCTGACCGGATTGGAGACAGGTCGAAATCGTGGTGGGCGAAATGATACCTTGCGCCGTTTTATCTACATCCATGGATGCCCAGATTCAGAACCAATGGGTGAGCCGCTCTCCCATGGTTGTATCCGCATGCGCAATAGTGATCTGCTGGATTTTTATCCACGTGTGGATACAGCTACTATAATAGAGGTTGTATGAGTAAATGAAACATATGGAAAATGATAATCACGGGTTGAAGGATCAATTGTGGTTTCGAGTTGGCCAACTTGTCAGTACTTTTTTGTGTGCAGTTCGGGCGTTGAAGGCGATATAACCGTCGGTTTTGGCCCTCGCTTCCAGCCAAGGAGAGCGAAGCGAAGGCTGGTAGACCCCGGTAGCCGTGAGGCCGCACTGCTTACCCGGCGTGCGTAGCGCCAGAGGGGAAGCAAAGTAGGCATCTGAACACGGCGTCAAGTCATCTCGGGAG
>JAAGZL010000716.1 GCA_024206335.1 Gammaproteobacteria bacterium
ACGCAACTGGTCATCATTGACACGAAACTTGGTTTTACACTCTGGGCACTGGGTATGCACTGGTCGCTGAATCCGTGTGAGGTTTTGGTTAGGGTCTGTCGGGTTAGTGTTAACAGGGTCTAGTATATCTTAGCGGCGCATGCCATGCAGTAGTACCCACCCCTCCTGGGTTGTGGGTGACTCTATCTGAAAATTATCTGTGAAGGCGGAAATTACCACGTCTGACTGCTCCTCCAGTATGCCGGAGAGAATGATCTGCCCACCACTTTTGGTGTGAGAGGCAAGCAGAGGTTCAAGTTCGATCAGGGTTGAGGCAAGTATATTTGCCATGGTTATGTCTGCGCTGGTGCTAAGGGGCTGGTTGTTGTCCAGGATGATCAGGTTGTCCCGTACCCGGTTTTTTAAGGCGTTGTCGGCGGTGGCCTGTAGTGCTTGTGGGTCATGATCTATAGCCGTTACCCTGTTGGCTCCGAGTAGCAAGGCGGCGACGGAGAGGATGCCGGAGCCGCATCCAAAATCGATGATGCTGGCACCTGCTATATCTGTGCGGTCTAGCCAGTTGAGGCAGAGGGCGGTGGTGGGGTGGGTGCCGGTACCAAAGGCCAGCCCTGGGTCCAGTTGTACGGTGATGGCCTCTGGGTCTTCCGGTGGCTGGCCTTCAGGGGCTATCCACAGGCGGTGACCAAAGCACATGGGGTGGAAATCATCCATCCATACCCGCTCCCAAACCTGGTCAGCCAGGCGTTCCACCTCAAGCTCGAATGGTGATGTGGGTGGCAGCCCGTTGTGGATATCTCGGCTTAGCTGTTCCGGGTTGCTATGTTCGGGAAACAGTCCGGTCACCCGGGTCTGGTGCCAGAGCGGGGTGGTACCCAGTGTCGGTTCCAGCATGGGTTCGTCTGCCGCATCCTCCATGGTGATTGAGAGCGCGCCCAGGCTCTCCAGCAACAGCTCCGCCAGTGGCACCGAGGGTCGGTCTGTGGTCAGATGAATCTGTATCCATGCCATGGTGCGGGCTCAGGCGTGCGAGCCAGGGGGCTGTATCCACTGCGCCCTGGATTCGCTGCCTCCAGGTCAGATACCCAGTTTCTTTTCCAGGTAGTGTATATTGGCGCCGCCAGCGGCGAAGGCGCCGTCATCCATGATCTCCTGCTGCAGGGGTATGTTGGTTTTGATGCCGTCCACTACCATCTCAGACAGGGCTATTTTCATACGTCTCAGGGCTGTATCGCGGCTGTTGCCGTGGGTGATCAGTTTGCCGATCATGGAGTCATAGTGGGGTGGCACCATGTAGCCGTTGTAGATATGGGAGTCCACCCTGACGCCGGCGCCGCCAGGGAAGTGCAGCTGGGTGATACGGCCGGGGCTGGGGAAAAATGTCTTGGAGTCCTCGGCGTTGATGCGGCACTCAATGGCGTGGCCGTTGATCTTGATATCTTCCTGCTTATAGGAGAGCTTTTCGCCGGAGGCAATGAGCAGCTGTTCCTTGACGATATCCACCCCGGTGATCATCTCGGTTACCGGATGCTCCACCTGTACCCGCGTGTTCATTTCGATGAAGTAGAATTCGCCGTTTTCGTATAGGAACTCAAAGGTGCCAGCGCCCCGATAACCGATCTGGCGGCAGGCCTCGGCACAGCGTTCGCCGATTTTTGTTCGCAGCTCTTCGGTGATGCCAGGAGCCGGTGCCTCTTCCACAACCTTCTGATGGCGGCGCTGCATGGAACAGTCGCGCTCACACAGATGTATGGCGTTGCCGTGGTTGTCGGAGATTACCTGGAATTCTACGTGGCGCGGATTTTCCAGATATTTTTCCATGTATACGGTTGGATTGCCGAAGGCGGTGCCGGCCTCGGTCTTGGTCAGGGATATGGAGTTGAGCAGGGTGGCCTCGGTGTGTACCACCCGCATGCCGCGTCCACCACCACCACCGGCGGCCTTGATGATTACCGGGTAGCCGATCCTTGCCGCTGTCTCTAGGATCTTCTCTTTGTCATCTCCCAGCGCCCCATCTGATCCGGGGACGGTTGGCACCCCGGCCTGTTTCATACTTTCGATTGCGGTGATCTTGTCACCCATCATGCGAATGGTGTCGGCCTTGGGACCAATAAAGGTAAAGCCGCTCTGCTCCACCCGTTCGGCGAAGTCGGCATTCTCTGACAGAAAGCCATAGCCCGGGTGGATGGCGGTGGCGTCGGTTACTTCAGCGGCGCTAATGATGGCAGGGATCTGAAGGTAGCTGTCGGTGGAGGGTGCGGGTCCGATGCATACGGTCTCATCGGCAAACTGCACATGCATCAGATCGTGGTCGGCATCTGAGTGAACGGCAACTGTCTTGATTCCAAGTTCGCGGCAGGCGCGCAGGATACGCAGGGCGATTTCGCCCCGGTTGGCAATAACAACTTTATCAATCATGGATTCTGGGACCTGTTAGTCGATGATGAACATGGGTTGGTTGAATTCCACCGGATCACCATTCTCTACGAGAATCTTTTTGACCGTGCCTGCTTTGTCAGACTCAATCTGATTCAGGATTTTCATGGCCTCAATGATACACAGGGTATCGCCCACGCTTACCTGTTGTCCCTCTTTCACGAAGAATTTGGCCTCTGGTGATGATGCCCGGTAGAAGGTCCCGACCATGGGTGATGTGACTTGGTGGCCACTGACCTCCTCGGCTTCCACCGCGGCCTCGACTGGGGCCACTGCCGGAGCTGCGGCCGCAACTGGGGCTGCCACAGGTGCGGCCAGGGTGACTTGGGAGGTGGCGCGGCTAATACGCACTGACTCTTCGCCTTCGTTTATTTCAATCTCTGCGATATCAGACTCTTGGAGAAGCTCAATAAGTTTTTTTACCTTGCGGATATCCATTTTTGTTTAGTCTCTGCTGTGTTTATGCAAAGCGATAGTGCATTGCGTTTAGTTGCTTAGGCGTGCCAGTGCAGCCTGGAGGGCCAGTTCGTATCCCTGAGCTCCGAGTCCACTGATAACACCGATGGCGATATCTGAAAAGAACGAGTGCTGACGGAACTCCTCTCGGGTATAGACGTTAGACAGATGTATCTCAATAAATGGGATTGCAGTCCCGAGAATGGCATCACGTAGGGCTATGCTGGTGTGGGTAAAGGCGGCTGGGTTAAAGATAAGAATCGCAACCCCTGCATCTCTGGCCCTGTGCAACTCGCTGATTAGTTCGTGCTCGGCATTGCTCTGGACAAAGGATAGGGTGTGGCCGGCTGCAGTTGAGATGCTCTCAAGTCTTGTGTGAATGGAGTCCAGGGTGTCGCTGCCATAGATCTCTGGTTCACGCGTTCCCAACAGGTTCAGGTTGGGGCCGTTCAGCACCAAAATTCTTGCCATAATAGTCTGTTCCAATAGCCTGGGTGGTTGGTGGACGCTCCCCAGTCATGATTGTCACCATCCCATTTGATGGTAAGGGTTGGATTTTGCATCTTGCTTGGCTGATTGTCCAGTTTTCATGCAAGATGATGTAAGATCGCGTCAAGTTGCCCTCGCTTCCAGCCAAGGAGAGCGAAGCGAAGGCTGGTAGACCCCGGTAGCCGTGAGGCCGCACTGCTTACCCGGCGTGCGTAGCGCCAGAGGGGAAGCAAAGTAGGCATCTGAACACGGCGTCAAGTCATCTCGGGAG
>JAAGZL010000717.1 GCA_024206335.1 Gammaproteobacteria bacterium
ACCACCCTAGGCAGTGTCCGAGTGAGCTACTCCGGCCTGTTTCTAGATGGCTATACCGAGCCGGAGTTGCCAATCCTATGGATATATCAGACCGCGATGTGCATCAGCTTAATGCCAGAACGCAGCTAACCTTCCCGCAAGGCTTTGAGAACAAGAATGGATCACACTCCCATCTAGAGATTCGTGCTGGTGTAGATGCCCAGTATGATCTTGACTCAGATAAAGTAAGCGGAGTTGTAGGCGGCGCACCCATCAAGTTTTCAGTTGGCTTGGATGATAAGGTATCTGGATTTGTTGGTGCTACACTGACCCGTACCAACCGCAAGGGTGATCTGGCCTTTGCTATATCAGGTGAACTGCAATCTGCTTTCGATGGTGGCTATCAAGCAGTTGGTGAGGCTAGGATAATAAAGCTGTTTTAAAGACAAATCGCCCAGTCAAACTGCGTCCTCAGAGACAGACTTTTCATGCTTGGTGAACGACCGCAATTGGCACCTTCCTGCCTATTGGACCATTCGTCTCAATGTCCGCTAAGGTGTTTGCGGCTATTAATCCAGACTTCTTAAGGGCTTTACCTGCGATCCAGTAATTACTCCCATAACTACATGAGTATCAAACACTGCTTCATCTCTCTTTATGCGCAATAAATGCTACAATTAACAGCATGTTACAGACGGTGCGGCAAGAAAGATTCGTTTCTGAGTATATGGTCGATCTGAACGGCCAGCAGGCTGCTATCAGAGCTGGATACAGCTCGCATACAGCCAAGGTACAAGCCAGCAGGCTGTTATCCCATGTTAACGTTCAAAAGCTCGTACAAGAGAGGCAGAGGGAGTGCGAGCGACGTCTGGAGCTTCATAGAGATGATATTTTGCGTGGCTTGATAGGTGCAGCGAAGTTGGCGAAAGAGCAGGGCGAACCGCAGGTGGTGATTAACGCTTTGAAAGAGATTTCTAAACTGCAAGGGCACTACAGCCACCCGTCAGAATGCTTGAGGGATGTGGCCTGTTGGTTCTCTATGATTAAGGACATGTCAATCGACAGGAACGACAACAAGGATGTCTGTCTGCGCTGCTCTCCACCCAAAGCCTACCCCTGCAACCAGCGTATACCAGCGCCGAAGGCCAGAGCGCACGACAACCTAC
>JAAGZL010000718.1 GCA_024206335.1 Gammaproteobacteria bacterium
CATAGTCTCATATTTGTCCAGACAACTAGGCGTTTTTTGGTATTTTAGGCATACTGTTATATGAGGCATTCTCAGAGAATTCAGTTACGAGCGTCTCATGGTTTATCACGACTAGTATGCTAAAACTGGTGCACATTCCAATATTTTTTCTTCTGATTTGGAAACATAGATTCCATATCAGTATGTTCCAACAAAAATTGTGTGATTAATGTGTTCCATATTTGTACGGTAACATCAAATGTACCATGTGGTATGCAAAAACAGTGTGTCTCTCTGCCTGTTTTCAATCATTCAATCTCCCACAAATCATTTGAAAATATATTTATAAACAATTTTTACATTTGAACAGCTTACCAACATATATATTTATCAATCCCTATGCTCGATATTGTTTTCTGTTGATCCGTGTTTCAATTACTGTCATCCGAACATCTGTCTCACAATTTGATTCTTTGCATTTCTAACCGTAACGAAATTACTTTGAGCTCACGGTACTCACCTGTCGTCACATTGATGAGTTTCATAAAAAACAAAAAACAAAAGCGCTACCCCTAAGCAATGTGGATCATGTACAAAAATGTAAATTTTAATTATTAGACTACCATTTTTTGACGTTTCAGCAGTCAGTGCCAGTAAATGTAAAGCACGATTTTCCTCACCGTAACGCTTGGTTTTGGGGGGAACAAATTCATGAATGTATTTGATATTTGGCAAAAAGTTAGATTAG
Source organism: Gammaproteobacteria bacterium (assembly GCA_024206335.1). Classification (GTDB taxonomy): domain Bacteria; phylum Pseudomonadota; class Gammaproteobacteria; order Chromatiales; family Chromatiaceae; genus JAAGZL01. Next base: position 728 of record JAAGZL010000718.1, read on the forward strand.
TATTGCAACTTTGTTTTGGGAGTCTTTTGTCACGCTTGGTTGACCACAGCTTTTCATACCTTACAAAATGTTTACAAAAATTTCACCGTAACAGATTTCACCGTAACGTTTTTACTGTATTATCACTGTATTACCTTATCAAAAATGACAATAATTGCCATTAAGCTGGGAAAATCTGCAAATCATCTACTAATACGCTTCCTAACAACATACTAAAATTTTATTGAGATACATGACAATTTTTTTTTACAAAATCTGATATCAAATAACTGAATTCTCTGAGAATGCCTCATAAACGCCTAAAAAAACTAGTACAAACCCACAAGGGTTTTAGTTATACTCAAAGTAATGCTCGTAGTATTATTCCTAAAATAGAAGAGACCAGATATATATTATCAATATCACAAGTACATGCCCACTGCGTCTGTGAGACATGGCTCGATGACTCAATACCTAACTCGGAAATAAATATTCCGGGTTATACAATTAAGGATTAAGGATAAAATTAAGGATTGATTTTATGTCATCTATTGAACATTATTTACCAAATATTGCTGCAATGCATCATTCTAACCAATTTAGTGTAATTATGTCTTCATCTGAAAAATTTGTATTGAGAAGATTGGCAAAATTTATATTTGATTCTTTCGAAATTAGAAAACATGTTGAATAAGGACAATATTATTTTATTTATGTTTGTTGTATACATTTTTATATAATTTCAACAGCCATATTGGTTGAATGTCTAAATGACATTATTTGATTTCCATGTTAATACTGGGTGGGGGCTGTTTACATTATATTGAATCG
>JAAGZL010000719.1 GCA_024206335.1 Gammaproteobacteria bacterium
ATCAGATTGGAGAAACACCCTCAAAATAGTTCAACCAGACACTGTTGTTCGTTGGCATAAAAAATCATTTAAGACATATTGGTGGAGAAAATCTCAACGTGGCAAGCAGGGAAGGCCATCGATAGATCTTGAGATTAAGAAACTTGTAATCAAAATGGCTAATGTTAATCCATTCTGGGGAGCTCCAAGAATTCATGGGGAGTTACTCAAACTTGGAATAGAAATATCAGAGCGATTTGGTACGTCCAATCTCGAATCAAAGTTCATTGTCTGCTCAGCTACTTGAGTTACCACGTTTAGATGGTCTTCATCACCGATATGAATGGAAAGAAGCTTCATGAATCTATACGATCTATTAAATGCGAGGGACAACCCTAATGGTATCTGTGAATAGCTTAAAGTCATTTCGAATATTTCGATACGTTTCGTTTATTGCGAATAAACAATAATAGAGTTATACTAATTTAGTATGTAAACCATGAGTTGAGCATCAAACTTGGAGAAAAGCTATGGCTACGCAAGAAAAACACATTTATGAGATTCCAAATGAACAAGAAGTTGAACTGGCGGCAGCTGGTAGTCGAATTTTAGCAGCTTGCTCTGG
>JAAGZL010000720.1 GCA_024206335.1 Gammaproteobacteria bacterium
ACCAACCTCTCTCTGATTAGATCTCTTGGTTGGAAGTAGATTCCATCTTTGCACATCTAATGTGGAGCTTTATGCTGTTGGAGAAAAACGTGGAAACACACAGATTTTACCTCTTGTCTGTTCCCTACACTAGGCAGTGTAGTAGAAAGGAGCATCATTTATGTTCATTTGGCAATGAGACATTTCTCTTAAGAGTCATTTTTTGCCTTACTCACAAATGTGTTGGACACTTTTTTTGACCCCCCAATTTTATTGCATTTTTGGATAGAGTGTTCAATGACGTGAACATTTGTCACAAGATGGACCCTCTACAATGCATCATTCTAGAGCTAGATCTGATTTTCTAAACAGCACTTGAGAATCTTTCCATTTTCTGAAATTGTTGACTCGGAGCAAAAAAATTATATTTCTTGAACATGGCTGGATGGATGTGGGTGTGGGTGTGGGTGTGGGGGTGTTGGTGTGGGTGTGGGTGTGGGTGTTGGTGTGGGTGTGGGTGTGGGTGTGGGTGTGGGTGTGGGTGTGGGTGTGGGTGTGGGTGTGGGTGTGGGTGTGGGTGTGGGTGTGGGTGTGGGTGTGGGTGTGGGTGTGGGTGTGGGTGTGGGTGTGGGTGTGGGTGTGG
>JAAGZL010000057.1 GCA_024206335.1 Gammaproteobacteria bacterium
CCAGCTGTAACAGAGCGTGGTCGCCTAAAAAACGCCGAAATAAAATTTCCACCTAAACAAATCGCTCACCATTGACTGCAGAAAACGCCATCAGGACAGCTGGCTTCTTGAGATGGGGTGCTTTATGCTTCCTATACCCGATTGATATCCGTGTCAATTCGGATCGAGCTGCTCTCGAGCAAACGTGGGATGAATTTACTTTCTCGCATCATTTTTCTTGTTACGACGATATTTTTAAGAGTTATTTGTTTGATTTCCCACGTCGCAGTTGTGATGCTTTTGCTATGGCTACTTTGATGTGTGCACCTTGGGATAGCAATCCTTACCCCCCAAATTTATCGTTACATGAGCTTCAAGAGTGGATTAAACCTCTAATTGAAGAAGAACATACAGGAAAGTTTTCAAGCAGAACCTGTGATGAGTTAAGGAAGAAAACAGCATGACTATTATGCAACAATCCAGCAAGGCTCAGGATAGAACGCTAGGTGTATGGTTCCAGGCTATCCAGCAGGGCCAGATCAAGTTGCCGCGATTTCAGCGCTATGAAGCCTGGGATAAATGGCGTATTACCAGCTTTCTCAACACCATCATCAACAATTTGCCGGTAGGCGTAACACTGGCATTGGAGGTGGCGGGTGAGGAAAAATTTATCTCTCGTTATATCGTCTCCGCAGAGCCCACCGTGCAAGGGACGGTCACTCAGCATTTACTGGATGGCCAGCAACGCCTCACCGCTTTTTGGCGCGGTATGCACAATAACTACGAGTATGAGGATTACTTCATCTATTTGCCACAATTTGATGATCGTGAGCACATGCAATCGGATGAGATGCAGGTCTACTGTCAGAGTCGATGGACAATCAAAAAGGGATCCCGCCGGCCGGTATGGGCTGACTATCCTGCCAAGTGCCTGGAGCGCGGTCTGTTTCCCCTGCATTTACTTTGCCCCGGTGATAGATCAGCTGCCGTCGATGAATGGATAAGCGATGCCACACAGCAGCTAAAGCCCAGCAAGGGCGATCCTGAAGCATTCGAGAAATTAGAAAGCTATACCGAGCTTAAGGATAAATTGAAGCAAGAGATTAATGTCCTGCGTGAACGGGTGACACATTTTAACCTGCCGTATCTTTCGTTACCCTCCAATACGCCGAAGGACGTTGCACTACAGGTATTCATCAATATGAATACCAACAGCAAGCCGTTGTCGTTGTATGACATTATCGTTGCTGAAGTAGAAAGTGTAGCGGGCAAGTCCTTGCATGATCTGGAGGATCACCTCGTTAGCAAGTGTCCCAAGGCGGCACGCTTCGGCGATGTGAGAAACCTGATATTAGCGACTTCGGCACTGTTGCAGGAGAAAGTACCTAACAACAAGGGCATGGTCGAGATGGATAAGCAGGTGCTGCTCGATAATTGGGAGAAACTGGAACAGGGCCTGGAGCGTATGGCCAACCTGCTGGAAAGCCAGGGTGTCTTTGACGAAGCGCGCTTGCCTACCAGTAATGTTTTGGCAGTCGTTGCGGCAGCCTATGAGCTAGTGCCGGAACATGGTGATTTTGTCGCCAAGGCTGAAAAGCTGTTGCGTGCTTATTTGTGGTCATCGTTCTTTACTGACCGCTACGAAAATTCCGCGGCCTCCAGGGCTTATGCCGATTTTATTGGTGTGAAGGACAAGCACCGAGGCATTAAGGCGTTTTTGAGTACACCGGATTTTGATGAAGCTGCTCTTACCGAGGTTCCCGTTTTCAACCGTAGGGAGCATGAGCTGGCGGATGTGGACGCCCTGATGGCGGCGGGTTGGCCAAAAAAGGTTGGTATAGAAGCCCGGGGCATACTGGCGGTATCGAATTATTTCGGAGCTCACGACTTTGCCGATAATAAACCCGCCTCGTTTGAGAGTATTCAGAAACGCGAGTACCACCATATCTTCCCTGATGCATTATTGTCAGAGGTGGGTATTGGTAGTTTCTACGCCCTGAACTGCGCGCTCATTACATGGAAAACCAACCGTATTATTGGTCGCAAGGATCCTCTGGACTATTTGAAGGAGCGGGTTCAATGGGCTGATGAGCTGGCGGTATCCAATCGGCTGAAGACACACCTGGTCTCCTTTGAATTATTGAGCAAAGCCCATTACCAGGGACTGGATGGCGAAGCGCTGAAATTCAGGCTGGGAGATGATTTCAATCAGTTTATGCGCGATAGAGCGCAGCTTGTTCATCAAGCGGTGATTCGACTTGCCTCGGGTGAACAGCCTTCGCTGGATTCGATATGGGCCGCGTCTTCTGGTGAGCGACAAGAAGAGACGCAGTAGGAGATTAAGGACTGATATGATTTTTGCAGAGTTTTTCAAAAGTTCGGTGCTGGAGACGCGACTAGCGAAATCGCAAGTCATGGTGGTGTATGACCCAGAGCGGCGCTACCGAGAAATTTGCCTGGAGATGGCAACAGACAAAAGATCCGTAATCGATACCACAGACTCCAGTATTACCAGCCGTGCAGAGGCTATCGCTGCGCTGGGTAAACTAGGTGTCAATGACATTGAACAATTGTTGGTTTACGTACCTGCTTCCAAACCAATAGAAGATGAAGATAAGCAAAAAGACCCCTTTGCTCTATATGGTGCCTGTGGTGATGTTTTCCCCAATGGTGACGGCGACCATTATCAGAGTTTGTGCCTGAAATCGAAGCCAGATCACGCGACGCTATGGGTGAAAGCCTGTGGTTAAAGACAAAAAAAACTAACAACTTAGGACATCATAAATTACACTTTGAAGGTTCAATATAACGCCCTTACAGGGTTAATAGAACTCGACACATATTTCTGTAAAAGACAAAATCAAAA
>JAAGZL010000721.1 GCA_024206335.1 Gammaproteobacteria bacterium
TAGGGTGGGTGTCCCTGTTAACTCCCCCGCTGCCCAGGCTTCTGCTATCGGCATTGAGCGGTCATTGATCTAGCAGTAAATGAATGAGAACATGCGAAAACATTTGGCGGCATATCACAATATTCGAGCAAGCAGCATATGTCAGTATTCGTGCCAGCCACATAATCACCTGTTAGGCTTTGAAAAAATGTCGATCTACCTGAGCTTAATACTGTTAAACCAGTTTTGGTAAACACGCAAAATTACTAATGTGCTTGTGTGCTCTAACTTTCAACAATCGGTCCAATAAATGGATGTATCGGATGTGCAATGAATCAGGCAAGAAATAATCATTACGTGCCGCAATGGCACCAGAACGGTTTTGTTGATGAGCGGGTTAATGAATTGTGTCATCTAAAATGTCGCGAGATCGAGCTAAAAGACGGCTCGACCAAAATTGTCTACGGTAAAAACTGGTTCACCTCAGCACAGTGCTTTTACGAGAAAGACCTGTACTCAACCTTTTTCGGAATGTTAGTCAATGATGATGTCGAGAAGAGGTTGTTTGGTCCGATTGATGACAATGGTGCTGATTCAGTTAAGGCGTTTCTAACTGACGATCAGGCTCAGTGGCACCATAACTTTCAAGAATTCTTCATCTACCTAGATGCTCAAAAGTTACGAACACCTAAAGGCTTGGACTGGGTTAGGTCTAAGTACCCTGAATTAATTCAGATTCAGCTAATGACTGAGATGCAGGCTTTAAGAACTATACACTGCACGCTATGGGCTGAAGGTGTTCGTGAACTAGTATCAGCTGAAAAGTCTGACGTTAAATTCATTCTGTCTGACCATCCTGTAACTATATACAACTACGCCTGTCCACCAGATTCAGAGTTATGTGCTTACCCAAATGATCCTGATATCACTTTAAAGGGATCTCAGACCATATTTCCATTGGACAAAAATCGATGTTTGATACTGACTAACCTTGAGTACGCACAAGACCCAGTAAGTGTGAATCCGATAGAGCAACGTACAAACGCGACCAAAATAAGGCAGTCAATGGTCAACACTATTAACTTCATCAATAAACGAAAATTGACAGCCGATGAAGTTACCAGGATAAATTACATCATCAAGTCCAGAGCCAAAGACGCAATTGCAGCTGGTAAAGAGAGCTGGCTTTACCCTGAAAATAGGCTGAATTGCGATTGGACTGAGCTTCGTCATGTGTTAATGCCACCATCGGATGAGTTGTACCATTTCGGCGGTGAAATGTTTGCTAGTTATGAAGATGGCAGTACTCATTATCAGGATGCATTTGGTCGTACAACGCCTCAGCATGAACAGTTGAAGAAAGAAATTGATGAATCAAAGCTTGGTAGAAATGATATGTGTGGGTGTGGTAGTAACCGCAAGTACAAGCATTGTTGCAAAGACTTACCTGAAGAATTACGAACCAGTTGGACTGAGCTGAGTATACGTGAACGTAATTTGGGATTCTGTCGTGCAATCAAAGGTATTTTAGGACTTGACGCTGGCAAGACCTGGCTAGATATCAGACGTGAAATTACTGAGGAGCAAATTGCCAAGATTTATGGAGTCTATTCCGTCATATGGCCTCGTGAAACTGATATCTATTCATTGTTACCAAAGTCAGATGGCAGATTCAGAGCTTTGTACACTGGCGCGCTTGATGTTCGAGTTGTCGGATTGCACGCGTTGCCTATGGCTTCGTTATTTGATGAGTTTCTTATCATGAGCCCAATCGTAAATCCTAATAACGTTAAGCCTGAATTTAGTCCAACAGAGGCACCCGCCAAGTACAAATACCAAGCGCTAAAAGACTTTTTATTAATTTTGGAGTTAGAGGCATACATTGGTTATGGTCTTATCAGCCTGATTCCTGATCCGAGCAATTTCGACCTGAGCTTAATGAAAGCTATGATGGATATGGCTACATCTCGACGAGGAACAGTTGAAAGTCAACGAGACATGGAGGCCTATACAAAACTCGCAATCGAGGACTATTTGAACTCAATTCATATGATGCCTAGGGGCGTTAAAATCCGATCATTGGTTAGTGATTTTGGTATGTCTGAGGATGTGGCTGCTCAGTCGATTGATACGTTAGAAGCGAATGCCGAAGCATCCCCATTGACCATGCTTCAACCAATGCAGCCAGGTGATGACGGACAGTTTATGCAATTTAGCATGGTGCCAAACTATGAAATGGCTTTATTTACAGCTCAGGTCACAGGTTCGGTCATTGTAACTGACAGTGAAACTAGGTGGATAGAATTTCAAGCCGCACAGCATAGTCAGATGGGTGTTGTTTCCTATCCGTGGAATGATGTTTATGGACAAATAAGTAGGATACCAATTGATTATCATTTGCTTGAGTCATACACCAAAACCCAGCATCACTTCACCGCTACTAGGAAAGCGTTGAAGCATGCTGATGAGCTAGTATTGGCGGATAAACATGACCTAGATCAGTTGAGAGGATTGACTGAATCAGTGACCCGATTGAATAGTCGACTTAGGCAGATTGATTCTGATAGAACAGCCGTGTTTGTGAATGGTAACTGTAAGATTCTAGCGCCTGAAGGCGGTATCTATGATAGCAACGTTCAACGGTTGTTGGCTCTGTCTGGTTGTATGAGATACGATCATAAAGTACGGTCGGTCTATTACGTTGGATAGAAATTATAGATCAATGATCTGTCAGCTAGCGCCTAACAAGCAAATGCAGCCGGATCGCCCAAAGCCCGCTTCGCGGTCTTCGGTCGACCGCTGATTTGGGCGTTCAGGCTGTAGGAAAATAGCTAACTCCCTGATTTAAAAGAGCCGAATCTGTTAAAATAGTATTTTCCCGTTTATCAGTCGTAATCATGTCAAATTTCCTCGATGACAACCTGAACCAAAGCGTATTTTTTGACA
>JAAGZL010000722.1 GCA_024206335.1 Gammaproteobacteria bacterium
ATACTTAGACTATAACAACACGGGCGCAACCAACCAACCATCGTACGGTTCCTGTAGCGCTCGCTCTATTAACACTTCTGAAGCCCACAACGCGGAGCTTAGAGTAATCCCAATCTGCCTAGTAAGCCGCTTTAACCAAGGTGCTTATCATCCTTTAAATTCGCAAGGGGCGAACTCAGCGAGGCATACAAATGGGGGGTCTAGCGTACCTTGGAATAATGCAGGCGCTAGAAAACCACTAAATCTTTCAGACTGTTTCGACTTTTATTCTGCAACAAATACGTCAGGTATAGCAGCATACCAAGTGCATGGGACTATTGCCAATGGCTATTCAGGACGGCCCGACGGCGGCAGATATGACTCAATCAAAGCAGGCCAAATCAAAGACCTACGCATTGATGCAAGTGGAACACACACACCGCAAACAGCACACCATACACTGAGCAAACGAGCTAGAAATGGTGAAGCGCGGGGGTGGGAGAAGTTGCCGAGGATTAGGAATACGGTTAGTAACCAGACTACTTCAGGCACAGGCAACGCGTTCGGGGTTAAATTAAAACCTGCCTCAGCAGAAATAGCCGGTGACCTATCATGGTTGATTGGTGGTAA
>JAAGZL010000058.1 GCA_024206335.1 Gammaproteobacteria bacterium
ATATATCCGAAGCCAAGAAAAAGCGGATGAACGGCAAGATCAATTGCGGTTTGGACAATATTAGCGCCTTGGGCGCTTACTTGAGCCCTTTGAGGGCGTCATCCAATAAGCCTCCGGCTATGCCGGAGGTCATTTAACTGATTGCAGGCTGAACCCTCCATATTATGGGGCCAGGTTAATAAACATCAGAATTGGAGATAAGGCTCATGCTACAACAAAACAGGGGGCAGCGAGGGGTGGCCTGCTATCTGCTGTTACTAGTGGTGATGGTTGTGATCTGCGGCCATGTTCAGGCAGAGAACAAATCTCGCACTGAACCTCAAGGGAGGGTGAAGTCTACATCCATTGTAGATGCAAGCAAGGCTCTAGACAGCAATAACTATCAGCTCTCTCTTCAGCTTACAAATAGAATTCTGGTCCATCAGCCGAAAAATATGCAGGCACACTGGATCAAAGGGCTTTCGCTGTTGGGTTTGAATCGGTATCAGGAGTCACTCCAACAACTCGAGATGGTGGCAGATGCCCAGCCCGAGAACCGCAAGATTGCTAACTTTATAACCAAGGTGAAGGCCCAAGTGGCCAAACATGCTCCAACCCATTCCGTTCAGTGTGAAACCACTGGACGGGATAGCCAGTTTGGGCCATTCCGTCTGTGTGCATCTTCTGTACTCACTTCCCAGAACGGCAACCATTATGGTCCTGGATCGGCCTTGGATTTTGATGAGAGAAGCGCCTGGGTGGAGGGTGTTGAGGGAAGTGGTGCCGGCCAGTGGCTGGAGTTAAACCTGGGGGGCGGGAGCAGTTTCCAGACCCTGTTTCTGGTCAATGGTTATGCCAAAAACCGCACTACCTTTAACGCCAATGGCCGACTGCGGATGGTACGTATCCAGGCCGCAGATGGCCTGGATACACGCATCACCCTGAAAGACAGTATGGAGCAGCAAGAGATCCGTCTGCCACGCAGGGTAACTAGTCCCTGGATTCGTTTGACCATCATTTCTGTCTATCCGGGTAGTCGTTGGCAGGATACTGCCATCAGTGAGTTGGCAGTGGATCTTGAGGAGTTCAACTATCAAACCGAAGCCGGTAGCGGTGACACCGTTCAAAAACGGTCTGGGGATTATCTAAGTGAAGAACAGGCATTGGACCGTGTGATGGCAGTGGAAGAAATCCGGGCCTGGGCGGACAAGGTAGCCAGAGCTGATAGTGGAATTAAGTGGCGTACCGAACAGGCCGCTACTGCGCACTGCCAAGAGGGGAACTGTCTCTGGTGTTTTCGTCTGCAGGAGGACCTGGGAAGCCACTCTGCCACCTTCGGTATCTACTGTATCGATGGGCATACCCATGATATTAGCAAGATTGACCCGATAACTGAGAAGTCGGTGCCGGTTCAAGCTACCATCCCTTGACGGCCTCAATGGTTTTGGAGCATATCCCAAAATTGATGCATGGTTGGTTGAAATGGAGAGACCGGGAACAGGTCCACTCCATAATCATCAACTGGGATGATTGCAGATAACACAATGGTATGGCAGTTTTCAGCGGTCAAGTGCAATACAAGCGAAATAGCTCTGGGAAGGTAACAGAGGCTGCAATTCGTATGCAGGTAGATCCTGTGAGTCGAGATGTCATCTTGGTCGAGCAGGAGACCAAGACGCAATTGGATTTTGATGTCAGTGGATGTTTTGAAGGAATACTTCAGGTGGATCGCAAATCTGTGGTGGGTGTTTGGCGCAAATCGGGCTATGCCAGAGTTGCAGATTTTTCCATTTTTAGTGCTTACCAAACGGCTGTGGATGGAAGAGAATAATCCTAAAATAAAAACAACCTATGTTTGTACGTAGGTCTTGATTTTTAACTGCACTGTTTCAGTAGCTTACATACCTGAATGCTATGCGTTACTGGAATCCCTAAATACATTAGAGGCTTTTTAGATCTCAATCTTGACCTCCTTGGCCTCTGTCATAGACTGAATTGCTGCTTCCATATCGATTGTATCTGGGTTTGAAGTACTCTGTTGCTCCAGCTTCTGCATTAGTTGCGCCTGCTCCATGGTGGA
>JAAGZL010000723.1 GCA_024206335.1 Gammaproteobacteria bacterium
TTAAATGGCCAGAAGCTTTTAGATGTTGTTTCTTGCTAGTCAGGTCGGTTTGAGTAAGAATTGTGCAAGTCTCAATGGCTGCAAAATTGCATATAGCACGCTAAGTGTTTCAGGTGCAATTATTGCGGGGCAGCTATTGCTAGGGTAAAGTGAGGTAATCAGCATCGAAGGCAGTCTCTTCGTTGTCTTTGCAAAGGAATGAACAATAATGAAATCTGGTCACTCTTTTCAGTCGAACATCCACCATCATTGGTCTATCAATCAACGGCCACTTAACCAGGCCAAGCAGCATCGCGCATTACATGCGCTGGACCTCGTTACACTCGGCCGCTGTTGGTAACGTTAAGTGTAAACAAGGTATTTCGTATGATGGAAGAAAAAACAACAGAAGTATATATTCCGGCTTTGGTAGCGCTGCTTGCTAGGGCCGAAAAATTGGCAGAGCGTCCACTGACGAAAGATGAGGTTCTAAGAATCAGGGATAATGCTACTGTAGTAACACAGGCACTATCTGCAATGCCGGAATATTTGAAAAGTCGAGGCTACCATGATTTATATGCACCAGAAGCTTGGGAAGAGTGGCAGCTTTACCGCGAAGGCAAGCTAAATTTAGATATCGAAAATAGTGAAAACACTTAACAAGCACATCAAGATCGTTCGCTGTCGCTCACTGGGACGCCGCAAACTGCGCGGCGCCCCTTATGTAAAACGTTAAATGGCCAGAAGCTTTTAGATGTTGTTTCTTGCTAGTCAGGTCGGTTTGAGTAAGAATTGTGCAAGTCTCAATGGCTGCAAAATTGCATATAGCACGCTAAGTGTTTCAGGTGCAA
>JAAGZL010000724.1 GCA_024206335.1 Gammaproteobacteria bacterium
CACTATGCCGATTGTGCAAGACCGTGACGGAAGGGGTATTGCATTTCCGGCACAGTACGGGTGGGCTACATCCTTAGGGGAACGCTTACAACATGACTATAGATTCAGGGCAGCAATCTCAGCCAGACTCAGGGCACAGTCAGCCCGGACTCAAGTTTCCATGGGGCCGCCTCTCGATCGTCGAGACCTTCCAATCCAGTCGGGCAGAGGCATACCTACAGTATATGAACAGGCAACCGACTTCCCGACGACTGCATTTCCTCGATCGGCTGTTAGGACTAACCAAACACCGCAACAAAGCATCTTACCCTCGCAACCTGCGCAGATATTACCGCGCCAAACACAAACTGGAGGCCCAAGAATGGCACTAGACTTAGGTTCAATTGTTCAGTCATTAGGCGAACAATACATAACGACACGGTGGGGCATGCCTGATCGTGCAATTATGGGGGATGGTAGAACCGCCCCTATTCAGCCAACCAGAGTAAGCTATCCTGCTGGCGTAGGAACTGGCTTAGTTCCTACTCCGGCTTTTGCCCCTCTTGTGCCCTTCGTAGGGCAGGCAGCAGGCGTTACTGGTAAAATTGCGGGTATCCTAGGCGGTCTTGGTCTTGGACTGGCAGCAGACGAAATTGGAGCTGTCGCTGGGGCAATTAGCAAAGTTAAGTGCAAGCGTAGACGCAGACGATTAGCTACACATTCGGATATTAAGGACCTTGCTGCATTAAGCGCGGTATTGGGCAAAGGAAAATTACTAGAAACGTGGGTTGCCACGAGGAGAATATAAAATGCCAGGAGTAATCGTTTTAAGTGATATCGAATCGGCTGATAACACAGATATTTTGCAAGGTACACGTTTGCAGACTGTACCTTCTGGCGGTTTCATGACATTTGAGTTGCAATCTAACGAAAGTGACGCGTCCAACTACTTCACTGTGTCAATACAGATGCCAAACGGTGATACGCCTTTAAACGGTGTACGTGTGCCAGCTGGTAATGCTGATGGAGAGTTAGACGAGCGAAAAAAGTTAATGATTACTTTGCCAATCGCACAAGGCGGCCATACCGTTTTAAGCGTAGACGAAACCGGCACGGCAATCCTAGCTTGGCGCGTAACGTATAGTCCTGCCTAATGGCTGTTGTATCGACAATAATTGAACCTAAACCAAAGCACACCCCGTTTACTGGTGGAAGTGATGCGGATAGGTTGGCCCAAGGGGCAGCGCGTGGGGTTACGACTTATTTTGATTCCACCGCATCTAACTGGCCTGCAACTGGAGCCGGTGATAATCGTGCATTAGCTTTTAACATAGATCTCGATCGAGATTATGCTTACGTCATGTCAGATTGTTCAGCATCCGTTTTTAGGGCTGGTGACTTTGTTAGCGTAGATGCTGTTGCAATGGTGGAGATTAGGATTCCAGTACCGGGCGGATATGAATATATCTATTCTCAACTGGTTTCTGAACCATCTCGTCAAGAGGTGCATTATACACCTATCGGTGATATGCCTGCCCGTGAATATAACTCTCAATGGCCTTTGACAGCAGTCGATCAGGGCGTAATGACTTTCCAGTCAAAAGATATCCCGAACTATATGCTCTATCCGTTCGATAACTCGAATAATACAGTTGATGTGAACGTAGTTTTTAGTGAAGCAGCCTTAAATCAACCTGCCTATACGGTAAGGTTTGCTGCTCGCTTTCTTCAGTATGATATTACTCAAGCCTATGACTGGAGAGTTCAAAGCCCTACCCTTACAAGGTAGTTATCCACAGGTTATCCACAGACTATACAATGATTAACAGCTTTTAAGCCTGTTTATCAGGCATAACTGTGGTCTTTTGATGCCGGCGTTAATGCTTTTTGCCCCATTGGGCTAGTCACAAGGGCCCATGGGGCCCCGCTTTTTTTTGCCGGATGTCAGAGCCTAGCCGCATTTCTAAAGGGTTTCAAGCAACATCATTGGGGCTTATTTACTTTCATCATTTAAAATGATACCATCCCACCACCGCCACCAACGGAAGACACTATGCCGATTGTGCAAGACCGTGACGGAAGGGGTATTGCATTTCCGGCACAGTACGGGTGGGCTACATCCTTAGGGGAACGCTTACAACATGACTATAGATTCAGGGCAGCAATCTCAGCCAGACTCAGGGCACAGTC
>JAAGZL010000725.1 GCA_024206335.1 Gammaproteobacteria bacterium
CAACAGCAAAGAGAACACCATACGCCTCGTCAGTATCTACCTTGCAGAGCAACCCTTGAAAGTGCCCCTCTGAGGTAGGATTCGTCAAAATGGGAGCAACGCTATCCGCTGGAATGTAGGTGGGATAAGCACCGATTGCTCGTATTAACGCAAAAGGATTGCCATCAGCGCCGAGGATAGCACCAGTATTAATACCCTCAACATCAAGCTGGCCGCCCTGTGATGGTGTATAACCATCACCTTCAAAGGGGTCAGCAGTGATTAATACGCCATCGGTGCCGGGGTGAGTGCCGTCATCAGATGCGTTGTGGGATGCACTTGAATAACCAATAGCACTTTGAAAGGCAAAACAATCATCAATACAGTCAGTAGCCACTACGTTATTAATAGAACCGACTGAATCCTGGCTCCCAGAAAGCACAACACCGTTAAAAAATCCAGATATGGTTAGCCCATCAATATCAATAGGGGTAGTATTATAAGACTGTACCAGCAGTCCCCTGCCGGAAGTGGCGAGAACATCCGTACAGTGACCACGACAACTAGTAAGTCTGGGCGGGGTGGATGCACTATTCAGCAAGGCAAATGCGCTTGCGCCCCGACCGGGGTCTGGGTCGCATAACACTATAACCCTATTATAGTGGACTCCTTTAGAAGTACCAAGCCCCATCCCGCGGAATCCACGTCCCTCAAAAGACAAATCTTCTATTAAGAATTGGTCACGGTCTGGCCCAAGAGGGCTATAGATACCATGCCAGTCAGTCCCATAATAAACCAGTCTAGCCCCATTCCCAAAATCGCCATTGTGCTTAACACCATCAGCCGCGTGTATGATTAATTGATAAGGGCCAAAATCAACACCCGAGAAATCCATATCATTATGGGCACCCTCTGGTTTAATGTATTCGCGATCATCAACAAACTCGCATATAACATCCTCGGTTAATGTCCCGAGTGCCTTAAAATACTCCGACCACGAGGAAAACTCAGCCCAATCGCCACCATTACCTATGTATTTAATATCCATTATTTAGGGACTCCACCCGAATCTAAAAAGGGCTTTATTCCCAAATATTGCGCTGCGTCAGTATCGCCTTGATGCTCCATTGAACCAAAGGTTTCCCCAAGAGGATCATCACTGTCGTAATACTCATGCGCCTTGTAATTGGTTGCGACCTTTATCCCCCAAGCAGACATTTTCCTAAAGTGTGCCTCAGTGGCTCTTTTTCCTTCAACTGGATCGCGGGCAAAGCTAATTAGTTTATCGACCTTTTCTTGCGATATAACACCATTATTGCCGTTATGATTACCGCACTCGTAAGTGCTGAAATTGTAACACCCTAGCGCCTCTATGTGGCTAATGAATAATGCGTCCCATTTTACACCCGGCAGAACATCAATCGCGTAATCAGCGTGTTGCTCATTCGTGTAGTTCTCAAAATCATCAGCAATACCAGTCGAAGCCCAATATGGCGCGATATAGAATTGACCGCTTTTCATTACTCTTTCGCGATAGCCCTGGGCTGTTAGTTGGTCCTCCATAAAATTGACATTACTAGCCCAACACCCGGCAACAACCTCCATGTTTTCCTCGCCTATTTCTGCGGCGATTAAGTCCCATACCTGCATAGCGCGCGTGGCGTAATTAAAGCCCTGTGTCTTGGTGTTTAGTGCAGTTTGCTTAAATCTAAGGAAAGTAACTGATTCGTCGGGGATGTAACCTGCCTTATGATCTGCATCGGTATCGTCAAGCACGTCAGCACCGCGCAATGCCGCAGCCTCAGTAACAGCGGGCCGGAAGGTATTAACATCATCAACTATCGCATACACTGGCCCACCGGCTGCATAAGGGTAATCTTTGTGATATATGTTATTGAAACACGCTATCTCGGCACCTGTAGTCATACCATGCCCCGCCGATGTACAGGTCGCGGTTGCGGGGTCAAAGGTGCCTTCTTGTACTGGCGATTCTCCATACGCAAACCAAGCCCAAGCACAGTGGAAGCCTGTGTCACTATTCCAAGGCTCGTTACCTAGTTCTATCTTAACTTTCTTACCCGAGAAATCGAAATTCCAATCTATCTGCTGGCCGATATACGTTGCTGCTGCGTCTGATACTTGGTGCGGTATATTGTGGTGAAGATTGGCGTCTAGCTCGTTGGCTATCTCACAAGCTGCTTGTATTGGTATTCCTCTATTCACACCCACCAGACCATTTGGCGATAGGCGAATATTCCAATTAATGTAGTCATAGGGTGTGAAGTCAGAAACATCGCGGTTGGGGTTGTTATTAGTCAAAAGGGGGTCCATTAGTCTCACAGTATCGATTCCTGCAAGGTCAGCAACAAATCGGCTGTGCAGTATATGACCTGCATCATAGCGAGCTTCTTCACCGGGAGCCAATAGTTCTAGTTTAGTGACATCGCCAGTGGATTGCGTCCAGTAATTAGTAGCAGGTGCGGTAAGTGATGTATACTCGCGGCGATTCGGGGTGGAGCCAGGTATCTCGGTGCCACCGTTCCATGTAACATTTCCCGTTCCCTCCCATCGCAACACCCACGGTTCATCGACCGTCCCTTCGGCCATCCAACCAGCGCTCGTGGAATGTGTTATGTGCTCCCAGTAACCGCCACCAGATGCATCAGGATACCCATTCGTATCCAACGTACCAGGAATTGCATTGTTAGAGAATGTATAACCGCCCTTAATGACGTTGATTAAAGGAAAGCTACCAGTCCAGTAGACCATGCGCTCAAGGTTCTGGCCGATCTTCATCATCTGACCGCTTTGGCCTTTACCTGTGGTTGGGTCGTAGTAGCCAGTGTAAGTGTGGGTGGTGCTAGTCATAATTTAAGCAGCCTCTATGTTGATATTGAGGGTGCCAGTAATTGTTACATTAGTATGG
>JAAGZL010000726.1 GCA_024206335.1 Gammaproteobacteria bacterium
GGCTGCCACCAGGGAGCCAAAGTGTAGTGGTCCTGAGGGGGAGGGGGCAAAACGCCCACGATATTTGCTGGTGTTGGTCATGGCAGTGGAGCAGAATAACAAAAAAGCCGGCACTAAGGCCGGCTTTCCGATTTAAATCAGGTAGAGACAATCAGCTCATCTGCTTTTCCCTGATCTCATCCAGGGTCTTGCAATCGATGCATAGGGTGGCCGTTGGCCGGGCCTCAAGTCTGCGGATTCCGATCTCAACGCCACAGGATTCACAGAAGCCATAGTCATGGCTGTCGATCAGGCCCAAGGTGTCATCTATCTTCTTGATCAGCTTG
The DNA here is from genome assembly GCA_024206335.1 of Gammaproteobacteria bacterium. Taxonomy (GTDB): domain Bacteria; phylum Pseudomonadota; class Gammaproteobacteria; order Chromatiales; family Chromatiaceae; genus JAAGZL01. The sequence continues at coordinate 327 of JAAGZL010000726.1, forward strand.
CGTTCACGGTCACGGGTACGTAGCTCCAGACTGAACTCTGATTCCTGGCTGGCCCGGTCGGTGGGATCAGGGAAATTGGCCGCCTCATCCTGCATATGATGTACGGTTCGGTCCACCTCTTCCATAAGGTCTCCCTTCCATGCATTCATGATCGAACGAAAGTGATCTTCCTGCTTTTCATTCATATACTCTTCGCCCTTCTTTATCTTATAGGGCGTAAAGCCAAATGGACCGGAAAGCTCTTTTTCGGGTCTCTTTTTAGCGACCATTCAAATCTCCTGACAAACCACACTAATAATGAAGGGCGGTATCTATACCAGAATCATCGGTGCTGGGCAAGAATTTGTGTATTTAAACGAACCGGCACTGGTACTTTCGTGTGATCCTTTGAGGTAAGCTAATCCGATAATTATTATCGGCTTACAACGAATTAGAGGATGATTGACGGTGACAGCGGATCGAATGAAAAAAATCAGGCCATTCCACGTAATGGAGTTGCTGGCACGGGCCAGGGAGCTGGAGGCCCAGGGGCGTTCCATAGTACACATGGAGGTTGGAGAGCCGGATTTCACTACGCCCGAACCCATTATTGAGGCCGGACGCCAGGCCCTGGCCGATGGCCGAACCCACTACACACCCGCCATGGGTCTGCCGGTGCTGCGCCAGGCCATAGCCAGACACTACCAGCAACGCTATGGGGTGGATATTGACCCTGGCCGCGTGGTGGTGACACCAGGGGCCTCCGGCGCCCTGCAGCTCCTCATGAGTGTCCTGATCAATCCAGGTGATGGTGTGCTGCTGGCGGACCCCGGTTACCCCTGCAACAGGAATTTTGTCCACCTGGTGGGGGGAGAGCCCCAGAGCCTGGAGGTGGGGGCCGACACCGGATATCAATTGAGCGCCGCCCTGATCGAACAAAACTGGCAAGACAACACCCGGGCGGTGATGGTGGCATCCCCTTCAAACCCCACGGGCACCATGCTGAGCCGAGAGGAGTTGCTGGATATTTACCAGGTGGTCCAGCAACATGCCGGCTTCCTGATTGTGGATGAGATCTACCAGGGCCTGATCTATGGGGCGGAGGGCCATACGGCACTGGAGATCGATGACGATCTGTTTGTGATCAACAGCTTTTCCAAGTATTACGGCATGACCGGCTGGCGTCTGGGTTGGCTGGTGGCCCCATCGGACAAGATCGACCTCATTGACCGACTGGCACAGAATATATTTCTGGCCGCACCCACACCGGCCCAGCATGCGGCGCTTGCAGCATTTAGTGACCAGACCATCGAGATTCTGGAGCAACGCCGGGAGATATTCCGCCAGCGGCGGGATTATCTGAAGCCAGCCTTGGAGGATCTGGGTTTCCGCATTTCCGTCAAACCGCACGGGGCATTTTATCTCTATGCAGACTGCTCACAACACACCAATGACAGCGCCGCCTTCGCCCATGATCTGCTGGAACAGATGGGAGTGGCGGTGACACCGGGGATGGATTTTGGTGAAAATGCACCAGAACGATACCTGCGCTTTGCATATACCACAGATATGCAGCAGCTACAGGAGGGTGTGCGTAGAATCAGGCAGTTTGTGGCGGGTTAACAAACAGTCACTCTCTATCACACCACATGGCAGTGGCCCCGGCCACGGCCGCCGGCATTGCCACAAAGTTCAGGACAGGCACCATCATCAGTAGGGTAAGGCTGCCACCAAAGCCAATGGCGGCCAGGCGCACCTGCTTCATCTGCAGACGCTGATCCTTGAAGGCCAGTCCGCTGTTGGCCAGGGGGTAGTCTGCGTACTCCAGCGCCAGATACCAGACCCCAAACAGAAACCAGAGTATGGGGGCAATCAGGTTTATACCGGGGATTACAAACAGCAGCAGCAGGGGCATGGCACGCAGCAGGAAGTAGGTCAGCTTGATCAACTCTGAGCGCAGTGCAGGCCATATCGACTGCATGAAACTCTGTTCACTGTTGGCAGGTAGTTTTCCAGTAAGCATCAGCTCCACTTTCTCCGCCAGGAGGCCATTGAAGGGGGCCGCAAACAGATTGGCCAGGATGGTAAAGCTGTAGAAGGTAACCAGGATGGCGGCCACCGCAAACAGGGGCCAGAGCAGAAATTCAAGATAGGAGAGCCAGGAGTCCTGCGGCAACATCCAATTGAGAAGATCGGTAAACTGGGAGATGCCGACCCAGATCAGTAGTGAAAACACCAGTATATTGATCAGCAACGGCAGTATTACATAGCGACGCAGGCCGGGTTGCAGCAACAGCTTGATTCCCTGCAGCAGATAGCGGGCCCCGCAGAACGGGTTATTGTTGATCATGCTCAGGCCCACCCCACAGCGAACAGTAGCACGCCTAAAATGAGTCGATAGATAACGAACGGCAACATGCCGCATCGCTCAATAAACCGCAGAAATAGATGGATGCATAGATAGGCGGCAACAAAAGAGAGTGCCGCTCCTGCAATCAACTCACCCCATACGATCACCGCACCGCTATTCAACAGGCCGTAGGTGACCAGAACCCCAGACATCATAATGGTGGGTATGGCCAGCAGAAAAGAAAAGCGTGAGGCCGCCTCTCTAGTGAGACCTAACATCAACCCAGCGGTTATGGTAATCCCGGAGCGTGAGGTCCCGGGGAAGATTGCCAGGGCCTGGAACAAACCAATTACCAGGGCATCTTTCCAGACGATGGAGGACTCATGCCGCTGCTGCCGGCCTCTGATGTCGTACCAGTAGAGCAGCAGGGCAAAGATGATGGTGGGAATGGCTATCGCCACTGCCGTACGCAAATGTTCTTCCACCAGTGACTTGAGTGCTAGGCCAAAAATCACAATCGGTATGGTCGACAAAATAATCATCCAGCCCATGTGTGAATGCTCGGTTGCACGCGCCGGTTTGCCCAGGGCGCGCAGAAAGTCACCAATGATCAGCAGCAGTTCCTTTCTGAAGTAGCTGATCACTGCCAAGGATGATCCCAGATGCACGGCCACATCAAAGGCCATGCCTTGATCTTTGAAACCAAACAGCTTGGGGGTTAGGATGAGATGTGCTGAGCTGGAGATTGGTAAAAACTCGGTTACTCCCTGAATTAGGGCCAAGAGTAAAATATGAACAGTTTCCATCTGATATTCGACTTGTCCTCTGTTTTCAGTTGCCGGGTTTTATTGTGGAGAGCGCATGGTAACAGGTGATGGTGGTCGATCCTACATAAGGGCATGCGAATAATTCAGCTCTTATTCAAAACTGAAATGCTGCAACTCCATAGATACCTCTATCGAAGCTAAGGTGGCAGTGCAGGCGATCCAGCCTTGCTGAGGGGAGAAGTGAGTGGTCTGGACCCCATCCTGCTCCACCTTGGCAGAGAATATACCGGCCCCATGTAGCTTGGCCCTGGCCTCAAATTCCGTCCATCTCTCAGTAAAGGCGGCGGCAAGCTGATCTGCCGGCAGGGCAGACAATATCTGATAAACCCCCGCCGGAAATAGACGCTGGGCAATCTTCAACTGTGACGGCCTGGAACGGATGCACTCCAGGTCTATGCCAACAGGACCGGTTTCAGATACTGCCAGCAGTGCCATGCCACGACTGTGAGTCAGATTGAACTCTAGGTTGGATTCCGGCCGGCGAATAAATGGCTTCCCATGCTCGCCCAGGCCAAATTCCAGCTCGGCGGCGGACACCCCCAAACAGTTGCCCAGGATGGTTCGCATGGCGCCACGGGCGCGGACAAACCGGTTTCGATCCCGCTCCTGAATAAAACGTTGGGCCCTACTGACCTCATCCGTGGAGAGCCCATCGGTTAGATCACCGGCCGTTCGATCCAGGTCTATATGCCAGACTTGCAGCTCCATATCAGCTACAGAGTCCTGTGGGCCAGCTATATCCATAGCCGTTATCCGGACCAAGTCTGATTAAAGGTTGTGTGCACATTCTGGTAAGCTGCCCCATCCATACTATTTTGCAATTCAGATCCTAACACTAGGCAAAGAACGTGTTGCAGTCAAAAACTAAAATTATCCGGCGTGCCACCTCAGAAACGGACTCGCTCTCCCAGCAGATCCATCCGCTGCTCAGGAGAATATATGGTGCAAGGGGCATCAGTTGCGATGCTGACCTGGAACGTGATCTCACTGGTCTACCGGCTCCATCCACTATCTCAGGAACCACGGAGGCTGCCAGGATTCTACACCATGCCATGCGAGACTCCAGCCGGATCCTGATTGTGGGTGATTTTGACGCCGATGGTGCAACCAGCTGTGCACTCGCAGTTCTGGGCCTGAAGGCAATGGGGGCGGCAGAGGTGGATTATCTGGTGCCAAACCGATTTGAATATGGCTATGGCCTCACCCCAGAAATCGTGGATGTGGCCCTGGAACGCTCTCCAGATCTGCTGGTAACGGTGGATAATGGCATATCCAGCGTTGCTGGTGTGGCCGCGGCAAATAGTGCCGGGGTGCCGGTATTGATCACCGACCACCACCTTCCGGGCAGAGAGCTGCCAGACGCTGCCGTAATCGTGAACCCAAACCTGTCAGCAGAGGAGGGGATAGGCCAGAACCTGGCAGGCGTGGGGGTGTTGTTCTATGTGTTGCTGGCCCTGAGGTCAAGGCTCAGGAAGGAACAGTGGTTTGTGCAACAGGGCATGGATGAGCCCAATCTTGCCAACTATCTCGATCTGGTGGCCTTGGGCACGGTGGCAGACGTGGTACCACTGGACCAGATCAATCGCATACTGGTGTACCAGGGGATCCGCAGGATAAGGGCCGGCCACTGCCGCCCTGGGATCAAGGCGCTACTCAGAATTGCAGGCCGCAATATTGAGTCGCATATAGCGGCGGATATGGGTTTTGCAGTTGGTCCAAGACTGAACGCGGCGGGCCGGTTGGAGGATATATCTCTGGGCATAGAGACCCTGATCACTGATGATCCAGAAGTGGCGATACAGGGTGCAGCAGAGCTGGATGCATTGAACCGTCAACGCAGGGAGATAGAGGATGAGATGCGCCAGCAGGCCATGACAGATCTAGAGTCGCTGCAACTGCAGGACGCCACCGAACTGCCGTTTGGCCTCTGCATCTACAATCGGGAGTGGCACCAGGGGGTAATCGGCATTTTGGCCTCCCGAATAAAGGAGGGCTATCATCGCCCGGTGATAGCCTTTGCCGCTTCTGAGCCGGGATGGATAAAAGGCTCTGCCAGATCTATATCCGGAGTGCACATCAGGGATATTCTGGACAGCATTGCATCAAGGCATCCGGGGTTGGTCAGTAAGTTTGGTGGGCATGCCATGGCCGCAGGGCTCACCCTGCGTGAAGATAGATTTGCTGACTTTACTACTGCCTTCGATCAAGAGGTCAGACAACAACTGGCAGCTGAAGATATACGTGGTGTGGTCCATTCAGACGGTGAGTTGTTACCAGAACAGATGAACCTGGAGGTGGCGGAACTGCTGAGGGATGGCGGTCCCTGGGGGCAACACTTCCCGGAGCCTGCATTTGATGGTGAGTTTACCCTGGTAAACTGTCGTATAGTTGGAGAAAAACACCTAAAGCTGGTTCTTAGCAGCAAGGATGAAAAGTTACTACTAGACGCCATCGCGTTCAACCAGGCAGAGAAGATGCCTCGTAGCGATCAGAAGAAACTTATAGCCGCATACCGTCTGGAGGTAAACGAATTTCGTGGCAACAGAGGCCCTCAGATGATGATTGAGTATCTGGAGTGGTTATAGTCACGCCGTGTATCGCAAAAACACACTACAATTGAATTACCTGGAAAACGCACAGAATATGCATAACGAAAACGAACAGCCGGAGATGGAAGATCAGGAGAAGAGTAAGAGCCAGATCAAGCGCGAATTTGCTGAACTACAACGGTTAGGAGAGCAGCTGGTTGCACTAAAACCAGCACAGATCACCGCTTTCTCCTTCAGTCAGAGCATGCTCGATGCTCTGGATGAATATACCCGGATCAAGAACCGAACCGCCCGACAGAGACACATCCGTAGAATAGGAAAACTGCTGGCGGACGAAGACACAGATTTCATACGGAATACTATGCAACGTATGGATAGCAACCATCCGGAAGAGAAACGCCGGTTGAAATTGATCGAACAGTGGCGGGAACGACTTATTTCTGATGGCGACACTGCTATCAGCGACCTTGTCAATATCTGCCCGCATCTGGACAGGCACTACCTAAGACAGCTCATACGAGCCGCACAAAAGGAGCAACAGACGGTAAAACAGACATCTGCATCCAAGAAAATATTCCAGCTTCTTAAAGGGTTAGAGATTAAATAATGGATTCAGCTACAACTGTGACGCAACATCCGCATAATATTAATATATTAAAGCCACTGTATTAAAAATTTCAATTTTATGCGTCCATAAAAACGGTTTAATGTCCTCCTCGTTTTGTTAGACTGCACATGTTTTAGTTACAAGAATAATAGTACCTTATTTAGAAAATAACACCGATAATTACAAGGGTAAATTAGCTGGTTGCTTACCAATAAATCGATAATTTTGCTGCTATTGTACCGATACTAAGATTGGGTCTTGTTTGCATGCCGATTTCGATCTGCAACAGACCTGATACTGAGATTATATCCATGAATACAAAATCTAGACCCGTCCACCTGAATCTCTTTGTCATACGCATGCCAATCATGGCCATTATGTCCATCCTCCATCGGGCAAGCGGCGCACTATTGGTACTGGCAATCCCGTACTTTGCCTACATACTCGGCATCTCACTTGAAGATCAGGCTGGATTTGCCCTGGCCCAGGCCCATCTGTCAGGTTGGTTTGTAAAACTTGTCCTGCTGACACTGGTCTGGAGCGTGCTGCACCACTTATTGTCAGGAATACGTTTTCTGCTGATCGATTTCGATATAGGTGTAGACAAGATCAGTGCTAAATATACCGCTTGGGTAGTTACACTCCTGGCTGCCGGGGTATCCTTGATTATCGCTGTCATTGCCATGGATCTGTTAGGGGGTGCATCATGAGTCGTCGTGCCAGCGGTTTTCGTGCATGGGTATTTCAACGCATAACCGCAGTCTATCTTGGCCTGTATTTTCTCTTTCTGGCTTGGTACGTACTGTTCTCCGCCCCAACCTCATACGTTGAATGGAGGGAATGGGTTGCCAACCCAGTAATTAATCTTTCCCTGTTGTTTTTTGCCTTTTCCCTGCTCCTGCATGCATGGGTTGGAACACGGGATATCATAATTGACTACATCAAGCCCCTTATGATCAGGGTTACGATGTTGGTATTTCTGGCGATAGGGCTCATGGGAAGTGGTTTGTGGACCGCAAAGTACCTATTTCTGACCATAACTTCAGTATAGATATAATAATTTTAGTGAGAGGTTCTCTATGACGCTTGCAACCCGCAAGTTTGATACCCTTATCCTGGGCTCAGGTGGTGCCGGACTGCGCGCTTCACTGCAGCTGGCCGATGCTGAAGCCAGGGTTGCTGTCGTATCAAAAGTATTTCCAACCAGATCACATACCATTGCTGCCCAAGGTGGAGTAAATGCCGCACTGGCAAATGTCACCGCCGACAACTGGCATTGGCATATGTACGACACCGTAAAGGGTAGCGACTACCTCGGTGACCAGGATGCAATCGAATACATGTGTCGCGCTGCATCTCATCTGGTGTATGAACTGGAACACTACGGTGTTCCTTTCTCGCGTTTAGATAATGGCAAGATCTATCAGAGACCCTTTGGTGGCCAGAGTCAGCAATTTGGCGAGGGTGGTCAGGCCACCCGCACCTGTGCTGCGGCTGATCGCACCGGACACGCCATTCTGCATGGTCTCTATCAACAGAATATCCGCGCCAAGACCAACTTCTTTGACGAATACTTTGCCATAGACCTGATCTCTGACAAAGATGGTAACGTGCTTGGAGCACTGGTCATGGAAATTGCAACCGGTGAGCCACTGCTGATCGAGGCCAAAACCACTTTGATTGCCACCGGTGGTTGTGGCCAGGTATTCCGCACCTCAACCAATGCCTCAATAAACACTGGCGACGGCATGGCCATGGCCCTCAGGGCAGGCGTACCACTGCAGGATATGGAGTTTTTCCAGTTTCACCCAACCGGCATTGCTGGCAAGGGGCTTCTAATCACAGAGGGCGCACGCGGTGAGGGTGGCTACCTGATCAATAAGGACGGTGAGCGCTTTATGGAGCGTTACGCCCCCAACGCAAAAGACCTGGCCAGCCGTGACGTTGTCAGCCGGGCAATCGCAACCGAGGTAAGAGAAGGCAGAGGATGTGGACCAAATGCCGACCATGTCATGCTGAGATTGGACCATTTGGGTGCGGAAATTGTCGGAAAACGACTGCCAGGAATCAGTGAAACCTGTCGTACCTTCCTTAACCTGGACCCGGCAGACACCCCCATCCCCGTATTCCCAACTGCACACTATGTAATGGGTGGGATTCCGACCAATCGTTTCGGCGAGGTTGTAGTTCAGCACGGCAACAATTCAGAAGAGCTCGTCAACGGACTCTACGCCATTGGCGAAGCCGCCTGCGTCTCAGTACACGGCGCCAACCGTCTGGGTGGCAACTCCCTGCTAGATATACTGGTATTCGGTCGCGCTGCCGCTAACCGTGTAACCAAATTCCTGAAGGGACACCGTTATCACAAACCCCTGTGTCAGGATAGTGTAGACAAGGCCATGCAGCGGCTACAGCGCTGGGACAACAAGGGTGATGGTGAATCAGTTGAGTCACTGCGCTCAGAACTCAAGCTGGTTATGGAACAGCACTGTGGTGTATTCCGTAATGAAGAGGTAATGCAAGATGGCATCCAGAAACTCAAGGCCATCCGTGACCGCCTGCCAGGTGTACAGTTGAAAGATGACAGCAAGGTGTTCAACTACGCAAGAATCGAGGCCCTGGAGTTAGAGAATCTGGTTGATATTTCCATGTCTATCATGATGTCTGCAGGGGCTAGAAAGGAGAGCCGTGGTGCCCATTCCAGAATGGATTATCCAAATCGCGATGATGAAAACTGGATGGAACACAGCCTCTACTATCTTGATGGAGATAGACACAGTACCAAACCGGTTCGCACTAAACCCCTTACTGTAGAGACGTTCCCACCCAAAGAACGCGTTTATTGAGAAATTATCATGAAGTTTCGAATCTATCGCTACAATCCAGATACTGACAAAGCACCATACATGCAGGATGTCGAAATCAAGGTAACATCAGACATGATGTTGCGTGATGCATTGCTCGAAATTAAAAAGCAGGACGAGTCCCTTAATTTTCGACACTCATGTGGTGAGGGTGTTTGCGGCTCAGATGGTCTTAACGTAAATGGTAAGAACAAACTGGCCTGTACCACTCCCATCACTGACTTGAAGGAGCCGGTTGTCATTCGCCCCATGCCAGGCCGCCCGGTTATTCGTGATCTGGTGGTAAGCATGGAGCAGTTCTACAACCAGTACCGTGCAATCAGGCCATACATTATCCGCAAAGATCCGGTTCCTGAGGTGGAGATGAGGCAATCCCCTGAGGATCGCGACAAGCTGGACGGTCTGTATGAGTGCATTATGTGCGGCTGCTGCTCTACTGCCTGCCCATCATTCTGGTGGAACCCGGATAAATTCCTTGGCCCCCACGCACTACTTCAGGCCTGGCGCTTCCTGGCAGACACCCGTGATCAGGGCCGGACCGAGCGTCTGGATGCCCTTGAGGGGCCGTATAAAGTTTTCCGCTGTCACACCATCATGAACTGTGTTGATGTATGTCCGAAGAATCTCAATCCAACCAAGGCCATCGGCCATATCAAGGCATTGATGCTTAAACAGTCCATATGACATCCACCTCCAGACAGTGGCCGGACGCTTTACCAACTACAAACCAACTCCGGTGGGCATGCCGACGCGGCCTGCTGGAGTTGGATCTACTCCTAAAATCTTATATGGACCAGGTCTATGAACAACTCACAGACCAGGAAAAACGGAAATTTTTAACCATGCTGGATATGCAGGATCAGGAGATGCTAGAGATGCTCATGGGAAAAACCAATCCAAATGACAAGGAACTGGCAGAACTGCTGACCAGGATCAGGGAGTGTATGGGGAGCTGAGTTCATGCCACCTATCAAGATCGAACCCGGTTTTTCCCCATGGCTGGCATCCTATCTACTGGCTATACATCTGGCGGCACTCCTGCTGATTCCGTTGTTGCAACCCCAACTACTACTTGGCATCAGCCTGATTCTCCTAATCTGTTTCAGCCTTGGCTACTACTGGAAACGGGATATATTGCGTTATACCGATCATGGTATAGATTACGCAGAGTGGAACGCTGGCAAGGGGTGGAGCATCAGGTTATCTGAAGGTGAACTGCAGCATGCAACCCTGACCCCATCAAGCTTCCTGAACAGATATCTGGTAGCACTCCAGTTCACTACAGTTAAAAACAGCACACACAGACTTCTGTTGCCAGCGGATGCACTGCAGCCGGATCTGCATCGAAGAGTCAGGATACTACTCAGAATGGAAGATCACTTCGGTGAGTAGTTGTCCGGTATCATTATGGTGGGACTGAGCTGACCATGATCATCTATCTCCGGATGATCGATGTTGTAGTGCAGGCCACGGCTCTCGCGTCGACGCATGGCGGAACGGATAATCAGGTTGGCAACATCCACCAGATTGCGTAGTTCCAGATGATCATTATGCACCTTAAAGGTGCTGTAATACTCCTTAATCTCCTGACGTAGCATGTTGACTCGGCGTCTGGCACGCTCCAAACGCTTATTACTGCGAACAATGCCCACGTAGTCCCACATAAACCGGCGCAGTTCATCCCAGTTATGGGAGACCACCACATCCTCATCCGAATCAGCCACCCGGGTCTCATCCCAGTTGGGAATCTCCGGTGGAGTAGAGATACTCTTCAACCTCTCAACGATGTCCTCAGATGCAGTCTCACCAAATACCAGGCACTCCAGCAGAGAGTTGCTGGCCATGCGGTTGGCCCCATGCAGACCGGTATAGGCAATCTCACCAACGGCATACAGACTGGGTATATCAGTGCGGGCGTTGGTGTCAGTCATAATCCCACCACAGGTGTAGTGAGCCGCAGGCACTATGGGGATGGGTTGTTTGGTTATATCAATTCCAAAATCAAGGCAGCGGGCGTAGATGGTAGGGAATCTCTTTTGAATAAACTCGGACGGTTTGTGGCTAATATCCAGGAACAGGCAGTCCGTACCAAGCCGCTTCATCTCATGGTCAATAGCTCTGGCCACAATATCACGTGGAGCAAGTTCTGCCCTCTCATCAAAATTGGGCATAAACCTGGTGCCATCTGGTAACAGCAGTTTGCCACCTTCTCCACGCAAGGCTTCAGTAACCAAAAAAGACTTGGCATGCGGATGGTACAGGCAGGTGGGGTGAAACTGGATAAACTCCATATTTGCCACCCTGCAGCCAGCACGCCAGCCCATGGCGATGCCGTCACCGGTGGCAACATCCGGGTTGGAAGTATACAGATAGACCTTACTGGCGCCGCCGGTTGCCAAGACCACACAACGGGAGCGGTGGGTATCCACATGGTCGGTTTCCCCATTGTAGACATAGGCCCCCAGACAGCGGTTGTCCTTGAACCCATGCTTATGGCCGGTTATCAGGTCAATGGCATTACGGTTTTCAAACAGATCGATATTCTCTTTTTCTCGCACATGGTCTTCCAGGGTCATCTGCATCATCTGGCCGGTGGCATCGGCTGCATGAATTACCCGGCGGTGAGAGTGCCCACCCTCACGAGTCAGATGGTAACCCTGTTTTGGCTCCTGGCGACGGGTGAATTCCATACCCTGGGAGAGTAGCCACTGGATATTAGCCGGCCCACGTTCCACCACCATGCGCACCACATCCTTATCACATAGCCCGGCACCGGCATTCAGGGTGTCAGCAATATGTGACTCTATGGAATCCTTTCTATCCAGAACTGCTGAGATGCCGCCCTGGGCGTAATATGTATTGCTTTCAGATAGGTCGGTCTTGGATAGAATTGCAATCTTCAGATGGTCAGGAAGACGCAGGGCCAGATTTAGCCCAGCGGCACCACTGCCGATGATGAGTACGTCATGTAAATGGCTTATTCCCATATTTGAACTACCTACGTAATATACAAATAGTATGAAACACTACACTAGGGTTTGCCGCAAGCTACATAGAGGTCCATAATCCAATAATACGGTTGGAGACCAAATGCAAACAGTTATCGTTTGCAGGATCCTAACCTAATTTTTGTCCAACGAGAACAAAAAGTTACTGTTGCACCAGAGTTCTTTCATTTAATACTAAAACATACGAGAACTAATTTATGTGCGGGATGTCAATCAGTTTGAACGAACAACTGCGCTTGTCGCGGAAATGGAGAAAGCCCGCATGGGCGAGCGACAAGTAGATCAGGAACTGGTAGAACGAGTGCAGCGCGGGGATAAGAAGGCATTTGACCTTCTGGTCCTTAAATATCAGCGCAAGGTAGTTAACTTGGTATCCCGTTATGTACGCAATCCTAGTGAGGCGCTTGATGTGACTCAGGAGGCTTTCATCAAGGCCTACAAGGCCCTCCCAAACTTTCGCGGAGAGAGTGCCTTCTATACCTGGATCTATCGCATAGCCATAAATACTGCCAAAAATCACTTAGTTGCCCTAGGACGCCGTCCACCAGGCTCAGATCTAGATGCTGGAACTGCAGAACAGATGGATATAGGTATACGTTTGCAGGAGAATACCACCCCTGAAAACCAGTTACTGCAAGATGAGATAGCAGAGACTGTGCATAATGCCATAGACAGTCTGCCAGAGGATCTCAAAACAGCCATTACCCTCCGTGAACTGGAAGGACTGAGTTATGACGAGATAGCCAAGGCTATGTCGTGTCCAGTGGGAACGGTAAGATCAAGGATATTTCGGGCTCGTGCAGCAATTGATACAAAACTGGCACCGCTGCTGGAGCCATAAATGACCGATAAATTTACCAGGTATTTAATGCGGGTATTACCATGACAGACAAAGTGAACGAACAGGTATCGGCACTGTTGGATAATGAACTATCAAATACTGAGATTGCTTCGGTACTAAACGGGCTAAACCAGCAACATGAGCTTAGACAAACATGGGACAGGTACCACCTCATCGGAGATGTCATGCGCGGGGAGTCGATTCAACCTAAAGCCACAGAGATCTCAGAACGGGTTCGGCAGCAGATTGAATTAGAGCCAGCAATAATATCCATGCCCAGGAAGAGAGGGATTGGCGACAGAAAATCCCCTTGGGTCAAGCCACTCGCAGGAGCCGCACTAGCCGCATCAGTGGCCACTGTTGCCGTGATAAACGCACCCGGATTTTTAGGCCTAGACCAACCGGCAACACCGCTACTCACCGCTACCCATATCAGCACAGCAGCTCCCGCCAATCGCCGCAACTTCTCAGGAACGCGTTGGAGGAACCTTGCTAAACCATCCCTGCAAACCCGTTTAAATGGATATCTGATTGACCACAGTGGGCATGTATCCACCGGTACCGGCATGGGTGTAATGCCATATGCTACCTTTGTTGGATACGATGTCGAGCACTAATACGCCATGTTTCAAAAGTCACTTCTCCTACAGTTACTGATCATCATTCCAATTGTTTCTTCTGCTGCAGAAACAAAAAATGAAGCCTATAAATGGCTGGAGAAGATGCACAGTGCAGTAAAACGGCTTAACTATGAAGGTACCTTTGTCTACCTACATAACCAACACATGGAGTCCATGCGGGTCATTCACACGGTAACAGATGGAGTGGAACGGGAGCGCTTGATCTCTCTCAACGGAGCCCAGAGGGAAGTGGTGCGAAGCAATGGCGAGGTGATCTGTATTCAGCCAGATATTAAAACCGTCCTGGTGGGCAAGCAGGTAGGTCAGCGCGGCATAGCAAACATTCTCCCGTACGAACCAGGCAAGATTGCTGCATATTACGATTTCAGGGTGCAAGGAGAGGAACGTATTGCTGATAGAAACACCAAGGTGATACTGGTAATACCCAAGGATGAAAACAGATATGGACACAAACTGTCACTGGATATGGAGACAGCCTTGCCACTACGCACAGATCTTTTAGACCATAGCGGCAAGCCCGTATCCCAAATCATGTTTACTAGTATGAAAGCCGGCCCAACAATACGTGATGAGGCATTAGAACTGGTTACTAAGGATGAGCTAAAAAAGTTTAACTGGAGTTACCAGAAACCTATGCAGATACAGACAGATTCCAACAAGAAGACAAGCAGATGGCTATTTAAGTCACTGCCAGATGGTTTTAGGATGAGCCTGCATGAACGGCGAGAAACTGGTTCTGACGTTGGAGCTGTAGAGCATTTTGTGTTTACCGATGGCTTGGCCACCATGTCTGTATATGTTGAAAAGGCCGCGTCAGAAGGGTTGTTTGAAGGGGGGTCGCAGATGGGTGCAGTCCATGCCTTTGGGACAAGGGTAAACGGCTTTCAGATTACCGCTGTGGGTGAAGTCCCAGCCCAGACCGTCAAACAATTTGCCCTATCGGTAAAGGGACACACAGATGATTGAAGAGACAGCATTAATTCTAAACTGCGATGGTGAATATGCCGATATAGAGACTAAACCGCAGAGCTCCTGTGGGGGCTGCGCCTCCAGTGGTGTATGTGGTACCGGTGTATTCTCCAAGGTGTTTGGTAATCGCAAAACCGTAGTCAGAGTAGTCAACACTCTCAAGGCCAAGCCGGGGGAGCAGGTTATTATTGGCCTGCAGGAGTCCGCTCTCTCACGGGTATCCATGGTGTTCTATCTGGTTCCCATCATAGCGATGATACTAGCTGCGCTCCTGGGTCAGGAGATGGCAATCAGGCTTGGGTATGTATCACAAGATCCTCTCGCCATCCTGGGAGGGGCGATTGGCTTATTCGCTGGCCTATGGTTGGTACGAGTGTTCTCAAGAACGGTAGAGGCGGACTCACGTTACCAACCGGTTATGTTGCGATTGGTAACATCCGAAAAGGTTGTTTTTGATTGTGAGCCAAAACTGCCCGCATAAGCCCCTTGGTGACGGACGCAATAACCCACTGCAGAAGTAGCTAGCCAGATTGCTGGAACTTCTTTCTAATCTGAAGCTCTATTAGGTTCGACGAATTACTGTTTTACAGGAGTTATAGATGAGCAATCTGCTTACGAATAGACATTTCCATACCGTACTGTTTTCCATCCTGCTGCTATTTACAGCGGTTGCCTCGCAGGCGCAACACCTGCCGGACTTTACCGGCATGGTGGAACAGAACAGCCCTGCAGTAGTAAATATCAGCACCAAACAGAAGAAGTCGGTAAAACGTCGGTTCAGACGTGATCTCAGAATCCCCGGATTTCCGGAAAACAGTCCATTTGAAGACTTGTTCCGGCGTTTTGAAGAGCAGGAGAGGGGACGAGGTGAAGGCGAAGAGCTGAATCCGCAATCACTGGGATCAGGTTTTATCATATCAAGCGACGGCTATGTGATGACCAACAACCACGTAGTAGAGCAGGCGGACGAAGTTATCGTCAGGCTCAGCGACCGACGTGAATTCGAGGCCGAGGTCATCGGGCGTGACAAGCAGAGTGACACCGCAATATTGAAGATTGATGCCAAAGAGCTGCCAACGGTAAAGATTGGCAAATCCAGCAGCCTAAAGGTTGGTGAGTGGGTACTGGCCATCGGCTCCCCATTTGGTTTTGACCACACGGTCACCGCCGGTATCGTAAGTGCTAAAGGGCGGAGCCTTCCAAGTGAAAACTATGTCCCCTTCATCCAGACCGATGTTGCCATCAATCCAGGCAATTCAGGTGGGCCACTATTCAACCTTGACGGTGAGGTGGTCGGGGTAAACTCACAAATATACAGTCGCACCGGTGGTTTTATGGGACTCTCATTTGCCATACCAATTGAGGTGGCGATGAACGTGTCCGAGCAACTCCGTACCACTGGAAAGGTTTCCCGGGGCTGGCTTGGCGTACTTATACAGGATGTCACCAGGGATTTGGCAGACTCTTTTGGGATGAAGCAACCAGGTGGCGCCCTGATCTCCAGGGTTCTACCCGACAGCCCAGCAGAGAAGGCCAAGCTGATGGCAGGAGATGTAATCCTCGAATTCAACGGAACCAGGCTGATGAACTCATCCCAGCTTCCACCCATAGTCGGGGCTAGCCCGGTGAACAGGTCATCTAGCGTTGCAATCTTACGCCAGGGTAAACGCATGGTCCTGGATGTAACCATTGGTGAACTCCCTTCAGATGATGAGATGCAGAGCAGGTCAACACGATTAGGCAAGGCCACCCAAAGGCTTCTGGGCATTAAGGTAAAGCAGCTCGGTGAAGAGCAGCGCGAACGGTTGCAGTTAAAGAAAGGCGGTGTGATCGTGACTGAGGTAGAGGCCGGGGCCGGTAGGAGTGCGGGCATCAAACGTGGTGATGTAATTCAGATGATCAATAACCAACGCATTTCCAATATCCAGGATTTTAAACAGGTAGTAAGCGACATGGAGCCAGGCACGAGCGTTGCCGTATTGGTACTAAGATACACTGGGCCAGTATTCCTGGCACTAAAGGTACCTAAGAAGTAGTGAGTAAACAAAAGGTTACAATGTACTACCGGCATGGCTGCCACCTTTGTGAGGATATGTTGTTACACCTGCATGAGCTGCAAAAATCAGAGCCATTTCAGATAGAAATGGTAGATATTGATGGCAGCAGCGATCTTCAGAACCGCTATGGAACCCTGATTCCTGTACTTGAGGGTGGTGGTAGCGAGTTGTGCCACTACTACCTGGATGAGATGGCATTACGAGGCTATTTGAGCAGTCAGACAAGTGAGGTATCATAGCGACTACTACAGAGCCGCGCCGTGATATAGATGTTACACTGACTTATGGCGCCTACCAGCGCCTTTTGGGAACGGAACTTTTCTGGAGAAAAGTTCCGTTTTTCCATTTGGCTGGACAAAATTATTTAGTGGCCCCACAACCTGAGGTTGCTGGGACATAGGTAGCAAAATTTTATAATGACTGATCTTCAACACATTCGAAACTTCTCCATTATTGCCCATATTGACCATGGCAAATCCACCATAGCGGACCGCTTTATCCAGATATGCGGCGGGCTGAGCGAACGGGAAATGGAAAATCAGGTCCTGGACTCAATGGATCTGGAACGCGAGCGTGGCATAACCATCAAGGCACAGAGCGTGACCCTCTCCTATACCAGTAAAAACGGAGAGGTCTACCAACTTAATTTTATCGATACCCCGGGACACGTAGACTTCTCCTACGAGGTATCCAGATCCCTGGCAGCCTGCGAGGGGGCGCTGCTGGTAGTGGATGCAGCCCAGGGGGTGGAGGCCCAGAGCGTCGCCAACTGCTATACGGCCATTGAGCAGGGGCTTGAGGTACTTCCGGTGTTGAATAAGATTGACCTGCCGGCGGCTGATCCGGAACAGGTAATCAAGGAGATCGAAGAAATCATCGGCCTGGAGGCAGAACATGCCATGCGGGTCAGCGCCAAGAGTGGCGTGGGAATTCCGGATCTGCTGGAACAACTGGTGGAACATATCCCGGCACCGGTTGGTGACCGGGACAAACCGCTACAGGCCCTGATTATTGATTCATGGTTTGATAGCTACGTGGGTGTAATCTCCCTGATCCGGGTTATGAATGGCAGCATAAAACGCAAGGACAAGATGTATGTTATGTCCACAGACCGTTCCTACCAGGTAGAGAAGGTTGGTGTATTCAGCCCGAAACAAGAAGAAAAAGATCACCTGGGGCCGGGAGAGGTGGGATTT
This sequence comes from Gammaproteobacteria bacterium, assembly GCA_024206335.1. Classification (GTDB taxonomy): domain Bacteria; phylum Pseudomonadota; class Gammaproteobacteria; order Chromatiales; family Chromatiaceae; genus JAAGZL01. The sequence goes on from JAAGZL010000726.1 coordinate 18,215, forward strand.
GTCATCGCAGGAATCAAGGATATTGATGGCGCCCCGGTTGGTGATACCATCACCCTGACCGATCGTAAGGCCGAACAGCAGCTTCCCGGGTTCACTGAGATGCACCCACGGGTATTTTCCGGTCTCTATCCCATAAGTTCGGATGACTATGAGTCATTCAGGGATGCGCTGCAGAAGCTGAAATTGAATGATGCGGCCCTCCACTTCGAGCCCGAGACATCCCAGGCACTTGGTTTTGGCTTCAGATGTGGTTTTCTCGGCATGCTACATATGGAGATTGTGCAGGAGCGACTGGAACGGGAGTACAATCTTGACCTCATTACCACTGCACCAACCGTAATCTATGAGGTTGAAAAGAGCGATGGTGAAGTGATCATGATCGACAATCCAGCAGCACTGCCAGATACCGGCAAGATTGCTGAGATCAGAGAACCTCTGATTGAGGCTACAATCCTGGTGCCACAGGATTATCTGGGCAATGTGATCAACCTATGCATCGAAAAGCGTGGCGTACAGAAGAATCTGCAATACCTCGGTGGCCAGGTTCAACTCACCTATGAACTGCCCATGAACGAAGTGGTTATGGACTTTTTTGACCGCCTGAAATCTGTCAGCCGCGGCTTTGCCTCCTTCGAGTATGAGTTCAAGCGCTTTGAGCCGGCACCACTGGTGAAGCTGGAGATCCTGATCAATACCGAGAAGGTGGATGCACTCTCACTGATCGTACATAAGGATAATGCGGAGGGCCGGGGCAGGGAGTTGACGGTTAAGATGAAAGAGATAATCCCGCGTCAGATGTTTGAAGTGGCCATACAGGCGGCCATAGGCAGTAAAGTTATCGCCCGCACCACGGTTAAGGCTCTACGTAAAAACGTAACGGCCAAGTGCTATGGTGGCGATATTTCCCGAAAACGTAAACTGTTAGAGAAGCAAAAGGCCGGCAAAAAACGCATGAAACAGGTAGGCCGGGTAGAAATCCCCCAGGAGGCCTTTCTTGCCGTTCTGCGCGTAGGCAAGGATAATTGAATTGACGCAGGCTTGTTGAATTAGTATTAAGTCATCAGGCTAAGACATATAGTAGAATAAACGCTATCGCACAACAGTAAAAACAAGAGAAGGTTTTATATGAACATTGATTTTCCATTAATACTGGTACTGGCCACGCTTATTACTGGCGGTATCTGGCTAATTGATACACTATTCTTCTCGTCACGCAGAAGAGCTAGCGCTTCTGGCATTAATATTGACTCTGCCACAGGAGCCGGTAAGGAACCTCTTCTTGTTGAATATTCACGTTCATTTTTCCCCGTAATACTGGCGGTACTACTACTACGATCAGCTATAATTGAACCATTCAGAATCCCATCTGGCTCCATGATGCCAACACTCCTTATTGGTGACTTTATCCTGGTAAACAAATTCAGCTATGGAGTACGTCTACCGGTACTGAATAAAAAAATAATCGATGTTGGCAAGCCAAAGAGTGGCGATGTTGTAGTATTTCGCTATCCTAAAGAACCAAAAGTTGACTATATTAAGCGAGTTGTTGCTGTACCAGGAGACACAATTGACTACTACAACAAAACACTGATTGTTAACGGCAAACCAACAAAACAGGTACAACTTGGCCTCTACAATGGTACCGGTTCAGGAGAAAAAATGACTGGGGCGTTAGAGAATATTGAGACGATAGGTGGTGTAGAACACTCAATCTTGATTAATCAATTGTATCCAGATCTCCCCCCAGGTTGTCAAATGTTGGCAAGTGGCAATATAACCGTACCAGAGGGCTACTATTTTGTTATGGGTGATAACCGGGATAATAGTAACGACAGCCGTTGTTGGGGCTATGTCCCAGAGGAAAACCTTGTTGGCAAAGCGTTCGCAATTTGGATGAGCTGGGATTCACAACGAGATAGTTTTCTACCCATTGCCTGGGAAAGAATTGGTGAAGGGATAAACTAGTTACAATCACCAGCATTCAAACCAAAACAGAGATGAATGATAATTAATAGAGAGGAGGCTGGAATAATGAATCACAATATGAACAAGCAGCGGGGCATGACAGGTATGGGATGGTTGACCATACTTATGTTAATTGGTTTTTTTGCCATGCTTATCTTTAAGTTAACCCCTATATACTTAGAAAATTACTCGGTAAAAAGCACCCTGCAGTCCTTTGAAGAAGAGCCATTTATTACAAAAAAGAGCACGAGGGAGATTCGTAAAATGCTCATGGCCCGTCTGTGGACCAACGGCATCAGGGATATCAAGAAAGAGCATGTCACGATCGAGAATAAAAAGGGGGTACTGAAAATCGCGATCAATTATTTTGTGCGCAGACCAATGATGGGGAATGTTGAAATTATTGTTACCTTTGATAATAAGGTTGAACTGGTGTCGAATTGAGAGAACCCATAGAACGTCTTTGCCGGGACATCGGCTATGATTTTTTAGATCAGGCTCTAATTGACAAGGCGCTAACCCACAGAAGTGCAGGTGGCACCAACAATGAAAGAATGGAATTCCTAGGGGACTCGATTCTGGGATTTATCATCGCAGATGCACTGTATCACAACCAGGACCATGCCGATGAAGGGGATATGAGCCGATTACGGTCCAGCCTGGTTAGAGGAGCAACCCTGGCCGAGTTGGCAAGAGAGATTGATCTGGGTAAATATCTCTTGCTGGGGCCAGGCGAACTCCGTAGCGGCGGACAGTCGAGGGACTCCATTCTGGCCGATGCCATGGAAGCCATCTTCGCAGCGGTATATCTGGATGGTGGTTATACCGCAGCCCGTAACTTCATACTCAATCTATACAAAAAGCGGCTGGATAATATCACCACAGACAAGCAACTCAAAGACCCAAAGACCCGGCTGCAGGAGTACCTGCAGGCGCAACACCATAACCTGCCAATATATAGTGTGATCGAAGTTACAGGCGAACAACATGATCAGAATTTCACCATCAAATGTGTAATTGATGATCTTGATATCCAAGCAGTCGCTTCTGGCTCAAGCCGCCGCAAGGCAGAACAGAAGGCAGCAGACAAGCTGCTGCAAGAGTTATTACAAAATGTCTAAGATAACAAATCACTGTGGATTTACCGCTATTGTCGGACGCCCAAACGTGGGCAAATCGACCCTGCTAAACCGGATCATCGGTCAAAAGCTTGCTATAACATCCCATAAACCCCAAACCACACGCCACAGTATCCTGGGTGTAAAAACCGATTCTTGTGGCCAAATAGTCTACGTCGACACTCCGGGTATACATACACGCGGTAGCCAGCCCATGAACAAATACCTGAACCGCACGGCAAGGTCAGCCCTGGCTGACGTGGACCTGCTACTGTTTGTGGTCGAGGCGCTGCGCTGGACCGAAGAAGATGAGATGGTGCTGAAGACCATCAGTAATTATGGGGTGAAATGCATCCTGCTGGTAAACAAGGTGGACCGAGTAAAAAACAAACAGGAGCTACTGCCGTTTCTGTCGGAGATCGCAGAAAAATCCAGTTTTTCTGAGGTAATCCCACTCTCAGCGCTCAACGGCGCCAATGTCTCCGAGCTGGAGCAGAAGGTGCTAGCGGCCATGCCTGAAGGGGAGAATATATATCCAGAGGATCAACTGACTGATCGCTCGGAACGTTTCTTTGCCGCAGAGTTCGTACGCGAACAGCTTACCCAACGTTATGCACAGGAGATCCCTTATGCATTGACGGTTGAAATAGAAAAGTTCGAAGTGGACAAAAAGCTTTACCGTATACACGCGTTGATCTGGGTAGAACGCGAGGGACAGAAAAATATCATTATCGGCAAGGGCGGCTCAGCACTAAAAGAGGTCTCAACACAGGCCCGCAAGGAGATGGAAAAATTCTTTGGCACCAAGGTATTTCTCAAGGTGTGGGTAAAGGTGAAAAAAAGCTGGTCAACAGATAGCAAGTCACTACACCAGCTTGGATACGGTGATTAAGCTACCTGAATGAGTTACAAACAGAGCTGGAGAGTCTGAGTCCATAACCTCAATGTACCGAGCCTACCTCTTACACCGCACTCCCTATTCAAACAGCAGTCTGCTGGTTGAGTGTTTTACCAAAGAACATGGCCGCTTTCCGGCCATAGCCAAGGGTGCAAGGGCTGGAAGGAAATCTGGTGCAGTAACGCTACAACCCTTTAACCCGTTGGTCATTCGCATTGCAGGGAAGGGAGAGGTCAAAACACTTACTGGATATGAATTGGAATCAACAGCGCCAAACCTGCAGGGAAGGAGCATGTATTGTGGGTTTTACCTGAATGAGTTACTGGTACGGATTCTCGCTCGAAATGATCCACATGAGGAGTTGTTTGCCCACTACGAGAACGCATTGATTGCACTATCTTCTGCTGACGAAATTGAACCGGCGCTACGCCAGTTTGAGGTAGCCCTGTTGAACGAGTTGGGGTACGGTTTACAACTGGAGGTGGAAGTGGAGAAGGGCAATCCAATTAAACCGGACACGTACTACACCTATGAACTGGAAAGTGGTCCCAAAGAAACAAAGCTACGAGACAGAAACTCAATCATGGGAAGCACACTACAGGCACTGGCTGGAAACAGACCCTTTCAAGAAACGGAGAGGAACCAGGCAAGGGGGCTTATGCGCAGAATACTCGCATATTATCTTGGTGACCGCCCACTAAAAAGTCGTGAGCTATTCACACAACATTTCAGGTAATAGATATGAAACAACGGGATGAAATACTGCTGGGCGTAAATATTGACCACATAGCTACTGTGCGCCAAGCACGTGGAACCATCTATCCGGAACCGGTTCAGGCCGCATTGGTGGCGGAGCAGGCAGGTGCTGACGTAATAACCCTGCACCTGCGCGAAGATCGGCGTCATATTCAAGACCGTGACGTAGAGATACTAATAGACATGCTGCAAACCAGGATGAACCTGGAGATGGCGGCGACCCAGGAGATGCTGGAAATCGCTACCAGACTGCAGCCTCATGATTGCTGTATTGTGCCAGAGAAAAGAGCAGAACTGACTACCGAGGGCGGACTGGATGTTCTGGGTAATATTGAGTACCTGAAAGATTATTGTGCTGCCCTGAAACAGGCCGGTACCAGAGTATCCCTGTTTATCGATGCCGAGCTATCACAAATTGATGCTGCCAAGGAATCCGGGGCACCGGTGATTGAGATTCACACCGGGCATTATGCGGATGCAACTACAGATAGTGAAAGAGACAAAGAGCTTGTAAGAATAACAACTGCGGTGAAACATGGGACCGCAATTGGACTACAGGTCAACGCCGGTCATGGACTCGATTATCACAATGTAAAAGCCATTACCGATATCCCAGATATTATTGAATTAAACATTGGCCACTCAATAATTGCCCGCGCCCTGTTTACCGGGCTGGACAAGGCGGTATCTGACATGAAAGCATTACTGGTAAGATAAACAATAAATCTACGGCAGCGACTTTCACCTAACATACAAAATCAAAAGAAAATGACAAAACTTGCAATAATTGGCGGCTCTGGTTTAACCAGAATGGAATCTCTGGAAATAACCAGAAGAGAGGTTGTAAGCACACCATATGGTGAACCGTCCTCCCCCCTTATTCATGGGATGTTCAACGGAATCGAAATCATTTTTCTTCCCAGGCATGGTGCCGGCCATACTATTCCACCACACAAGATAAATTACCGGGCCAACATCTGGGCAATTAAACACATTGAAGCAGATTATGTTGTGGGAATGGCCACTGTTGGCGGTATCAGAGATGATATGACACCAGGGTCAATTGCCATACCTGATCAGATTATTGATTACACCTGGGGTAGGGGGCACACCTTTTTTGAGAATGATCTGGCCCAGGTCACACACATTGATTTCACAGAACCATATTGTAATAAGCTGCGAAAAAACCTGATAACTGCAGCTGAAGCAGCCGGTCTAATAATCATTAAAAACGGCACCTACGGTGCGACCCAGGGCCCACGGCTTGAGACCGCCATGGAAATCAACCGCATGCAGAACGACGGCTGCGATGTTGTTGGCATGACTGGTATGCCAGAAGCCACATTGGCTAGGGAACTCGGACTCTGTTATGCCCACTGCTCTGTGGTGGCAAACCGGGCAGCGGGGAGGGGAGAAGGCCCCATAACCATGGATGATATCAAATCAAATATGCAGAACGGCATGTCCAAGATCTACGCTCTTCTTATAGAACTGGGTGGGATTTTAGGATAATTAAACAGGATTATACCTGGCTTCATCCCTGCAGATAGTTCCATCCCCTCAAACTATGACTGAATATCATGACAAGGTTTTCTGTCCGTAAGTGAAAGGCGGTCAGGGTAATAAAATCCACCGATATATTGCTATAGGCACGTAGAAGAATCCCTTTCCTATCAATTGGTAACATCAATCAACACTGGCATATTCAGGAAAAAACCTTTGATTCAAAATACCAAATCGGGTACCTTTAAGCTTAGTCTGACTAATATAATTTCTGCATTTCAAACTCAATGAGTAATACGGTAAATTAACATGAAAACAATAACTTCGATGGTTTGTCTAACGTTTACTGCACTGTTGTTCTCAGGAACCACATTGGCTGCTACAGATAGAGAAAGGCTGATTGAACGTGGGAAAAAAGATTAGTATGATCTATTGTTCAAACTGCCATGGTGAGGATGGAACTGGTAACGGCCCCATAGCTAAAATGTTGAAGATACCACCTACCAATCTCACCCTGCTCAAGAAGGAGGGAATGGAGGAATTTCCTTTTGAATCTACTTATTTCTCCATTGATGGTCGCAGTAAAGTCAAAACCCATGGCGACGAGCAAATGCCAATTTGGGGTGACGCCTTTGGTGGAAAGAGGGCTATCTTGATAAATGAGTTGATCA
>JAAGZL010000727.1 GCA_024206335.1 Gammaproteobacteria bacterium
CGCCATCTCGGAGATCTGCAGGGGTGTGCCCTGTTGCAGATGAATGGCAACCTCGGGATACCGCTGCCGGAAACCCTTGATGATATCTGGCAGGGCGTAGCGGGCCTGGGTGTGGGTGGTTGCAATGCTCAGACTCCCCCTGTCCGGCTCACTGAACTCCCTTGCAGCCTGTTTGATACGACCCGCCGAGGCCAACAGCTCTTCGGTCAACGCCAGAATCTGCTCTCCCGCAGGGGTAATGCCACTCAGCTGCCGTCCGGAGCGCTCAAAGATCCGCACTCCCAACTCCTCCTCCAGCAGCCGGATCTGGGTACTGACACCCGGCTGGGAGGTATACAGGGCCTGGGCGGCAGCCGAGATGTTGAGCCCCTGTTTAACCACTTCACGAATGAAGCGCAGCTGTCTTAGTTTCATCTTGTTGTCCCAAATATCAAGCCATTGTGATGCGGCACCACTATAACCCAATATTATATTTATATACCCATTAGTTATTTCCCATGCGACATCTGCATTGATACCTTCCCCACAGACAGAGAGTTAACTGAATCGCCGAGCCACAACGGATCAATATCCCGGCACATATCCACCCCGGCATCAGATCTACAACAGGACCCAACACAATGAACAGCGACAACCCATTGATCGATCATCAGGATTTTGACCTCTATGAGGAGTCGGTGGAGCTCTTCAAAAATGGCCTGATGGACCCAAACAAGTTTCTGCACACCCGGCTGAACCTTGGGGTATATACCCAGCGTCAGGAAGGCATGTGTATGGTACGGGCCAAGCTGCCCGGGGGGCGACTGAACGCGCAACAGCTACGTGGATTTGCCTATAATCTGGAGAACTACTCAAACATCGACCGGGTTCAGATCACCACCCGTCAGGATATCCAGTTCCACTACGTAGAGCTGGATAAGACGGCGGATCAGCAGCATGATCTGGCACGCTTCGGCATTGTCACCCGCGAGGCCGGGGGCAATACGGTGCGCAACATCACCTCCTGCCAGCTGGCTGGCGTCTGCCCGGCAGAAAATGTGGACGTGGAACCCTATATCCAACTCACTGCGGCCCACTTTCTAAGGCATCCGCTGACCCAGTCCCTGCCCAGAAAGTTCAAGATCAGCTTCTCCGGCTGTGCCCAGGATTGTGCTCAGGGCATGGTGCAGGATCTGGGGGTGATCGCCACCCAGAACAACGGACAGCCTGGATTCAGACTGCTGGTGGGCGGTGGACTGGGGGCAAAACCCAAGACCGCCTTTGAGCTGGCAGATTTTATCCCGGAGGCAGATCTGCTTCCGGCAGTGGAGGCGCTACTGGTACTGCATGACCGCCACTCAGACCGTCAACGACGCACCCGCAACCGTATAAAGTTCCTGGTGGAGCAGTGGGGTGAGGCCGGGTTCAGCCAACGCTTCTGGAAGGAGTTCAAACACACCCGAGATGCGTTTACCCCACGCACCTGCACCCTGGTGAAGTGGCGCACACCCAGCCACAGCGACCGACCCTGGGGCGAGGGGTTGCAGCGTCCCCTGCCCCAGCGTCAGGCCGGATTGCTGACCCTGTCCATATCGGTACCAGGTGGTCACCTCAAAGCAAGACAGCTGGAAGGCCTGGCCACCCTGCTGGAACACAACCCAAGGTTCGAGCTACGGGCCAATCAGGACCAGGACCTGACCCTGTTCAATGTGCCGACTAAACGTCTGCAACAGGTAACCACAGAGCTTGGCGGCATCGACCTAAACCTACACGAAGCTGGCAAGCGGGTGGCGGCCTGCCCCGGCACCAGCACCTGCCCCCTGGGCGTCACCAACTCACAGCGGGTGGCGTTTGCCCTCAACGGTGGCGCAGAGGATCTCAGCATTCGGATAAACGGCTGCCAGAACGGCTGTGCCAACTCCCTGACTGCCGATATCGGTTTTGCCGGCGTGGGCAAAAGACATCATGGCAAGCTGATCCCCAGCTACCGCCTGGAGCTGGGCGGCAACGGACGTCTGGGCGGAGCCATCGCCTTCGACGGCCCGGAGATCCCAGCGGTGCGCCTCACCTCCGCACTGGAGCGAATCAAGGAAAGTTATCAGAATGAGAAACGGTCTGGTGAGAGCTTTTTCAACTGGAGCCGGGGCAAGGGCGCAGATTACTTCGGAGAATTGCTTCTGGACCTTACTCAGGTAAGGGAGAGCGAACTGCCCTTCCTAAACCGAGATCTGGGCGACAGCCAGGTATTCAAGGTGGACTCCGTAGGCATAGGCGAGTGCGCCGGGGCCAAGGCCGACCCACTGGACAAGCTGCTACTGGATGCGCGTTATGAGGGCCAGCTCGGCAGATCCTTTGCCAGCAGATTCAAATACGATGAGGCGATGGAGTCTCTGCACAACCAGCTGCAATTTTCCACCCAGGTACTGTTGACACGGCTTGATGCTGAGCCGGACCCAGATACTAGCAACACAGTAAGTCACTACCTTGCCGCCCACGATCAGAAGGCGACACACTTTGGCATTGATCTGAGCGACCTGCTGCAGCGGATTGCGGCATTCAAGGCGAGCCCGGATGAACAGGGTTACCCGGAACTGGCGGATATTGCAGACCAGTGGGAAAACTCCATCAAACAGCTCAATTCCGAATCAGATAGAGGGAGCGCACGTTCCGGCACGGACGGTTATTAACCTCACTCTGGCAACCTTCCAAATCTATCACCCCAGTAGTGTCATCAGGCACTACTGGGGTGGTGGTTATTTATTGATCAGATGTTTTGCACAACGGCACCAGGCCCAATCTAACCGGCAAGGGGTAACACAAAAGAGAACACCGCCCCCCCATCGACACCATTGGTCACCTCAAGTTGGCCCGACTGCAGTTTCACCATGCGGTTTGCAATAGCCAGTCCAAGTCCCGCATGGCTTCCATCCCTGGCTGCATCAACACCGCGGTAGAACGGCTGGAATATATTTGGTAGATCCTGTTCCGGGATACCAGCTCCACTGTCAGCAACCGAGATCATGGCATTGCCCTCACCCTGTTCCAGGCGCAATACCACCTGACCACCACGTGGCGTATGGTCTATGGCATTGCTAATCAGGTTATCCAGCACCCTCTCTGTCATGGCGATATCCGCCATCACCATGGGGAAACTTGCGGGCGGTTCGATCCTAAGATCGATTCCAGCCTGTTGCGCCCGCAGGTGGATCTTCTGCACCACATCATGCATTAGCTCTGCTATGGCGGTGGATTCTGATACCGGTTCGCGATCCTGCGCCTCTAGGCTGGCCAGTTCAAACAGCTCCTCCACCATCTGTCGGAGTCGATCACTGTGGCGCAGGGCAATATCTATATACTCCTCCCTATCCTTCTGGCTGAGCTCCTCCAGCTTCATGCCCAGTGTTTCCAGATATCCATGCAGGGCCGCCAGTGGTGTACGTAGATCATGGGAGACCTGTGCCACCAGCTCCCGGCGCAGGCGATCCTGGGTTTTCAGCTCACCCCATTGATCTATGATCCGTTCCGCCATCTCATCAAAGGTGGCTCCCAGACGATCCACCTCATCACTGACCCTGCTCCGCTCTTTGGTGTAGTTACGGTGCTGGGTAAAATCACTACGCTGAAAATTCAGCATCACATCTGATAGTCGTTGCAGCCTGCGGGTCAGAAGGTGAAACAGCAGCAGTCCGGCCAACAGGCCAAAACCCAGGCTGCCCACCAGGGCCCAGCCGCCAAGGCGCAGGGCGTAGCTCTCCTTTACCGCTTGCTGTGCCGAGTCATACTGCTCCCCTCGCAACACTACATAGATATAACCGGTGGGGACTCGGGTGGCGGAGAAGGCCTTGCGTCGATCGTGGGAACGGGGATCATCCCCCAGTAGCGGAAACACCTCACCATCCAGAAAGTCCTGTATCGGCTGCAGATCCACATGCTGGCGTTTCACCTTGCCCGGGTCGGCAGAGAAGGCCAGGATCTTTCCCGCCCGGTCCAGCAGGTAGATCTCGATGCTGGGGTTTATATCCATATAGGCGCTGAAGGTTCTCTTCAGGGCCTTCTGGTCGATCCTGCCATCGTTTACCAGACTGCGGTCATCCACAATACTTTTTGCCAGATCGCGATTGAAGTGCTGGGTCACCTCCTGCATATGACGCTCAGTGATGTTGGTAATGATCAGGGTGAACATCAAACCGATAATCAGAAACAGTACAACCAGGGCGGTGGCCAGACGCGCGTACAGGGTCTGAAACATTTTAGTTCACCCTGTCAGCAAATTTATAGCCAACACCCCAAACCGTGAGCACATATCTGGGATTGGATGGATCCTGCTCTATCTTGGAACGCAGGCGGTTGATGTGTGAATTTACTGTGTGTTCATAGCCGTCATGATTGTAACCCCACACCCGATCCAACAGCTGCACCCGACTGAACACACGTCCCGGATTGCTGGCAAAGAACTGTAACAGCTCAAACTCACGGGCAGTCAGTTCCACCTCACTTCCAGCGACTGTCACTCTGCGTCTGGCGCTGTCTATCCTCAGATCACCCCACTCGATTGACTCGGGGCTATCCGGTTCCGCAAGCGCAGATTGTTGCACTGCCTCCACCCGTCGGAACAACGCCTTGATTCTGGCCATCAGCTCCGGCACGCTGAATGGTTTGGTGAGATAGTCGTCGGCACCAACCTCCAGACCTAACACCCGATCCAGTTCGGTGGTCTTTGCCGTCAGCATCAGGATTGGCACATACCCCCCCTGCTCGCGAAAGGTTCGGCACAGGGTCAGGCCATCGCTGTCGGGCAGCATCAGATCCAGCACCACCAGTTCATATCCGCCCTGTGCAAACAGCTCTGTGGCAGTGGCGCCATCACCGGCAATATCGGCCTCGCAACCGATATCCCTCAGGTGTGACTGCACCAGGCGCGCAATATCCGGTTCATCTTCAACAATCAGTACTTTCCGCACCATTTAACTCTTCACCGTGTGAACATGTATGGATTGATAATAGCAGTATTGTCGTACAGTTATTATTTTGGGGTCAGGTCCTCCCATCACAGAACCCAACCCCTCTCAAACAGCCATACTACATCTTCTTGCCCATTGTATCCTTGTGCTCCATCATCCCATCTTTCTTCATCATGCCCTCTTTCTCCATCATCCCATCTTTCTTCATCATTCCCTCTTTCTTCATCATTCCCTCTTTCTTCATCATCTTTTCTGTTTCCATACTGTGCGCCTTATCCATCATCTTCTCTTTGTTTGTCATATCGCCGGCATGCAGAGAAAGGCTCAGGCCCATAAGACAGGTACCAACACACATGGTGACTCTTCGCATAGAC
>JAAGZL010000728.1 GCA_024206335.1 Gammaproteobacteria bacterium
AGAAGTGGACCCCGGATTTGAGACAGTGGCTTAAGTGACATTCCTGAGGTAATTTAAACACCACAGGAGATGAAAATGAGACGAAAAAGACGCAACCATTTACCGGGGTTCAAGGCCAAAGTAGCCTTAGCTGCTATTAAAGGCGACAAAACACTGGCGGAGCTAGCAGAGCAGTTTGATGTACACCAGAACCAGATTCAGGACTGGAAGAAGCAATTGCTTGAGCAGGCAGATACGGTATTTGGCAGCAACCAGGAGCGTAAAGCTGCCGATGAATCACAACTGAAAGATCTGCATGCCAAGATTGGTGAATTGGCACTGGAAAATGATTTTTTAGCCAAAGCGCTCGGGCGTTGAATATGACCGAGCGCAAAACGAAGGTAGATCGGAGCCATAGTCTCCCGATCATCCGGCAATGCGAAGCATTGGCTATCAGCCGTTCGTCGGCTTACAGGGCGCCTGCTGGGGTGAGCAACCCCGATATTGACCTGATGCGGAAGCTGGATGAGCTACAT
>JAAGZL010000729.1 GCA_024206335.1 Gammaproteobacteria bacterium
CCACTTTTGGTTGGGTTTTTTAGAAAAACACCGATCAATACACCAAAAAGCAAATTGTACACTGTATTTAACATCTATAATGAGTTTCAGATAGGTATAACTCTTCGTATTCATTGAGTTATTGTCGAAAAACTGGGATTTTATCATTTTTGATGGGTTTTTTAGCCCCAGAGATGGATGGGTTATATATACCCAAATCCGGAATTGTTTACATGAGATGGTGAGGAATATACTTATCTACAAATAGGTATGCTCTGAGCAACATTTACATCAAAACTCAAGTCACAATGTTCAAAAAACTGGCATTTTTGGGGTGTTTTCACGATTTTTTCGGATTTTTCAAAATGATGGTATGGACCATAAACAGTGGTATACCTATAATAATGAGTTTGGGAGGGTGTATATACACTATCTACAATATCTTATAAGCTCTAGAACAGGTGTAAAGGCATATTTATGACATACGACTATTTTTAAGAATATGCATGATCAGATGGGTATTTTTCCCAC
>JAAGZL010000730.1 GCA_024206335.1 Gammaproteobacteria bacterium
ATCCAGTAACTGGAAAGCCATTGCTCTCCCCGCACTCCGCCACAAGCGCAACACTCGATACGGGTGGGTGGCTAATCCTTACCCGACAGGGACTTCCACCCTGCAAGATGCACCAAGCTTCGCTTGGCGCGCTAACGTTGCCTTCAGCGGAACAGGCGCGCTAGCGACTTGTGTCCGCTGTAAGGCCTTGTTAAATTTAATTTGCTGAAACATAGCTGATGACCATATATTCACCCGTCGCTTGATTTTTCATCAAACCACAACCAGAAAGCATTTTTTCAAATGGTTCCACTTTGGATATAAGTTCTTGGCGTTTATCCTTATTGCATTTGTATACAGTTGTGACTGTTTTTTTAACAACCTCAATATATATTCTGTACATTAACTTAAGATGCTCTTCTATGGCATTAGTTAGGTTTACTGTTTTGTATTCATCATTATAGTGATTGAAATATGAGCACTCAAAATCATTAAGCTCCATCCTGACTGGAACAAACACGTGCATTTTTCCTGATTCCGGATCTTCGTAGTTAGCGCTGTGTGCGGCAAGCTTGTGCCTAATGGTTACTATTTCTAATGAATCTATTTCTTTTTTCTTGTTATGCACTTCGTTGCATTGAAAGAACCTAAACAAGTTATAAATTGCTTGTTGCTGCATATAGGTAGCATTTAGAACCCCATACAGCCTTAGGTATTTTTCTCCTATTTCATCATACTTAGTAGGGCCTGAAATGCCGAAGCGAAGGAAGTTAATTATTGCAGCATTTGAGTCCTCAAGAATATCTTCTGAGGCCAATATGTAATTCCAGTCCTCTGTTTTGTTGAGCTTCAGGCACTGTTTTACATGGCTAAGAAAATCTTCTTTTTCATTCTTGAAGATTTTATCTCGTGTGATCTTTATGAAAAGATCATTAATTTCATTTAATAGTTCAGGCCAACTAAGTTGCATAATGCTTTCAAAATTCAACTGTTGATTATGACGCTGGCACCAATATTGTAATATGCCACGCCGTAATAATTTACATGCAGACAAAGCAGGGAATGGATTCCTTCGGGGGAGCGCATCCTGCTTTGTCACTATTATTCCATACAGATGTAAAGGTATCAGATTATCTGGCGATGAGAAACCTATTCTCAACTGCCTATAGATGGCTCAGGTTTAGCAGCTGTCAGGCATGGTTGAAGATGATATCTGTCGGGGCATGATCTTCACCAATGGGTAGCAGGATACCTGCCCGTTGTGGCATCTCTTGCAACATCCATCGGGTAAGGCGTTCATAGTGCATAATGAAGCGTTCAATCTCTGTTTCACCCATGCCACGGCGGCCATGTTGCTGTTGTAGTTTCTGTTCCTGCAACTCCCGCCACTCGCAAATTTTCTGCATGGAGGGTACCGCCAGCATCACCAGAGGGTGTAGGCGGGAAAAGAACTCAGTGTACTCTCCCTGCAGTGAGTTATTTATATGGCCTCGCCATATGCCATCTGGGTCCTCTTTTTGTTCCAGTTGGTTGATGGGCGGCTGTAGATCATCCTGCGGCCGACAGCCCACGCACCACCCTTCCACTATCAGCACGTCCAGAGGTTTATGTTGTGACCACTCCTCTCTGGGTGCGCGCTCGTCTGTCAGCTTTTTGAAACGCGGCAGGATCACCGACTCGCCTGCCTGCACCTGGTCAAGGATCTGGTTGCCCAATTGTATGTCGTGGGTTCCGGGAACTCCCCGGGTTATGAACAGGGGATGGATCTCGGTTGCCATGGTCTGGCGCTCAGCCCGGGTCAGGTAGAGATCATCCAGGCTCAGGCTGGCACTATACAGGCCATGTCTCTCATTTAGCAGTAGGCATACGATCTCGGCCAGGGTGGTTTTTCCTGATCCCTGGGCTCCATTTATACCCAACAACATGGGGTGCGCGGAACGATGCATGGTTGCGATATGGTCTACCAGGGGCAGATAGCACCACTGCAGCAGATCCAGCATGGATTGGGGCAGCCCCTCCTGCCGGAGATAGGCGCTTAGACTCTGTTTAAGGGGTGACTGCATCTAGTCGGCCAGGCGGATTATTTGTGGTTATGTTTCAATATAGCCCCGGCCATTTAATATTTCATGACGCCTCTTCGCAAAACATGCCGGGCTGGTAGTCTGAAATGAAACTGCCTACAGAAGTTTTACTCATGGGTCGGAAAAACAGAAACCCCTGACCGTAGCAGCTTGACAGGGTGCGCACGTCTTGCAACTGTTCCTGCGTCTCAATGCCCTCGGCAATCAATCTTAGATCCAGGCTTTCTGCCAGATCAAATATGACTTTTACAAATGATTTATCACTGCTACTTATTCCAATATTCGCAATGAAGGAGCAGTCTACCTTCAGCCCATCAAACGGCAGCCGATGCAGGTAGCTGAGGGATGCATAACCGGTACCAAAATTATCCAGGTAGAGCTGGACCCCCAGTGACTTAAGCTGGAGCAACTGGGTTACGACGCGGTCGTTACTCTCCAGGGCCAGACAGCTCTCGGTAATCTCCAACTGCAACAGAGAGGAGTCTACTCCGGTTTCCGCTAACAGTGATGCCAGATATTCTGGCAGATCATGCTGATCAAACAACCGTGCCGAGATATTTACACTCATGCATAGTGGCTCTGTCTGAGGAAAGCGACTATTCCACTCCTGTAACTGGTGGCAGGCCTCTCTCAATACCCAGCGATCCATCTCTGCTAACAATCCAATCTCTTCCGCAACTCCCATGAATTCGCTAGGTAACAGCACTCCCTTTTGTGGATGCTGCCAGCGGATCAGGGCCTCAAATCCACACAGCTTCTGTTGACCCAAACCAAAGAATGGTTGGTAGTAGATTTCAAATTCATTGGCCTCAAAGGCTCGGCGCAGTCCGGCCTCAAGATGCAACCTGGTGACGGCATGTTCATGCATCCTGGCATCAAACAGCCTATAGCAACCCTTGCCCTCCGTTTTGGCCCGGTACATCGCTGTATCGGCATCCCTTAGCAGATCTTCTGCCTTGCAGTGGTGATCGTGGTTGAGGACCACACCAATACTTGAAGAGGTAAATATCTCATTACCCTCAAGAAAAAACGGCTGTTTTAGCTGACTCAGCAGCCGCTCGGCCACCTGCTCTGCCCCTGACTCACCCGTGATATCTTCCAGCAGAATTACAAACTCATCTCCACCCAGTCTGGCGAGAGTATCTGACACCTTTATACATGTCTTTAGCCGCCTGGATATCTCTACCAACAACTGGTCACCTGTCAAGTGCCCAAAACTATCATTGATAAGCTTGAAACGATCAATATCCAGAAACAATATGGCAAAGCGCGCCTCAGGGTAGCGCTGGATATTCTCGATCTGGTGCTGGATCCGATCCAGAAGCAGGACCCGGTTAGGCAGTCCAGTCAATACATCGTGGATGGCATCGAAGCGAATCTGGTCCTCCGCCTGTTTACGGTCGGTAATATCTTCTATAGAACCGGCAATGCGATAGGCCCGGCCAGATTCACCACGTAGTGCCAGGCCCCGAGAAACCACCCAGCGCAGTTCTCCATTATCCCGACGGATCTGGTACTCAAATTCCAACTGCGATGTCTTGCCCAGCAAATGGGTCTTAATGGCCTGACGCAGGCCATGCCTATCACCATCTGCCACATATTTTAGCCAGCTCTCTGTGGTATCAAAACCAGCATAATCGGTACGGCCCAGTATCTTAAGCACCGCCGGTGAGTAGTAGACGGCGCCAGTGGTAACATCCCAATCCCAGATCCCTACATTGGAACCTTCCACCGCAAGAAAGTAGCGCTCTTCACTCTGACGCAACGCCAACTCTGTTTCCTTCCGGCTTTTCAGCTCAAGCTGTAGACGCTGATTCTGGATTACCAGCTCTCGGGATGTATTCTCCAGCGACTGCTCCATAAGCTGATGATCATACTCAGCCCGCTGGTATGCAGTATCAACTGCCTGTAGTAGTTCCTGCAGTTGCGGTGATAGATCCTCCCCATCTATATCCTGATGCGCCAATTGCCTGGCTAAGAGTTTATGCATATTCAGCTCTCAAACAGGGTGGTGATGGTCATGGTCTGATTATGCAGTTCACAACTACCATTAGGGGTCTGGGGTGACAGCTCACCATAGGAGTAGAATCCAGTCAGCGCGGTATCGTTGCCGAATACCTTCTGGACGGCCTCAACCTCATCCTCAATGCGTTGCTGCAGAACCAGTTTGCGTCCAACGCAGCTTATTAAGATTGCCAGTTCAGAGCGGGCAAACATATCTGTGGCCTTCACTGCTGCCCCGGCCGCACCATCCACCAGGCAATTAAAGTTGGCATTCATCAACCGGGCATGGCTACCCTCAGGTATGTCGCCGGCAAAGATAAGGCTATTACTGTCTCGGTCGATCCCGAGAATAGTCCTCACCACACCACCACTCTCACCCTCTCCATGTACCTGTAGCGGGAACAGCAGGCCACTCGCCGGCAGCTCTGCGGCATACTCACCCAGATACTCCTCATACAACTCCAGGGCAGAGTGCCCATCCAACTCATACAGCACATTGCCGGACGACTTGGTAACCAGACGGTCCGGTCCAAACGGGTCCCAACCACCCAATGAGCCATGCGCAACCTTTAGAGAGTCACCATAAAAACCAATGGCCGCCACCAGATTGCTCTCGGCTTGGCCGTTTAGGCCTACAACCGTCTTGTTGAATGCATCTGCATCTCCGGACAGTCCACCTGTGGCAACGGTTGTCCGGGGTAAAATGTCCGCCAGCCCATTTGCCAGATCACTACCATTTACATGCAGGCCATCAGATAGAATCAGGACATAGCTCAGATCATCAGCAACCAGTTGTTTAGCTAGCTCCTGACCAGCAACGAAGCTCTCACTGGATTCAGTTACCTTTATTTCTGCAGATGAGATTTGAACCTTTTTAAAGGTGATAGATGTTATGCAGAGGGTATCGTCCAGGACCCGGTCTCCCTGGATCTCTCCCGCGGTGGAACAGCAGGCGATCTCTGCATTGGGAAACATCTGTTTCAGTTCCAGATAACGCTCGGGGTCTTCCAGAATCTGCCTGGAGCCAAATCCAAGCAGCAGCTGCACTTCAGGCTCTGGAATAAGCTGGTATTTCCAACCCGTATTCGGCTCCCAGCAATTTTGCTTAACCAGCATATTCAGATCCCTTGTTTATGGGTGGGTTAATTGCAGTAACTGAACTTAGTCATAGTCTGTATGTATCGGCAGGCAGATGTAAATACTAAGCATAATTTGTCAATTTATCTGGAAAACACGGGATTTACAATCCCACGCCACCTACCCAGATAATCGGCATAGCCTACGGGGTTTTAAGGATATTTATCTCAATCAGCAGGATTATTTACCGGCAGAAAGATTGCCAGAAGCTCATTAAGAAATCGTCTTCCCATCTCTGTGGATCGAGCTGACATCTCATCCAACTCCAGCAGGCCTTTGTCTACCGCCATCTCCATCCCTGGCTGAATATGTTTTAGCGCTAAGCCAGTGCGCCGCTCAAACAGCTCCAGTTGGAATCCCCGTCTCAACCTCAAGGCATTGAGCATGAATTCCAGCACCAGATTCTCTCGGCTCAACGGTTGGCATTTCTGGGTTGATCTATCGCCACCGGCAGCCAGGACATAACCTTCCGGGCTTCTGGTCCTGTTGCTGCGATATACCAGGCCAGCCGCCGGATCAGTGATCTTGCCATGGGCGCCAGCGCCAATCCCCAGGTAGTCCCCAAACTCCCAGTAGTTGCGGTTATGCCGACACTCAAACCCAGGACGGGCAAAGGCCGACACCTCATATTGCCGATAACCTGCGGCCTGTAGTAACTCATGCCCCCCAGACTCAATCTGCCACAGGTGTTCATCATCCGGCAGAATGGGGGGAGCGCTGTGAAACATGGTATTCGGTTCTATTGTCAGCTGGTAGTAAGAGAGATGTTCAGGCCGCATAGAGGTGGCCCTGATCAGATCCTGCCGTGCCGCATCCTGGGTCTGGCCAGGTAGCCCGTACATAAGATCCAGATTGATATTCTCAAACCCGACCCTGCGCGCCAAATCCATGGCATCCACGGCCTCATCCGGACCATGGATACGGCCCAACTTTTTCAAGGCCGCAGCCGCAAAGCTCTGTATCCCGATGGAAAGCCGGTTTACCCCGGCATCCCGATAGGCCGCAAACTGCCCCTGGTCCACCGCGCCGGGATTGGCCTCCAGCGTCACCTCCATGTCCGGCACACAGGCCAGCCTGGATCGGACGCCAGCAAGAACTCTGGCAATAGCCGCCCCGGAAAACAGGCTGGGGGTGCCACCTCCGATAAAGATGGAGCTTAGTTCCCTATCTGCAACCATGGACAGCTCTCGCTCCAGGTCCTGTAGCAGAGCCGCCACATAAGCCGACTCATCCGCCCCACCGGCTACGGCGTGGGAGTTGAAATCGCAGTAGGGGCACTTCTGCAGACACCAGGGGATATGGACATAGAGGGCCAGGGGCGGTGTCTCTGACAAACCACTCAAGGGTCACACCTTACTAGACCGCCTGGAGGTTGGCATAGGCCACCACCAGCCACTTGGCCCCGGCCGCTTCAAAGTTGACCTGCACCCGGGCACTGCTACCCTGCCCCTCGGCATTCAGCACTACACCCTCACCGAACTTGGGATGGGCCACGCGCTGACCCAGTCGAAACCCGGTGGTCTCCTCCGCCATATTAAAACCACCGGCAGGGGTGATGACCGGCCGCGAGACATCCGGGCGTGAGCGGATCTCCTCCACTAGGTCTGGCGGTATCTCCCGCAGAAATCGCGACGGCATGGGATAGCTGTCTGAGCCATGCAGACGCCTGCTCTCAGCATGACAGAGATAGAGCTGCTCCATGGCCCGGGTCATACCCACGTAGCAGAGCCTGCGCTCCTCTTCCAGACGCTCGGGATCATCACTGGACATGCTGTGGGGGAACAGCCCCTCTTCCATGCCACCGATAAAGATCAGCGGAAACTCCAGCCCCTTGGCCGAATGCAGGGTCATCAGTTGTACACTCTCTTCATGCTCCCCAGCCTGGGTATCACCCGCCTCCAGGGCGGCATGGGAGAGAAAGGCATCCAGTTCGCTCATTTCAATGGGGTCAGACTCGATTGATCCAGGCGTAGACGAATTGATCTCCGTGCCAGGCAGATCAATCGAGTCTGACCCCATTGAAATCCCATCAAACTGGCGCGCGGCATTCACCAGTTCCTCCAGGTTTTCGATTCGATCCTGGCCCTTGCCATCCCGCGACTTCTTGAAGTGCTCGGGCAGGCGGCTGCGATTAAGCACCTGGGCCGTCAGGTCCGCCAACTGCATATCGGTGGTCTCCAGCTGCAACTCCTCGATGACCTCAACAAATCCCTTCAGGGCGTTGGCCGCCCGTGCCGCCATGCTGCCACCTGCCAACAACTCCTCCATGGCATGCCACATAGAGCAGCCAAAATCCCGCGCATGGGCCCGTACCGCATCCAGGGTACGGGGGCCAATACCACGGGGCGGCTGATTTACCGCCCGCTCAAAGGCGGGGTCACTGTCCCGGTTGGAGACCAGCCGCATATAAGCCAGGGCGTCCTTGATCTCGGCCCGCTCAAAAAAGCGCAACCCGCCATAGACACGATAGGGAATGCCGGCCTGCAGCAGTGCCTCCTCAAACAGGCGGGATTGGGCCGAGGTTCGATAGAGGATGGCGACATCGGTGCGTCTATGACCACTGTCGATGGCATCACTGATACGGCCGATTACAAAGCGCGCCTCATCCACCTCATTGAAGGCGGCATAGACCCGCACCGGATCACCATCCTTATCTTCGGTCCAGAGGTTCTTGCCCAGCCGCGATGGATTGTTGGAGATAACAGCATTGGATGCTTGCAGGATGTTGGCCGTGGAGCGGTAGTTCTGCTCCAGCCGCACCATGGCAGTTTTGGGGAAATCCCGCTGAAAGTGGCGGATGTTCTCCACCTTGGCCCCACGCCAGCCGTAGATGGACTGGTCATCGTCGCCCACCACAAACAGATTGTTGCGCTCACCCGACAGCAGCCGCAGCCAAGCATACTGGATGGAGTTGGTATCCTGAAACTCATCCACCAGGATATGGGCAAACCGCTCCCGGTAGTGGTGCAGAATATCGGTCCGATCCCGTAGCAGCTCGTGGGCTCGCAGCAGCAGTTCGGCAAAATCCACCGCACCGGAGCGCTCGCACGCCTCCTGATAGGCCCGATAGATGGCTATCATCTGGCGCTGATAGTGATCGCCCCCATCATCCAGATGCTGAGCCCGACGCCCCTCATCCTTCTGCGAATTGATAAACCACTGCGCCTGCCGTGGTGGCCATTTGGAGTCATCCAGGTTCATCTCGCGAATAAGGCGTTTAATCAGCCGGTGCTGATCATCCGAATCCAGGATCTGAAACGCCTTGGGCAGGCCGGCCTCCTGCCAGTGAGCCCGCAATAGTCTGTGGGCCAGGCCGTGAAAGGTCCCCACCCACATCCCACCCACCGGCTGCCCCAGCAGGTGCTCAATGCGATGCCGCATCTCACGCGCCGCCTTGTTGGTAAAGGTTACCGCCAGCACACTCCAGGGGGTGGCTCCCGCCACTCCGGTAAGCCAGGCGATACGATGCACCAGCACCCGGGTCTTTCCGGAACCGGCCCCCGCCAGCACCAGGGTACTTCCGGCTGGTGCCGAAACCGCTTCACGCTGGGCCTCATTCAGATCATCTAAGATATGTGAAACATCCATCGGACCATTCTATCAGGGCAGGGCATTAAAAAACGACCACAAACCTCGCACAAATAGTGCATCCGTAACCATCCCCTGCATGCTGTGCTACCATCGCGCTAGACAACCAGTATTAACCAGGAGCGCCAGATGAAGAAAATGATGCTAGTGGCAAGCACCCTTTTACTACTTACAGTCGGCAGTAACATAGCCGCTGATGAGGAGGTGGCTGCCCCAAAAACCCTACCACAGGTAACCCCGGCAACAGATAATGGCGTCACCAATGGAGCCATGGCAAATACAGAGACTCCATCAGTCCAGCAGGTCATCCCCTTAACAAAAACTGAAGACGCCAGCGTCACCGGCGAGGCTACGAAATGGGTGGACCAAACCAAAAAACTGGGCGAGGCCGCTTGGGACGCCTCCAAAAAGGCCGCCGGTGAGGCCGGCACGGCAACCAAAAAAACCGCCGGTGAGGTCTACGACGCCACCAAAGAAAAATCTTCAGCCGCCTGGAAGGCCACTAAGGAAGCAGCCGGCAATATCTACGATACCACCAAGGAAGAGGCCGCCAAGGCCTATGAATCGGTCAAGTCAAAGTAAGGGAGTTTGAACCAAGAAAAGCAGGCGGGCCTACCTGCTTTGATATGAGTGCGGTACAGATACAGTTTGATTAACTAAATGGCAGCGTCTGGCACAAGACGGATAAAAAATGCACGTCTGGTTGTGACCATAAGATCCTGGAACTCCTGGATATTTGACTCCACAAGCTTGATCATGCCTATTTTCTCAGCACTCTCATGCCGTATGGCAACCAGTTTACGACGCAAGAGCACCATGGCCCTAACCTTCTTGCCCTGCTTTAGATCGATTAGGTTTTCTGCCGTCTGCCGAGTCTGATAGGCGTTCTGAAGCCGAGCCATCTGCTGTTCTACCAGCTGCTCTCGCATATTCAGCTTACGCAGCATAGCACTGAGATCCCCACGGATCTGAAACAGATTTTGCACCCCACCTTCGACCCATTCCATGATCTCGGGGAAACACTCTTGCTTCAGGGGGCGTACAAAGCCAATGCTCTCTGGCATGGAGGCGATAGATTCCAATACCTCTACCCAGCCCTTTTGCTGGTGTTCAAACATACGGTTCATGTACAGGAAGAGCTGCTGTAGCGCAGCATCGTAATTATATGCTGGAAACTCACTGCTGACCGACATAAGAAGTTCGGCATAATCCCCAACCGAATGCTGGAAACCATCACCACCACTTTCCATGGTATCGAAGCGATAGATGTTTACCAAACCATCCATGAAACGCCCAAACTCCTCACCCCTATCCTTGACCTTTCCCGCCCGAACCAGGGCGGTAACCTCGAGTAGCATCTCTCGAACCTTGCCAATATCCATATGGTCACTACTGCCCAACAGCTGGGATTGCAGAAACTGCAGGTAGACATTGAGAATTTCATCCAGACCGGCACCTTCTGAGAACTGGCTGTTGCCGTCAAATTCATCACCCAACCTGATACGGAACTGCCTCAGCTCCTCAGCTGATACACCGGTATCCGTAATCTTGGCTGCCTGTCTCATCATCTACCGAACCTGTGGCCTTCCCCCGGCAGGGGGGTGGATAGCCTGAGCTGGAATAACCCAGTAATTGAGTAGACAATAGCATAGGGGGGCTTTTTCGGTCATTGATAGCCATCAATACCCGTACGAATGTAGGGTAATCGGCCGCATGCGCCAGAAATTACTGGCTTCAGAACAATAAAAAAAACGGCCCCTAAGGACCGTCATTAATATGGCTTGGAATCAGGCTAAGCCCTGAACCCAAACCCATCACAGCTCGGGCACTCCTTGCCATCCTCACCACTGAGCGTTCCGGTACCGCCACAGTCGGGACAATCTCCCACGGCACCAACACCATGACAAACATTACACAGCTCCTCAGTGGGGGGTACTCCCGGTCTCTTAATAACACCGGTTCCGGCACAGCTGGCGCAGTTGCCAAGTCGGCCCTTGCCAACACATTTTTCACAATCAATAGATGAAGGGTACACCCCCCCACCATAGAAGCGTTCAAACTCTCCGGTGCCGCCACAATCCGGGCAGTTCTCAGAAAACTGCTTAAATCTCGCAGCCTCTTTCTCGTTCATCTGTTTTAACTTGTTCACAAACACATCCTATAATCCAGGCTGGTACGGTCTGCTGCCAATAGATTAGTAAATAATCTATCTATCCAGAGAGTTATCTGTATATTCTGCTGTCGACTTGGTCTTGGCCCGCTGCATCTCTAACTGCTCCCTACAATCATTCAACTGGGCAGCATAGATATCCGATGTGGACTGGACCTTCTTTGCAACCCGCATCAACCATCTCTTTTTCAAATAACTCTGCTGGCCAAATCCTTCATGCCCCTCATGATAGGCAAGATACTGGTTGTAACCATCCCACTTGGATATTCCAAGTTTTTTAAAACTGGCGTTGGTATACCATCCAACAAAGTCGATCGCATCACGGAAATTCACCCGTTCCGCACTCCTGTTGCCGGTCTCTTCCAGATAGTCATCCCAGGTACCATTAACCGCCTGACAGTAGCCGTAGGCAGTGGTTGGTCTGGAGAGTGGAATAATCCCAAGAAATTTGTTTCTGGGTGGCCTGGCATTATCAACAAACCGGGACTCATAGCGGACTATTGCCATCAGGACGTGGGGTGGTGCGCCCCATTTCTGTTCCGAATCCAATGCATCCTGATACCAACCATCCTTCTCCTGAAATATTGCGCAGACATTCTCCACATCCTCCGGTGGCGGGGTGGATGTGGCACAGCCTGCAATCAGAAGGGAAATAAGGGCAACTACAAATACCGCCCTAAAGAGATTACCGGATGCAACTCCCTCCACCTTGACCCCAATCTGCGGACGGTTCCATTCTCTTTCAGAGGTGGTTTGCACTGGGTTTTTAATAGCCAATTATGCGGCTCCTCTCTATTCAACCGTAACCGATTTTGCCAGATTGCGCGGCTGATCCACATCTGTACCCTTCAATACTGCCACATGATAGGCCAGTAGTTGAAGCGGTATACTGTAAACAATAGGTGCCGTGGTGGGACAAATGTCCGAAAGTGTGAGGTTCTGATAGTTATCCAGGTCGATGGATATCTTATGGTCGCTAAACAGAAACAACTCGCCACCCCGCGCCCTTACCTCCTGCAGATTGGATAGGACCTTTTCCAGCAGTGGGTCATCCGGCAGGGCGCACACCACCGGCATGGTTGCATCCACCAGGGCCAGTGGACCATGTTTCAGCTCTCCCGCTGGATAGGCCTCGGCATGGATATAGGATATCTCCTTGAGTTTGAGCGCCCCCTCCAACGCCACCGGGAAGAAGGTGCCACGCCCCAGAAACAGGGCATTCTGCTTATTGGCAAACGCCTCGGCCATCTGCTTGATGTCGTCACTCATCTTCAGCACCACCTCCACCTGACGCGGCAGGGCGTGCAGCTCGTCCACCAGTTCTTTCTCCCGCTCTATGCTCATGCCACGGTGTTTGACCAGGGCCAGCACCAGCAGCCGCAACGCCACCAACTGGGTGGTAAAGGCCTTGGTGGATGCCACCCCAATCTCAGGTCCGGCCCGGGTCATGAGCGCCACATCGGACTCCCGCACCAGCGAGCTCTCCGGCACATTGCACACACAGAGGCTACCCAGATAGCCCGACTGCTTGGCACCCCGCAGGGCGGCCAGGGTATCGGCGGTCTCACCGGATTGGGATATGGTAAGAAACAGGCTGTTATCCGGCACCACGGTGTTGCGGTAGCGGAACTCACTGGCTACCTCCACACTGCAGGTGATCCCGATCTCTTCCAGCCAGTAACGCGCCACGAAACCGGCATGATAACTGGTGCCACAGGCGATGATCTGCACCGACTGTACCTGGTCCAGCAGGGCCTTGGCCTCGTGACCAAAGCTCTCCTCCAGCAGGCGCCCCTGGTGGATTCGACCCTCCAGGGTCTCGGCGATAACCGCTGGCTGCTCGAAGATCTCCTTCAGCATGTAGTGGCGATAGGGGCCTTTCTCGGCATTGGATGCGGTGAGACTGGACTCCTGTAGCGGTCGCTCCACCTGGTTCTGATTGCTGTCGTACACGGTAACACCGTCACGACGTATTTCGGCCACATCCCCCTCGTCCAGAAACAGAAACCGTCGGGTCACCGGCAACAGGGCAAACACATCCGAGGCCACGTAGTTACCGCTATCTGAAACACCCACCACCAGGGGACTGCCGGCACGGGCCACCACCAGACGCTCACTGTCATCCGGGCTCATTACCGCCAGGGCGTAGGCTCCAACCAGCTGCTTTGTGGTCTCCCGCACCGCCGCCAGCAGGTCCATCCCCCGATCCAACATGCTGGCCATGAGGTGGGCAATCACTTCGGTATCGGTGTCTGAGGTAAAGGTGAAACCCCTGGCCTCTAGATTACTACGCAGTTCGGCGTGATTTTCTATAATGCCGTTGTGTACCACCGCCACCCGTTCCCCGCTCATGTGGGGGTGGGCGTTGCGCTCTGCCGGCATGCCATGGGTGGCCCAACGGGTATGGGCAATACCCATTACCCCCGCAAGGGGTGATCTATCCAGCAACTCTTGCAGCTGGGACACCTTGCCCACAGACCTGATCCGATGCAGTTGGCCACTGTCACCATGAATGGCAATACCAGCTGAGTCATAGCCCCTGTATTCGAGACGCTTGAGGCCATCCAGCAGGATGGGTGCTACATGTTCCTTGGCGATGGCACCTACAATTCCACACATGGCATTACTCCTTCAGCTTCTTCACTGGCCGTTTCCATCCCTTGATTGATAACTGTTTGGCACGTGTCAGGGTGAGGGTGTTATCCGGGGTCTTGCCGGAGATGGTGGAACCAGCACCTATGGTAGCGCCGGCGCCGATCTCTGCCGGTGCCACCAGGCTGCTGTTGGACCCGATGAACGCCCCATCGCCAATAAGCGTACGGTGTTTGTTGACCCCGTCATAGTTGCAGGTGATGGTTCCGGCGCCAACATTCACCTTAGAACCAATACTGCTGTCACCGATATAGCTCAGGTGGTTGATCTTGCTACCAGACCCAACCTGGGATTTTTTGATCTCAACAAAATTGCCGATATGGGCATCTGCGGCCAGTTCTGTATCCGGGCGGATACGGGCAAAGGGCCCTATGGTGCAGTTGGCCCCGATTACGGCATTTTCCAGCACACAGTTCTCCCGGATCAACACCCCATCGCCAATCCGACAGTTACGGATTACCGTATTGGCCCCAATAGAGATATCACTGCCCAACTCGATCTCACCCTCCAGCAGAACATTAATGTCGATGGTTACATCCTGTCCAAACTCGATGCTGCCTCGCAGATCAAACCGGTTTGGATCGCGCAGACTCAACCCCTTACGCATCAGCCGGTCTGCCTGCCACTCCTGAAAGCGGCGCTCCAGGAGTGCCAGCTGTGCACAGTCGTTGACTCCGGCGACCTCATCCAGATCTTCCGGCTGGGATGACTGGACACAAACCCCATCCGCCACCGCCAGCTCTACCACATCAGTGAGATAGAACTCACCCTGGGAGTTGCTGTTATCCACCCGCTCCAACCAACCCTCCAGGGCTTCACTCTTGGCAATCAGGATTCCGGTATTGATCTCCTTGATCTCCAACTCACTGGCGCTGGCATCCTTGTGCTCCACAATACGTTCTATCTTGCCATTGGCATCACGCAGGATACGGCCATAGCCGACGGGGTTGTCAAACGCGGCCGTCAGCAGTGCCAGATCGGTGTACATGCAGGCGGTGGTAAGTGAAGAGAGGGTGCGATCACGAATCAACGGCACATCGCCATACAGCACCAGAATCTGATCAACCCCCTGCAGCGCCGGCAGGGCCTGGGCCACCGCATGTCCGGTACCGAGCTGCTCCTTCTGCTCCACCCATATCAGATCCGGGTCGGAGAGGGCGGCCTTGACCTGCTCCCCGCCGTGTCCATACACCACAACCACACGCACGGGTGACAGCCGTTTTGCCGCCTGAATGGCGTGATCAAGCAGGGGCCGACCGGCCAGGGAGTGCAGCACCTTTGGTAATTTGGAACGCATGCGCGTTCCCTGTCCAGCCGCAAGAATGACTACACCTAGCGTCATATGCTCTCCAAAAACGGTTGATTAAAGAGACTGGTGGGTAGAACCAAAGCCAAGCCCCTGTACCGGAGCCGCAGGGCTCCGTCCATAGCTGGGCATTATAACTGAGACCAGGCCGTTTCTGGTGCTATTTTTGCTGAATTTTATCTGCGCAGGTAGGGATAAAACGACAGAGCCCGGTCGCCTCCAAAAGGAAACGCCAACGCCGGATGAATCAGTTGATGGGAATTCCACCCTGATCTGGTTTCAGATCATCTGGAGTTGGGTTGCGCACCTCCAGAATTTTCACGCTTACGGTGAGGGTCTTGCCGGCCAGCGGGTGATTGCCATCAACCGTCAGCTTGCCATCCTCAATCTTGGTGACGTAGAAGGTCTTCACATCACCAGATTCACTCTCCATCTGCACCTCTGCCCCCAGCTTGCGAAACTCGGGCGGGACATTCTCCAGGTCGTCAGTAAAGGTAAGGCCCGGATCCGGTTCACCAAACCCATCCTCGGGCGGCATTTGCATCTCCACCTTGTCACCGGCACTCTTGCCCAGAACCGCGCGGTCCATACCGCCGATGAGTTCCGTATCTCCAGTATGGACATAGCTGACTGGCAGATCGTTCTGCTCCAGCAGATTGCCGTCTGCATCGCTGATGGTATAGGTGAGTGAGACAAACTTACCCGGTTGGATAATTTCCTTGGGCATATCAGGTTCCGCCGTTGTGATTTAGTATGTCCGGGCCAGGAAGGCCCGGGACAAAGAGGGGGATTTTACGACTGTCGTCTGATTCTTTCAATAGCGCGCAGCTGGGCAGCAGCTTCATGTAGCTCGACCTGAGCCTTGGCAAACTCCATGTCTGCGGCTTGTCCGGTCAGGGTGTCCTCGGCTCGTTTCTTCGCTTCCAGAACAGCCGCCTCGTCCAAATCAGCGGCGCGGATAGCGGTGTCTGCCAGGACGGTTACGGTATAAGGTTGCACCTCAAGGATGCCACCAGAGACGTAGAAGTACTTCATCTCCTTACCTTCACCCAGGTCCAACCGAACCTCGCCCGGCTTGAGACGGGTCACCAACGGAGCATGCATGGGAGCGATACCAACCTCGCCCATCTCTGCTGGTGCGTAGACCATCTTGGCGAGGCCGGAGTAGATCTCTGACTCCGCACTGACTATATCCACATGGATTGTCATGGCCATAACTTAATCTCCTAGAACTTAGGCTTCGGTGCCACGCTCAACGGCCTCTTCGATACCGCCAACCATATAAAAGGCCTGCTCTGGCAGGGCATCATGCTCGCCAGCAACAATGGCCTTGAAACCCTTGATGGTGTCCTTCAGGGAGACATACTTACCTGGGGTACCGGTAAATACCTCTGCAACAAAGAACGGCTGGGACAGAAAACGCTGGATCTTACGGGCACGGGATACTGTCTGCTTGTCCTCTTCAGACAGCTCGTCCATACCCAGAATCGCGATGATATCTTTCAGCTCTTTATAACGTTGCAGCAGACCCTGAACATCACGGGCAACCTCGTAGTGCTCCTGACCCACAACGTTTGGATCAAGGATACGCGAGGTGGAATCCAGAGGATCCACAGCAGGATAGATACCCAGCTCAGCAATCTGACGAGACAGTACGAGGGTCGCATCCAAGTGAGCAAAGGTGGTTGCCGGGGACGGGTCAGTCAGGTCATCCGCAGGCACGTATACCGCCTGGAAGGAGGTGATGGAACCGGTCTTGGTGGAGGTAATGCGCTCCTGCAGTACACCCATCTCTTCCGCCAGGGTAGGCTGATAACCTACAGCAGATGGCATACGACCCAGCAGTGCTGATACCTCGGTTCCGGCCAGGGTGTAACGATAGATATTGTCAACGAACATCAAAACGTCACGGCCTTCATCACGGAAGAACTCAGCCATGGTCAGACCGGTCAGCGCTACACGCAAACGGTTACCAGGAGGCTCATTCATCTGACCATATACCAGGGCTACCTTATCTAGAACGCCGCCCTCAGCCATCTCGTGGTAGAAGTCGTTACCTTCACGGGTACGCTCACCTACACCGGCGAATACGGAGAAGCCGGAGTGCTCAACCGCAATATTACGAATCAGCTCCATCAGGGTAACGGTCTTACCTACACCGGCCCCTCCGAACAGTCCGATTTTACCGCCCTTGGCGATTGGCATAATAAGGTCGATAACCTTAATACCGGTCTCCAGAACCTCGGTAGAGGTAGCCTGCTCCTCAAATGTAGGTGGAGCACGGTGAATCGGCATGGCATCTTCGGTATCTATCGGACCGGCGTCATCAACCGGATTACCCAGTACGTCCATAATGCGGCCCAGGGTACCCTGTCCAACTGGAATGGTAATCGGGGCGCCGGTATTAACCGCCTCCAGACCACGTCTCACTCCATCGGTTGAACCCATGGCAATGGTTCGCGCAACTCCGTCACCCAATTGCTGCTGAACCTCAAGGGTCAGATCCACATCGTCAATCTTCAGTGCGTCGTAGACCTTTGGCATTTCGCCCATGGGGAACTGAACGTCGACTACAGCGCCGATGATTTCCACCACTTTTCCGAGACTCATTTGCGGTTCCTCTTTATATCAAATCTTTGCATATATGCCGGGACGAGCCCGACGCATTAATATCTTTTAACCAGGTTTCTGGGATCAGACAGCAGCGGCACCGCTGACGATCTCCGAAATTTCCTGGGTAATCGCGGCCTGGCGGGCCTTGTTATAGATCAGCTGTAGCTCATCTATCAGGCCACCTGCGTTGTCAGATGCCGATTTCATTGCAACCATTCGAGCAGATTGCTCACAGGCGCCGTTCTCTACCACACCCTGATATACCAGGGCCTCGATGTACCGGTTCAACAGGCCATCCAGCACCTCTTTTGAACCTGGCTCGTAGATGTAGTCCCAGTGATGCTTAAGCTGCTCATCCATCTCGCCGGTGATTGGTACTATTTGTTCAACGGTCGGCTGCTGGGTCATGGTGTTAATAAACAGGTTTGAGCACAGATATACCCGATCGATTTCTCCTGCTTCGAAGGCATCCAGCATGGCCTTCACCGTGCCGATCAGATCTTCAAAACGCGGGGCATCTCCCAAATGGGTAATCTGTCCCAACACCTTGCCCCCGAAGCGGCGGAAAAAACCCAGCGCCTTGGTACCAATAGTGCAGAAATCAATCTCAACGCCCGCGTCATTATGTGCATGCAGCTCTTTCAGCATCTTGCGGAACAGGTTGTTGTTTAACCCACCGCAGAGACCGCGGTCGGAAGATACAACAATATAGCCCACTCGCTTGACCTCGCGATCCTTCATAAAGCTATGGCGATATTCAGGATGCGCATGATACAGGTGACCAATCACGTTACGCATCTTGTCTGCGTAAGGACGGGTTGCCTTCATGCGGTCCTGGGCTTTACGCATCTTGGATGCAGCCACCATCTCCATCGCACGCGTGATCTTCTGCGTGTTTTTGATGCTGGCAATCTTTGTGCGTATCTCTTTTGCGCCTGCCATATTTAAACCTTATCTGGAGTGATCATTCCGAAGCTAACTATTACCAGGTATTGTTGGCCTTGAAATCCTTCAGGGCTGCATGCAACGCCTGCTCAATCTCATTATTGTAATCTCCGGTGTCGTTGAGCTCGTCCAGAAGATCTGCCTTGCTGCTCTTCATGTAGCCCTGCAGAGCGCTTTCAAAATCCACCACCTTGGCAGCTTCCACATCATCCAGATAGCCTTCATTGGCAGCGAACAGGGAGATAGCCATCTCACCTACGGACATGGGGGAGTACTGCGGCTGTTTCATCAGCTCGGTTACGCGCTCACCACGCTCCAGCTGCTTACGTGTGGACTCGTCCAGATCAGATGCAAACTGGGAGAACGCCGCCAGCTCACGATACTGGGCCAGTGCCAGACGGGTACCACCACCCAGCTTCTTGATCACCTTGGTCTGCGCAGCACCACCTACACGGGATACGGAGAGACCGGCGTTGATAGCAGGGCGTACGTTGGCGTTGAACAGATCAGACTCCAGGAAAATCTGACCGTCAGTAATAGAGATCACATTGGTGGGTACGAATGCGGATACGTCGCCAGCCTGGGTCTCAATGATTGGTAGCGCAGTCAGGGAACCGGTCTGGCCCTTGACCTTACCGTTAGTGGCCTTCTCTACATAGGCCTCGTTCACCCGAGCGGCACGCTCCAACAGACGGGAGTGCAGATAGAATACGTCACCAGGATATGCCTCACGTCCTGGTGGACGTTTCAGCAGCAGGGATACCTGACGGTAGGCCCATGCCTGTTTGGTGAGGTCATCATAGATGATCAGAGCATCTTCACCCTTGTCACGGAAGTACTCACCCATGGTGCAACCAGAATATGGTGCGATGAACTGCATGGCAGCGGAATCGGCAGCAGGTGCGGCAACGATGATGGTATGTTCCAGGGCGCCGTGCTCTTCAAGCTTATGCATCACCTGAGCAATGGAGGAATTCTTCTGTCCCACCGCTACGTAGATACACTTAACGCCGGTACCCTTCTGGTTGATGATGGCATCGATGGCCACAGCGGTCTTACCGGTCTGGCGGTCGCCGATGATCAGCTCACGCTGGCCACGGCCGATTGGCACCATGGCGTCGATGGCCTTGAGTCCGGTCTGAACTGGCTGGTCAACCGACTTACGGGTAATAACACCAGGTGCAACCTTCTCAATCGGGGAGGTCTGATCTGCTTCGATCGGGCCTTTACCATCGATGGGGTTACCCAGGGAATCTACCACGCGTCCCAGAAGTCCTTCACCTACAGGAACCTCAAGTACGCGACCGGTGCATTTAACTGCATCGCCCTCTGATAGATGCTTATATTCACCCAGTATCACAGCACCTACAGAATCGCGCTCAAGGTTCAGCGCCAGTCCAAAGGTGTTACCGGGGAACTCCAGCATTTCGTAGGACATGGCATCCTGCAGGCCATGGATACGCGCAATGCCGTCAGTCAGGCTTATAACCGAACCCTCATTGCGGGCTTCGGTCTTGAGATCGAATTTCTCGATCTTATTTTTGATCAGTTCGCTGATCTCGGATGGATTGAGTTGCATGATGGCTTCTCGCTTAAATTCCCAATTCGTTGGCTAGTTGCTCGATTTTTCCCTTGATGGAACCATCGATTACAAGATCACCGGCACGGATATGTACGCCACCGATGAGTTCCTGATCCTGTTCGCTGGTAATAGTCACATTAAGACCAAGCTTTCGCTTCAGACCCTCAGCAATTTGCTGCTCCTGGTCTGCTGTAAATTCATAGGCAGAGCGTACATGCGCCTTAAGGGCCTGTTGACTCTCTGCTTTGAGCTTCTCGTACAAAATGGCGATCTCAGGCAGTACGGTGAGGCGTCCGTTAGCTACCAGAAGATTAACCAGGTTCTGCCCTTCCGAACTGAGTTTGTCGCCGCAGACATCCTGCAACAACTTGATCAGGTCGGCCCGATCAAATTTCGGGTCGGCAATGGTGGTTGCCATGGTCGGGTCCTCTGCCACGGTCGCCAGTAACTCCAGGGATTCACTCCAGAGATCAAGTGCATTGGTCTCTTCAGCCCTGGAGAATAGGGCCTCAGCATAGGGGCGGGCAATTGTGGTTGCGTCGACGGCCATGACTGATTAGATCTGCTTGGCCAACGATGCGACGATGTCCTTATGTGCCTCGACATCGACCTCTCGCTGTAAGATCTTGGCTGCGCCTGCAACTGCCAGTTTGGCAACCTGCTCACGCAGCTGTTCACGGGCCTTGACGGCCTCCTGTTCAACATCCGCTTTCGCGGCGGTCAGGATGCGGGCGCCCTCAGCCTGGGCATTGTCCTTGGCCTCATCGATAACCTCTGCGGCACGTTTCTGGGCTTGGGTGACAATTTCAGATGCCTGTATCTTGGCTTCATGCAGCACTTCCCTGGCCCGGTTCTTGGCCAGTTCCTGCTCATGTTGTCCCCGCTCTCCTGCAGCCAGTCCATCAGCAATCTCACTTTTACGCTCTTCGAGCGCCGCCATGATCGGGGTCCATACAAACTTCATGGTGAACCACACGAACACAACGAAGGAGATAAGCTGTGCAACCAGAGTCAGATTAATATTCATCTGGGAATTACCTTGCGTTGATCGAGATAATGATTGTTTCTGTAACTGTCAAAGCGGATTAACCGGCAACAGCAAACAGAACGTACATTGCCAGACCTACAGCGATCATTGGCACGGCGTCTACCAGGCCCATGACAACGAAAAACTGTGTACGCAGCAAGGGAATAAGCTCTGGCTGACGAGCAGCGCCTTCAAGAAAACGTCCACCGAGAACGCCAATACCCAAAGCCGCGCCCAGGGCTCCAAAACCCATCATGATTGCGCCGGCGATGTATATAAGTGCTTGTTCCATTTTGGTCTCCAGTTAATAAGGTACGGTTATAAATTAAATCAAACTAAATCAGTGTTCATGATGTGCCATGTCCAGATAGACAATGGCCAGGGTCATAAAGATAAATGCTTGCAGCGTGATAATAAGGATATGGAATATGGCCCATCCCAGCTGCAGGATTCCTCCAAACAGACCCAGTGCAATACCGCCGCTATACATCAGGGCGATAAGGATGAAGATCATCTCACCAGCATACATATTTCCGAACAGACGCAAGGCCAGTGAGATAGGTTTAGCGATCAGGCTAACAAATTCCAGGATAAAGTTTACCGGAATGAAGGCCCAATGATTGAACGGCTGCAGGGTCAACTCACCAGCAAAACCGCCCACGCCCTTGATTTTGATACTGTAGTACAACACCAGAAAAAATACACCAAAGGCCATGCCAAAGGTGGCATTTGGATCGGTGGTGGGTACTACCTTCATGAAATGGGCCAGGCCAATTCCAGGGTCGCCCAGGACATATGGGATCAGATCCACTGGTACCAGATCCATAAGATTCTGCAGGAAGATCCAGATAAAGATGGTCAGTGAGAGTGGTGCCACCATGGAGTTCTGACCGGTGAAGGAACCACGTACGCTGCTGTCGATGAACTCCACCAGCATCTCGGCAAAGTTCTGCAGCTTACCGGGGACACCGCTGGTAGCGTTAACTGCCACTCTACGCAGTACCCAGAGCATCAGGATGCCCAGGAAAATGGACCAGAACATGGTGTCCACGTGGATTGCCATGAAGCCCATCTCCTTGGCCTCTTCAGCATTGTGCGCCAAACCCCAGGAACCATCGGGGTGTTTACCAAATGCCAAGTTGGTCAGATGGTGCTTGATGTATTCGCCAGAGGTGAGCGTATCGCCAGCCATGTATGCTTAACCTAAATCTAACTAAACTAAATATATTTAAGATGAAACAATATTAACGGCACTATCTGCACAAACAGGTAACTGCCAAAGAGCGTTGCGTAGCTCAACACGTCAATCAAAATTATCGCTGTGGCAAACAGTGCCGCCGTAACAATTATCTTCTGGATCTCTGCCCCATAAAAACTGGCCAGCAGAGAACCGGGGTTCTGCGCCCTGTAACTAACAAATACCTTCCTGGCAAACAGCGCGTTACCAATTGTGGCGATACTGCCGCCTAGGGCACCGGAGTAGGCATAAACCACCCCGATTAGCACCAGGACTGTGGCCACCAATAGGGTTAAACCACACTGGGCCAGGGTTATTCTCCGGCCTATATCCTGGTCCATCAGAGCTCGTTTGGAAGCATTGATTATAGCCCACCTCCACAGAGACGCCCCGCATCAGGTGGCGAACTATAATGGCTTTGCCTGATAAGGTCAATCAATATGCGAATAAATATTTAAATTTTTTATGGACCTAGGAATCCCGCTCATATCCTGGGTTAATCCTGCCCCTAACGGCCTGTAAAATCTACGTAATCACCGCCGCATTCCTACTGAAAGTGATCCAGTATTCCTTCCAACTCATCCAGACTATTATATGCAATCACCAATTTCCCCTTGCCAGATGCCGTCTGCTGGATATTCACCCTGGCACCCAGCTTATCAGACAGGTCACTCTGGAGCCGCCGCACGTTTGGATCCTCAGGCGAGCTCTTTTTCGCCGGGGCTGTCTCTTTGCTGACACCCAACTGCCGGCGTACCAACTTTTCTGTTTCCCGTACCGACAGCCCCAGATTTACCACCTGTCTGGCGGCATCACTCTGGGCCTGTTCCTTCAGTCCCAACAGGGCCCGGGCGTGTCCCATCTCCAGCCTGCGATTATCGATGTACTCTTTCACATCACTATTCAGGTCCAGCAGGCGCAACAGATTGGTAACCGTGGTACGGGACTTGCCCACGGCCTGAGCAATCTTCTGGTGGGTCAGTTCAAATTCATTCAGCAACCGGTGCAGGGCCTGCGCCTCTTCCAGCGGGTTAAGGTCCTCACGCTGGATATTCTCAATCAGCCCCATGGCCATGGCAGTCTGATCCGGCACATCCCGAACCACCACCGGGATCTCTCCCAGGCCCGCCTGTTGCGCGGCCCGCCAGCGTCGCTCCCCGGCGATTATCTCGTAGTGCCCCTGCTGCTCAATCGGTCTGACCACGATCGGCTGCACCACACCCTGGGCGGCTATGGAGTCGGCCAGTTCCTGCAGACTCTCGGGATTAAAATCCCGACGCGGCTGGTAGCGGCCACGCTCAATCACATCCACCGGTAGAGTGGTTACCTCATGTATCGGCTTGTTGCCGCCCTTGTCCCGATTATCTTCGGCGATCGAAGCCCCACCGAGAAGGGCGTCAAGTCCCCGTCCCAGCCCACGTTTTTTTGCTGCCATCTGTCAGTTCCAATCAAAGGATAATATTAAAAAGGTAGCGCCAGATCTATCCGGCAGACGCTGCCACACGCCGTTCATTGCGGCGCAGAAACTCTCCCGCCAGGGCTAGATATGAAACCGCCCCACGTGAGCTTTTATCATAGGCCATCACCGGCAGGCCATGACTGGGGGCCTCGGCAATCCGAACATTCCTGGGAATGACAGTACGGTATACCAGCTCATTGAAATGCGAAATCAACTGTGTGGATACATCATTGGATAGGTTGTTGCGCGGATCATGCATGGTGCGCAGGATACCCTCAATCTCCAGATTAGCATTTCTGCTCTGCTGAATCTGACGTATGGTGTCGAGCAGAGAGGTCAGCCCCTCCAGGGCAAAGTACTCACACTGCAGCGGAATAATCACCCCATCGGATGCAACCAGGGCATTCACCGTGAGCATATTCAGGGATGGCGGGCAGTCAATGAGTATGTAGTCGTACTTGGCCCGGGCCGGGGTCAGCGCCAGACTGAGGCGCTTCTCCTTCATGGGGGCACTCATCAGACCGACTTCCGCAGCGGTCAGGTCGGCATTGGATGGAAGCACATCAAACCCGGATGTCTCCGAACGCACCACGGCATCCGCCAGCGCCGCATCCCCCAGCAGTACATCATAAGTGGATCGCTCCAGCCCATATTTATCCACACCACTGCCCATGGTGGCGTTGCCCTGGGGGTCAAGATCCAACAACAGGACCCTCTTGCCATGGGTAGCAAGGGAAGCAGCAAGGTTTATGGTGGTAGTGGTTTTACCCACACCACCTTTCTGATTTGCAACTGAGATAACTCGACCCATGGAACAGCTTCCATATTCTTCAATAATAATAGCACCCGGTTCTACAGGGCGCAGAGCAGACGAGTGAGAATATCAGAACATAACCGCAAAAAATACCTGGGCAAGATCACTGGCGGCACCATGTGTTTCAGCTCTTATGATTATCAATAACTTAGCGCCAGACGCCACCGCTCATTTTATTTGCTCAGAACCAGTCAAAACTTAAACAACTCTTCCGCTGCCGCCAGATGATCATTCGCTGCGGTAGGCTCTGAACCACCATTGGTACCGGTACCGGGTTCAAAATAGTTACAGAAATTAGACCGCTGTTTTTCCACTACCGGCTCAGCCACCGGCTCCTCACAGGCATTGGGCTTACTCGGATTATACCATTTGCAGTTGAGACAGACCCGGGTAGGCCGCCCACACCCAAGACAGTTGGTCTCGCGCCCATAATCGCTGCTTTTCAGATCACTGCCGCAACTACAGCATTTGCCAATTATCTCTAGGTTCATCAACCAGCCTCCCGGTTTTGCGGTAACCCTATTCTTGAATAATTTACCACCAAGGTAACTATCGGTCCAAAAAAAGACGGGCCTGCAGCAAGTGCAGGCCCGTACAGAACAACTCCTAGTTAAAAACCAGGTTTACTTAATTACATTTAATTCAACCCGGCGATTCATAGCTCTGCCCTCTTCAGTGGAATTATCAGCTACAGGCTGCGACTCTCCGCTTCCAGAATAGACAAGGTTAATATGCACACCAGCCTGCTTCAGATAATCGACCACTGCTGCTGCTCTTCTCTTTGACAGCTTCAGATTATATGCATTTGATCCTGTGCTATCCGTATGACCAATAACGCTCATCTTATTTACATCTGGACGTCCGCGCAGGGCGTCAGCAACCTGGTTCAAACTAGTCTGGGCACCAGGTTTAAGAATTGTACTGTCCACCTCAAACTCAACATTGTTCAGGATCAGCTGCTTCATGCAACCAACCTCATCCACGATTGCCCCTTTTGGGGTCTGAGGGCATTTATCCTGATAGTCAGGAACGCCGTCACCATCTGTGTCCAGGGGACATCCTTCCGCATCCACCTGTACTCCCTTTGGCGTGTCCGGACACTTGTCCAGGTCATCGGTTACGCCATCCCCATCGGAATCGTTCTGGCATATAAGAGTGCTGCCATCCAACGCCCGGACACAGTCCTCATAGCTGTTAGTCACTCGACCGCCGGTCCCTGAGGTTACCCACCTCTCGGCTGCACTTACACCCATGGCCATAGCCAGGAGCAATACCGCTGCCATCACTTGTAAGGATAGTCTTGAGGATGCTTTCATTTTCTGTTCTCCGTTACTTATATTTGGTGTCTGATTGAGAAGTGGGTATCGTATAACTCACTGCACACCATACCCGTAGATTCTTGGTCATGTAAAGTTCCAAAAAAATCTGATGGTATTGCAGGGTGATTCAAAGACGCTAATCTATGATGATTCAACCCGAAATCACTGGTAAGCCCCGGCTGGATACTATCTTGCCGAGTGGATAATAATAGCATGACGTTCACCTGATGATGGCACCTCCAGCGGGATAATCTCCACCTTGCAACCCGCACTACGCAATAGCATCATCTCCTCTTGAGGGGCGGTCCCTTTCATGGCCAGCAAAATCCCCCTGTCCGCCATCAGCCCCGTAGTCAGTTCCACTATCTTAGGCAACGCGGCAAAGGCCCGGGTGGTGATGGTGTTAAATCCCACTTCATCTGCAAGCTGCTCCACGCGGGAGTGCTGCACCTGCAGGTTCTCCAGCCTCAGCTCCAGCTTGGCCTGCTGCACAAAACGGGTCTTTTTGCCGTTGGAATCGAGCAGGGTGAAACTGGCATCGGGCCGGCAGATGGCCAGTGGGATTCCCGGTAGCCCGGCACCGGTCCCCACATCCAGTATGCGCCTGCCCTGGATCAGGGGGAGGATGGAGAGGGAGTCCAGCAGCTGCCGTGGCACCATCTCTTCCGGGTCCCGAATGGCCGTCAGATTATAGGTCTTGTTCCATTTCATCAGCAGGGCCAGATACTCCAGCAACATCTGCTGCTGATCCTGACTCAGTTTCAGCCCCATCTGATTCAACCCAGATTCCAGCTGACTCTCCCAGTTCTCAGGATACCCGCTCATCTCCGCCCTCTTTTCTTTAGATGGATTAGCAGCAAAGAGATGGCCGCCGGGGTTACCCCGGGAATGCGTCCGGCCTGACCGATGGTCTCTGGCTTGCTGCGAATCAGTTTCTCCCGCACCTCGGTTGAGAGACCACGCACCTCGGCGTAATCCAGCTCCGCCGGTAGCTTCAGCGCTTCATTGGCCTGCTGGCGCTCGATCTCTGCCTGCTGACGTTTGATATAGCCGGCGTATTTACACTGGATCTCCAACTGCTCGGCCACCTTGGGATCCGCCACACCGGGCCCAATCCCTGGCAGCCGCTGCAACCCGGGATAGGAGATCTCCTGGCGCGCCAGCAGTTCCAGCGCCCGTACCTCCCGGGAGATGGAGGTGCCGGTGTCGGCCGTGGCCTGAATGGCCGCCGGGGTATCGGGATGGATCCAGATATCCTGCAGGCGTTGCCGTTCCTGCTCTATGGCATCGCGTTTGCGTTCAAAGGCCGCCCAGCGCCCATCCGGCACCAGACCCAGGGCCCGGCCCTGTTCAGTCAGTCGCAGGTCGGCATTATCCTCCCGCAGCAGCAGCCGATACTCGGCGCGGCTGGTAAACATACGGTAGGGCTCGCTGGTGCCACGGGTTATCAGATCATCCACCAACACCCCGAGATAGGCCTGATCCCGACGCGGACACCATGGCTCTTTTCCCTGGATCCTCAACGCCGCATTGGTCCCGGCCAGCAGGCCCTGGGCCGCCGCCTCTTCATAGCCGGTGGTGCCGTTGATCTGACCGGCAAAGTAGAGCCCCTGGATGAACTTGGTCTCCAGGCTGGAGTGCAGATCCCGCGGATCAAAAAAATCATACTCAATGGCATAGCCAGGGCGCATGATGCGGGCACTCTCAAACCCGCGCATGGAACGCACCAGTTCATGCTGTATATCGAAGGGCAGGGAGGTGGAGATGCCGTTGGGATAGACCTCATTGCAATCCAACCCCTCCGGCTCGATGAAGATCTGGTGGGAATCCTTATCCGAGAAGCGCACCACCTTGTCTTCGATGGAGGGGCAGTAACGCGGACCCACCCCCTCGATCACCCCGGTATACATGGGGGAACGGGAGAGGCCGCCGCGGATGATCTCGTGGGTGCGTTCATTGGTATGGGTGATGTGGCATGAGATCTGAGTGGGGTGCTGCTCCACCGATCCCAGAAATGAGAACACCGGCAGCGGGCTGTCGCTGGGCTGTTCCTGCAACACCGAATAGTCGATGCTGCGACTGTCGATTCTGGGCGGGGTGCCGGTCTTCAGCCGTTCCACGTTGAACGGCAGCTCCCGCAGCCGGTGGGCGAGGGCGTTGGCCGGTGGGTCCCCGGCCCGGCCCCCCTGATAGTTGCTCAGGCCAATATGGATACGCCCCCCCAGAAAGGTACCTGCGGTAAGCACAACACTCTCGGCCCGGAACTTAAGGCCCATCTTGGTGATGGCCCCGACCACCCGCTCTCCCTCGATGATCAGGTCATCCACCGCCTGCTGAAACAGATCCAGGTTGGGTTGATTCTCCAGGGCGTGGCGCACCGCCGCCTTGTACAGTTGGCGATCGGCCTGAGCACGGGTGGCGCGCACCGCCGGTCCTTTGCGTGAATTGAGGGTACGAAACTGGATACCGGCCAGATCTGCGGCATGCCCCATCAGGCCACCCATGGCATCCACCTCTTTCACCAGGTGACCCTTACCGATACCACCGATAGCGGGATTACAGCTCATCTGTCCCAGGGTCTCAATGTTGTGGGTCAGCAGCAGAGTCTTGACCCCCATGCGTGCCGCCGCCATAGCGGCCTCGGCCCCGGCATGGCCACCACCTATAACAATGACGTCATATCTTTCAGCGTAAAACATGGAGCGATTTTACCGGAATATTTGGGCTCGGTGTGAAAACTCGCAACCTCTCAATATTTATGAGAGATCTGGGTAGATGAGCACTCAACCGGATTAGGCCAGCACCCAGTCAGGATATGGTATTGGGAAATGACCGGTCATTTTGACTTCCTGGCAATAACTAGAATCTGGTTTCAACCGAGTCCCCTTTGATCCTCTATCGAGGCAAAGGTACTCAAATACAATTATTGGACACTTGTAGTCGACATCAGAGGTAATACTGTAACCTGCCTCAGTAAGTTGTTCATGAGGCAGGTTATGTATTTCAAAGGTATTATCGGTTACTGACAAACACAGTTTTTAGTTATTCAATAACATCTATTTACCAGGCAACATGCGAGCAACTAAACCATCTTTGAGAAACAACTGATGGTATAGCGCGGCTAGAACGTGCAGGGCAATCAGCCCCATGGCGACGCGAGACAACAGGCCATGAATCTTGCGTGGTATGTAATCGAAGAAATCTTCAGGTAATGTACCGCTGCCATATATTGCGTCAAAGGCTCCACTCTGCAGTGACAACATCACACCGCTCATAACTAGAAGCAATACAACAATATTCAACGCCATGTGACCAGCACTGGCCAGTTTGCTGCCTGATATCGGATCGGGCTTAGGTGCGCGTTTTTTTAGGATCATACGAACCACGACCAGAAGTGCAGCCAATCCACCCAGAATCGTATGAATGCGAAGATTGCCAATCTTCTCCACGGTATTTGGCAGATCTGCTAGTACCAGACTACCAGTGACCAGCAAAAAGAGGATAACCAGCACCGACATCCAGTGAGTGGTGATTTGCGAACCCGTATAGCGAAAAGTACTCATTACTGTTTCCTAAGTTGATTTTAGATGCGGCTATTGTAGACAAACAAAACAGAACGTAGGTGATTATTGTGTAACACAATGTAACAGTTACGCTTCTGCAATATTTTGTTACAAAAATATCTTTTGAAACAACTCTGCTGTCCCGTTTATGAGGAATATCCAAGCCTGAATTTCCCAAGAATTGATTTAATGCCAACCATTAGGTGCCCACCCAAAAACACTCAACTGTACTCCCTTGGGTATGAACAGAAGCATAATTTACCTGCGGTAAATCAGGAGGCGGTTCTATGGGGATTAGTTAGGACCGTGATGGTACTACTTGCCAATACAGAAACTGGAGAAGATCTCTCCCAGAAGATCATCTGCCGTGAACTCGCCCGTGATCTCGGACAGGGCCATCTGCGCCTGCCGTAGATCTTCCGCCAGCAGTTCGCCCGAGCCGGTGCGTTGCATGGCCAGCTCTCCGGCGTGCAGGTATTGCGACGCCCGTTCCAGGGCATCCAGGTGGCGACGGCGGGCCAGGAACTCCCCCTCCTGTTCTCCATGAAAACCGACGCTCTGCTTGAGGTACTCCCGCAATAGCGAGATCCCCTCATCACTGTGGGCGGAGATGGCAATCTCGGTGTTGTTTCCAACCTGCCGGATCCCCTGATCCGTACCGGTAAGATCTATTTTGTTACAGATAAAGTCTACCGGCACCCCTTCTGGCAGACTAGCCGGCTCAAAGGCGGCATGTGCCAGGTCGGCCTGGTCATCAAAAACCCAGAGTACCCGATCTGCATTGGCGATCTGCTCCCGCGCCCGACGCATACCCTCCTGCTCCACTGGGTCAGCACTCTCCCGCAGCCCGGCGGTATCAATCAGGTGCAGCGGCAGGCCATCGATCTGGATCTGCTCCTTCAGCAGATCGCGGGTGGTGCCGGGGACACTGGTGACAATCGCGGTATCCCGGCCGGAGAGCCCATTCATGATGCTGGATTTGCCGGCGTTGGGAGGGCCGGCAATAACCAGGGTAAGGCCATCCCGCAGTAGTCGCCCCACAGAGGCGCTCTTCTCTACATCGGCCAGCTGTTGCTGGATTGCATGTAAGTTATCGCTTACTTTTCCATCGGCTAGGAAGTCGATCTCCTCCTCTGGAAAATCAATCGCCGCCTCCACATACATGCGTAGCTGGGTAACGGCAAATACCAGGGTATGGATACGATCGGAGAAATCTCCGGCCAGGGAGCGCACCGCCAGGCGTGCCGCTGCGGTGGTACCAGATTCGATCAGATCGGCAATGGCCTCGGCCTGGGCCAGATCCAGCTTACCATTGAGGAAGGCGCGCTGGCTGAACTCCCCGGGATGGGCCAGACGTGCGCCCAGTTCCAATACCCGTTGCAGCAGCAGGTCCATCACCACCGGGCCACCATGGCCCTGTAGCTCTAGGATATCTTCCCCAGTAAAGGAGCTGGGGTTGAGAAAAAACAGGGCTATGCCGCCATCGATGGTCAAGCCTGCTCCATCGCGAAAGTTGGCAAACTCGGCCCGCCTGGCTTCTGGCACTCCACCCAGGATCTCGGTAGCGATATGGCATACGGCAGGACCCGAGACCCGTACAATACCCACCCCTCCATATCCTGGCGGGGTAGCAATCGCGGTTATGGTCTCCTGCTCAGACACAGGTCAGTACTCCTTACTCATCATAATGAAGGAGCAGTAGCCTCAGATGGCAGTTATTTAGCGGCCTTTTCGATCTGCATGGTGATATACCACTGCTGAGCGATAGAAAGGACATTATTGACCACCCAGTACAGCACCAGCCCGGCTGG
Organism: Gammaproteobacteria bacterium; assembly: GCA_024206335.1. GTDB lineage: Bacteria > Pseudomonadota > Gammaproteobacteria > Chromatiales > Chromatiaceae > JAAGZL01. The sequence continues at coordinate 31,288 of JAAGZL010000730.1, forward strand.
GAAGGTGGCAAACATGACCGTAAAGATGAATGGCAGCGCCATCATGATCTTGGCCTGCATGGGATCGGGTGGTGGTGGGTTCAGCTTCTGCTGGATGAACATGGAGACACCCATGATAACCGGCAGCACATAGAATGGATCCTTGACCGAGAGATCATTCAGCCAGAACATAAACGGTGCCTGGCGCAGTTCCACGCTCTCCAACAGTACCCAGTAGAGGGCGATGAATACCGGAATCTGTACCAGTATGGGGAGGCAGCCACCCAGGGGGTTGATCTTCTCCTTCTTATACAGCTCCATCATGGCCTGGTTCAGGCCCTGTTTGTCATCACCGAAGCGCTCTTTAAGTGCCGTCATGCGCGGGGTCATCCGGCGCATGTTGGCCATGGATTTATAACTGGCCTCGGAGAGTTTGAAGAAGGCCAGCTTGATCAACATGGTCAAGAAGATGATGGACCAGCCCCAGTTACCAACCAGGGAGTGGATCTTACCCAGCAACCAGAAGATGGGTTGGGCCAGGATGGTCAACCAGCCATAGTCTACCGTCAGGTCCAGTCCCGGAGCGATCTCTTTCAGCTCATTCTGCAGCTTTGGTCCGGCCACCAGCGAGCTGTTGAAGGTATAATCCGCGCCCTTGGCCACCGTTACCGATGGGGTATAGGAGCCGACGGCGTAACGCTGTCCGGAGTAGACCTCGGTGTAGAAATGATTCTCCTCATCCGGCTGCGGAACCCAGGAACCGATGAAGTAGTGTTGCAGCATGGCGATCCAGCCGCCCGTTACATCCAGGCTGAGCTTCGACTCTTCCATATCATCAAAGGCAATCTTTTCGTACTTGTTGTCCGGGGTATAGATGGCAGCGCCGGTGTAGGTGTACATAAAGGCGCTGCCGCCCTCTGCATCCGGACTGCGTTGCAACTGCTTGTACTCGCGCCCGGACCATGGCTGGTCGGACCCATTCTTCACCATGTGCTGCACCTGGACCTGGTACGAACCACGGCTGAAGAGAAAGCGCTTAGTGACAACTACCCCACTGGGGTGGGACCAATCCAGATCCACACTGAGGCTATCCTTGCCCTGCTCCATCTCGAAGCTATCGCTGCTCACAGAGTATTGACTCTCATGGGTTGGCGCCAGCTCCTTGTCCGCGCCGATCAGGCCAGACTGAGCAATAAACAGCCCTGGGCTCTGATCGCGCATCAGCTGGAATTTTTCATCCGGATTTTCCAGGGTCAGCGGATAGGCCATCAGGAACATGTTCTTGATGGTGCCACCCTTGGTATCTATATCCAGACGGAACAGATCGGTCAAAACCGAGATAGATGCCCCGGAACTGGTGGTGGCAGTAGCGGCTGCGGGCATTTCTGCCTTGACCTGGGAGGTGTTGCCGCTGGTGACCTGGATATTCGGTACGGCCGTTTCGCCAGAACCTGTGGTTACAGGGGTAGCGGTCAGCTGCTGGGGTTGAGCCCCGGTTGCAGTGGCTGCAACTGATGCGGGTCCATAATCCTCCTGCCAAGCCTGCCACAATAGCAGCGAAACTAGAACCAGGGCGAATACCAAGATAAGGCGCAGATTATCCATGTACGGTCTCAAGATGAGTAAGTGAAATGTGAAGACTCTAGTTTAGTAAACACTTTGGCTTGTTAGATCAGGTAACGACTAACCCTTGTTTGAGACGACCTTTTTATGCAGCCGTTTCCAATGACGGCTGAGGGAATCAAACAGAACCCGGTTGCTCATGCTGCTGGTACCCTTGCGATTGAGCACCACATAATCAATCCCGTCCAGCTCCTCCCCGTGGCAACGAAAGCTCTCTCGTATTACCCTTTTTATACGGTTTCGATCTACTGCCAGGCGTGCATACTTCTTGGATACGGCCAGACCTAGTCTGGGCGCTGCACGGCCGGAGGATCGACAGAGTACCGCAAAACAGTCATCCGTACTCTTGAATGGACGCTGAAAAACAGAACGATACTGTGCTGGCTGTAGAAGCCTGCTATCACGGGGAAAGCCTGCCTGCTTGATCAGCACTGAAAACAGATGTTACGGGGTCAGTCTGGCTCGGCCTTTGGCACGACGTGCATTGATAACCTTACGGCCATTGCGTGTTGCCATACGTGCGCGAAAACCATGGGTACGTGCCCGTTTAAGAGTACTGGGTTGAAATGTTCTTTTCATGCCGATTCACCAAAAAATTATGTCCCCTTAGCAGAATTTACTAAAAGGCCTGGAAAAAAAGGCGCTTAGAGTACTTTGATAAGCGCACCCATGTCAATATAAATTACAGGGGGATCTAACATGGGGCTTGGCAGTCAATGGCACCATTTTCTGTTCGCCAATAGGCCATTGTAGTCATTTATCTGTCTGAATATAAAGAAAATCAAGGATAACAGGGCTGATAACAACCGCCTCTGGAGAACAGACGCACAACTATAATTCGATGCTGTGGATAACTTTTATACTTTTATGTAGACTCTGAAAGCTGAGTAACTTCCACCCTAAAACCAAAAACCTAATGGGTTGTGTGAGAAAAAATTGAAGCGATTAGTAACAACAGCGGAGATACACTGTGACTCCATGGAATAGATGCATCGAGCATCTCGAGAACACACTCTCAGACCAGGAGTTCAACACGTGGATTCGACCTCTTCAGGTGGACGAAGAGGCTACAGAGGTAATGCTGTTTGCCCCCAACAAGTTTGTCCTGGACTGGGTCAAAAACCACTATCAGGAACAGATTACCCTGCTGTTGGAACAGCTGTCCAACGGTCAGATTACCCGGGTCTCTCTAGGAATCGGCGGCAGCCGGCGTCAAAACGAGCCCGAAACCACGCCGGCCAAAGAGAGCAGAACCCGGATACGGCCACAGGTCAAAAGCAATCTAAACCCGGATTTTGTGTTTGATACCTTTGTCGAGGGTAAATCCAACCAGCTGGCCAGGGCGGCATCTGTCCAGATTGGTGGAAACCCGGGACGGGCCTATAATCCTCTGTTTATCTATGGTGGCGTAGGCCTGGGTAAGACCCATCTGATGCACGCCATCGGTAACTCCATCCTGAACAACAACCCATCTGCCACCGTGCTGTATAAACACTCTGAGGGTTTTGTTGCTGCCATGGTTAGGGCCCTGCAGCACAATAAGATAGATGAGTTCAAACGCGAATACCGATCGGTAAACGCGCTGCTCATCGATGACGTACAGTTTTTTGCCGGCAAGGAGCGTTCACAGGAAGAGTTTTTTCACACCTTCAACGCCCTGTTTGAGTCCAAACAACAGATCATCCTTACCAGTGACCGTTTTCCCAAGGAGGTGACCGGGCTGGAGGAGAGATTAAGATCACGCTTCGGTTGGGGGCTGACCGTAGCCATTGAGCCGCCCGATCTGGAGACCAGGGTAGCGATTATAAAGAGCAAGGCGGTGCAACTGTTCGGTGTAGACTTTCCCAACGAGGTGGCCTTTTTTATTGGCAACCGGGTTAGATCGAACATCCGGGAGCTGGAAGGAGCACTGCGGCGCATCGTGGCAAACGCAGAGTTTACCGGCCGCCCAATAACATTAGAGTTTGCAAAAGAGGCGCTGCGAGATATGCTGGCGGCTCAAGATAAACTGGTAACCATTGAGAATATCCAGAAGACCGTGGCCGAATACTATAAGATTCGGACCTCTGAGTTACTCTCCAGCACCAGAAGTAGAACCATTGCCAGACCGCGTCAGATTGCGATGTCATTGGCAAAAGAGCTTACAAACCATAGCCTACCAGAGATTGGCAATGCGTTCGGTGGCAGGGACCATACCACCGTACTCTATGCCACCAGGAAGATTGCTGAACTCAAAGAGAGCGATCACCGCATTGAAGAAGACTATGGAAACCTGTTTAGAACTCTTACAAGTTGATGTGAATAAACTGTGGATAGATTTAGAGGCGGATCTAAGCCCAAAGTTATCCACAAGTTACTACAGGGAGTCCAGACAAAAACCGGTGGTTACTAACAGGTATTAGTTGTCATAAGGCAATGAATACACAAAAGAAAGTACTGTTTGCACTAGTTACCAACAGTACTAATAGTAATAACTATAATATAATTAACTTATTTGTTTAAGAGAGCTTAAACATGAAAATAGTCACAAGTAGAGAAGAGTTACTCAAGCCCCTAACGATGGTAGGAGGGGTAGTTGAAAAAAGGCAGACCTTGCCAATATTGGCAAACATTCTAATTAATGCCGATCAAGATAGGTTAAAGATTACGGCGACAGATCTGGAGGTGGAACTCAAAACAGAGGCCTCAGTAACCAAGAGTGAAGAGGTAGATTTTACGCTACCAGCAAGAAAACTGATCGACATCTGCCGGGCACTACCAGATAGCACTGAAATATCACTGGATATCCAGGGTGAAAAGGCGGTAATTATCGCTGGTAGAAGCCGGTTTACCCTAGGTGTATTGCCAGCGAAGGATTATCCTGCAATTGAAATTGAAGGGGCCATTAAGGGTATTCGAGTACAGGAAGGGGTATTAAAGAACCTGATTGACAAGACACAATTTGCCATGGCTCAGCAGGATGTTCGCTACTATCTGAATGGTCTCTTGCTGGAGATTGCAGATGGTGTGCTACGGGCTGTTGCCACCGATGGTCATAGATTGGCTATGAGTGAAGCGGTTGAGGGACTAGAGGGGGCTGAAGATTTCCAGATTATCATCCCGAGAAAGGCCGTTCTTGAACTGGGTAGGATGCTTAATGATAGTGATCGCGAGATTGCCATAGAGGTTGGATCCAACAACGTCCGGATAATCATGGGTGATACCATATTCACATCCAAACTTATCGATGGGAAGTTTCCGGATTACCAGAAGGTGGTACCAGTCGGCACAGATAAGCAGGTGATCGTAGACCGAGAAAGCATGCGTCAGGCACTGCATAGAACGTCCATTCTATCCAATGAAAAATACCGTGGAATTAGATTTAATTTTGCCAAGGATAATCTGGAACTGTTGGCTCATAATCCAGAGCAGGAGGAGGCAAAAGAGGAACTGGAGATCACATATGATGGTGAAAAACTGGTCATTGGTTTCAATGTTGGTTACTTGATTGAGGTACTTACTGTGATCAGTGGAGACAATGTGGTACTCGAACTTAAAGACGAAAACAGTAGTTGCTTAATTAGATCTCAGGAGGGTGATAGCAGCAGATATGTTGTAATGCCCATGCGCATCTAGGCAGTGGCAATAACCATCTGGCGTCACGCTCAACCGTTTACAGCCAACGAAAAGACGCAATAGTGCGATGGTGATAAAGCAGATAAGAATACATAATCTCCGAATAATTAAAGAGATAGAGTTTGAACCAGAAAGCGAACTGAATCTAATCTGGGGTGCGAATGGATCTGGCAAGACCACTATTCTTGAGTCTATATACCTGCTTGGAAGAGGCAAATCATTCAGAAAGGCGGAGAAAGATCAGCTTATCAGGAGAGGGGAACAGCAGCTTAACCTCTTTGTCCACGCCCAAGATAACAGTCATAGCAATGCCCTTGGTCTAATCAAGGGTAATGGCATTACCCAAGCGAAGCTTAATGGCAGAAAAATTACCAGGATGTCAGACTTGGCGCGTGCCATTCCACTTATCGTCATCACTCCTAATTCACATGAAATACTGGAGCGTGGTCCCCAATACAGAAGGAGATTTCTGGATTGGGGTGTGTTCCACGTGGAACCAGAGTTTAGAAACGCATTTGAACGTTTTTCAAGAGCTCTGAAACAGAGGAATGCAGCACTTAGACTGAGAGAAAATGTTGCTTCCAGTTGGGATAGGGAACTCATCGAATCAGGAAATACAGTAAATCGCCATAGGGAAAACTACTACGCCCAACTCGCAAATAAAATACAATCAATTTCCAGGGAGCTTCTGGACCTCGGCCAAATCCAGATTGACTGGAACAGGGGGTGGTCAGATAAAACTGATCTAAATCAAAACCTGGAAGATATGCGAAGGGGTGACATGCAAGCAGGGTACACCAGGTACGGCCCTCATCGCGCTGACCTCTGTATCAAACTTAACAACCAAAAAGTAGAAAAGGTGGCATCTAGAGGTCAGCAGAAGATGTTAGTTGTCGCCATGCACCTGGCACAGGTTGCGGTAGCACGTGACTTGGTGAGTACAGATACTGTTATCCTGATTGATGATCTAACCTCGGAACTTGACTCTAGCAACAGACGTAGGCTTCTTGAATATTTGCAACAGATGGGTAATCAAATATTTATCACAGGAGTGGATAATATATCTGCTAGTTGCCCGGGGTTCTCCAGGGTGTTCCACGTGGAACAGGGTAAAATCTCTGCGGGGTAGGCATACAAATATCAGCACCATAATCTGTAGCAGTGTATAATGCCCGCGAACTTTTCAGGAGCAGTGGATGAGTTACGACTCTACAAATATCAAGGTACTTAAGGGCCTGGATGCAGTACGCAAGCGTCCCGGTATGTATATTGGCGATACCGATGATGGGACCGGTCTACACCACATGGTGTTTGAGGTGGTGGATAACTCCATTGATGAAGCCCTGGCTGGACACTGTTCCGAGATCAAGGTCACCATAAATGAAGACCAGACCATCACCGTAAGAGATAATGGACGCGGTATTCCGGTAGATATACACGCCGAAGAGAATCGCTCAGCAGCTGAAGTGATCATGACGGTGCTGCATGCTGGTGGCAAGTTTGACGATAACTCATACAAGGTATCAGGTGGATTGCACGGGGTAGGCGTATCTGTAGTGAACGCCCTATCCAGCAGCCTGCGGCTCACAATCAAGCGCCATGGCAAGATTCACCAGCAAGAGTACACCTTGGGTGAGCCAAACGCTCCCCTGGGTGTGATAGGTGATACAGATGAGACAGGCACTGAAGTCTGGTTTAAGCCCAGCTCGGAGATCTTTTCAGATCTAGAGTTTCACTACGATATTCTGGCGAAGAGACTGCGCGAACTCTCATTTCTCAACTCAGGGGTAAAGATTGTACTGGTTGATGAGTCGCGGGAGAGGAGTGATACCTTTGAGTATCAAGGTGGAATCAGGGCCTTTGTGGAGCACCTGAATAGAAATAAGACCCCCATGCATGAGAAGGTGTTTTACTTCAGCACCGAGCGCAATGAGGTTGGTGTGGAACTCGCCATGCAGTGGAATGAGTCCTACCAGGAGACCATCTTCTGCTTTACCAACAATATCCCGCAGCGTGATGGTGGTACACATCTGGCTGGATTTAGGGCCGGTCTGACCAGGACACTAAATCAGTATATTGAAAGGGAAGGTCTGGCCAAGAAACAGAAGGTAAACACCACTGGTGATGACGCACGTGAGGGCCTGACTGCGGTACTCTCGGTCAAGGTGCCAGATCCAAAGTTCTCATCCCAGACCAAGGATAAGCTCGTATCTTCAGAGGTTAAAGGGATTGTAGAGGCCCTCTTGGCTGAGAGCTTGAATGACTTTCTGCTGGAGAATCCATCCGATTCCAAGGCCATTGCCGGAAAGATGGTGGATGCTGCTCGGGCCAGAGAGGCCGCGCGTAAGGCGCGGGAGATGACACGCCGTAAGGGGGTTCTGGATATTGCAGGACTACCCGGAAAGCTGGCCGACTGTCAGGAAAAAGATCCAGCCCTGTCAGAGCTCTACCTGGTGGAGGGTGATTCTGCCGGAGGTTCCGCCAAGCAGGGCAGGGACCGCAGAAGCCAGGCCATCCTGCCGCTTAAGGGTAAGATACTGAATGTAGAGAAGGCACGTTTTGACAAGATGCTCTCATCCGCAGAGGTGGGAACACTCATCACTGCCCTGGGTTGTGGTATCGGCCGGGAGGAGTTTAATCCGGACAAGCTGAGATATCATCGCATCATCATCATGACCGATGCCGATGTTGATGGTGCCCACATCCGGACCCTGTTGCTCACCTTCTTCTACCGCCAGATGGGGGAGCTGGTGGAGCGTGGCCATATATATATCGCTCAACCTCCACTCTACAAGGTTAAAAAAGGCAAACAGGAGCAGTATCTGAAAGATGATGCAGATCTGGACCAGTATCTGTTACAGACTGCACTGGATAATGCTGAACTGTATGTCTCCCCTGATGCTCCTGCGTTAACAGGTACCGCCCTGGAGGCCCTGGCCCAGAAGCATACGGCGGTAATGGCCAGTATCAAAAGGCTGGCAAAGCGCTATGACAATGAGGTGCTGGAAAAACTGATATTCATGCCGGTGGTTGATGAGACATTGCTTACAGACGCATCCGGACTGGAACAGTGGCTGGGAGAGCTGACTGGCAGAATCAATGCCGAGCGAGGCATCTCCGACCAGTATGAGATTGGTCCAATCGTGGAGACCCCGGAACAGCATAAGGCAATTCGGGTGGTAAGGAAGATTCATGGGATAGAAACAGAGACCCAATTCCCGCTCGATTTCTTTGCCAGTGGTGACTACCATCGCTTGGCTGATTTGGGATCACAGCTGGAAGGACTTCTCACGGTCGGCGCCTATGTGAAACGTGGAGAGCGCAAAAGGGAGGTCTCCAGCTTTAGCCAGATGTTGTCCTGGTTACTGGATGAGGCCAAGAGAGGCCAGCATATCCAGCGTTATAAAGGATTGGGTGAAATGAATCCGGAGCAGTTGTGGGATACCACCATGGACCCAGAGACCCGCCGCCTCCTCAGGGTAGATATTGCAGATGCGGTTGCTGCAGATGAGATTTTTACCACACTAATGGGCGACCATGTGGAACCACGCCGAGATTTTATTGAGCGTAATGCCCTGAGTGTAGAAAATCTGGATATTTGAGTCCCGCGCATAAATAAACCCATATTCTATCCCTATTGATGGTACGACAATGATAGTGACGCCACACAAATAGCAGTACTTATACTGCTAGCTATGAAGTAAGCGCTTACTTACGGTGTGGTGACTGTTCAACCAAGGCTTTTGCCAATATTGTTATTCATTTAATCAAACCCCCCTGCAGCGCTCAACTGAGGGGGCTGAAAACCATGCTGTCAGACCCCGTCCCAAAGATGCAGTATTTAGTAGAACATAATAGTCGTTACCACTAAATATACGTTACCCGTAACACATGGTGTTACCATTTTACCCAAATTAATATCTCAGGTAACACAATCTCTTGATTGAAGCTGTTTGTATTCTGGTGTCGAAGCAGATCATCATAAGATTTTGTATATATACTAATACTCCCTAACTAATTGTTTTATAAACCCCATAATTATTATCAATATGCATATACATACCTATTATTAGGTAGAAATAACGATCTCTACAAAACCAGAGTGATTATTGGCACAGGATCTGCATTAAGACTCATAGTAGGCATATGAGTAAATGTTGCCCATCCAGGTAGTTTTCCTGGCTTCTATATCTGCTCAAAAGGCGTTATTGGAGACACGAGGAATTAATATAGTCGGCATACCAAGGCGCGACACCTGAAGTTGGTTGGGATAGTTCATGCATCTGTCTGGAATGAGTGGGTATATTGCAATAACTCTACAAATTTAGATTTGGCAAGAGGACAGAGTACTGAGTTGGGGTAATCTGCATTGAAAAATAAGATTTTCCTGACTTTTACATCTGTTGTTGGTTTCATTAGTTGCATTGGGTGAAATCGTATTCCTATCCATTTGAAGTTCTGTTGAGAATACTGGGGCATATCAGCCGGTTTTTGGATCAGTATTCCCAGCAAGATCGTACAACCCTGTTGGATTAGCTGCTTGGCAAAAGGAGTTGATTACCCGTTTATCGGTACTCAATGTTGTGACAGCTGGGCGTGATCAGCGGGGTTGTCTGATCAATAGTGTTAACCAGGCGTTTAGCCGGTTATGCGAAAAACCGCACCAGGTGCCAGATGGCGCTTGATGCACTTGCAAATAATATCGGGCGTCAAACCCGGCAAGGAGAGAGGAAATAATCTTATGAGTGATAACAAGTCGAAGACCAGTGAGCTGTCCCGTCGCGGTTTTATAAAGGTTGGTGCAGCAGCACTTACTGCAGCCAGCATGCCTATGTTCTTTGTGAAGGATGCCTGGGCAGCCAAGGATTTCCGCAATAATCCTGGAACTGCAGGTTCAGTAAAATTTGGTTTTAATGTCCCCCAGTCTGGTGCCTATGCAGATGAGGGTGCAGATGAGTTGCGCGCTTACAAGCTGGCCGTTGAGCATATTAACGGTGTGGGCGATGGTGGCATGTTGAATACCATGAAGCCTCTGTCCCTGAAGGGAAATGGTATTCTCGGTAAGAAGGTTGAGTTTGTAACCGGTGATACCCAGACCAAGTCTGATGCGGCTCGTGCTTCAGCCAAGCGCATGATCGAAAAAGATGGCGTAATCATGGTTACTGGTGGATCTTCCTCCGGTGTGGCTGTTGCCGTACAGGGCCTGTGTCAGGAGATGGGTATCATCTTCATGGCCGGTCTGACCCATTCCAACGACACCACCGGTAAGGATAAGCGTCGTTATGGTTTCCGTCACTTCTTCAACGCCTATATGTCCGGTGCTGCACTGGGTCCTGTATTGAAGAAGGAGATGGGTACTGAGCGTAAGGCCTATCACTTGACTGCTGATTACACTTGGGGCTGGACCCAGGAAGAGTCAATCAAGAACACCACTGAAGGTCTGGGTTGGAAAACCACCGCCACCGTTAAGACCCCTGTGGGTGCGGGCGATTTCTCCCAGTACATTACCCCGGTTCTGAACTCTGGTGCCGACGTATTGATCCTGAACCACTATGGTAAGGATATGATCAACTCTCTGACCCAGGCGGTGCAGTTTGGTCTACGTGACAAGCAGGTCAACGGTAAGAACTTCGAGATCATCGTACCGCTGTTCTCTCGTCTGATGGCTCAGGGCGCTGGTGAAAACATCAAGGGTATCCTTGGTACCACCAACTGGAACTGGGCACTGGAGGATGAAGGCTCTAAGGCCTTTGTTAAATCCTTTGGCGCCAAATACGGTCAGCCACCTTCAATGGCGGCCCACACCACCTATGTACAGGCGCTGCTCTACGCTAACGCCTGTGAGGCTGCTGGCAGCTTCTACCCACCTGAGGTAATCAAACAGCTGGAAGGCTTCAAGTTTGACGGCATGGGTAATGGTCCTACTGAGTATCGTGCAGAAGATCACCAGTGCTTCAAAGATGTGCTGGTTGTACGTGGTAACGACAAGCCTACCTCCCAGTTTGACCTGCTGAAGGTTGAACAGGTAGTGCCGCGTTCCCAGGTCGAGTATGATGCCAAGATATTTGGCGGCGAACTTGGTCCTTACGAGGTCTAATCGAGCCTAGAGTGGTTGCCGGCTGCCCTTGGGCAGTCGGCATTCTCCCTTCTTTTATTATCATTAGTGTGTAATTAATATATGGATGCGATCTTTCTTCAGATCTTAAACGGCCTCGATAAGGGTGGTGCCTATGCGCTGATTGCCCTGGGCCTGACGCTCGTATTCGGGACGCTCGGAGTTGTGAACTTTGCCCATGGCGCGTTGTTCATGCTTGGTGCGTTCTGTGCGGTTACATTACAAAAAATATTGACCATTTCTCAAAAGGTACGCGATGAGAGTATTACTTTCTTCGAGGCCTATAAAGAGCAGCCGTACCTTGAGATCTGGTTTGGTGATTTTGGCACCAAAATAATCGACTGGTCGGTACCAATTTCCATTCTGCTGGCGATCCCCATTATGTTGTTGATCGGCCTGGCGATGGAGCGCGGTCTTATCCGCCACTTTTATAAGCGGCCACATGCAGATCAAATTCTGGTTACCTTTGGCCTGGCCATTGTGCTGCAGGAGATTATCCGCTCCTTTTTTGGCGCCAATCCGATCCCCACCCCTGCGCCTGATATAGTTGCTGGCAGCGCCCAGATCGGGGTCTTGCTTGGTCTTGGAGAGTCGGTGGTCTATCCATGGTGGCGTATCATCTACCTGCTGTTCTCCGGCCTGGTTATTTTCCTGGTGTTTGCCTTTCTGCAATTTACCACCTTCGGTATGGTGGTGCGTGCCGGCATGCACGACAGAGAGACGGTGGGGCTTCTCGGCATCGATGTAGAGCACAAATTTACCATCGTCTTCGGTATCGGCGCGGTAGTAGCCGGATTGGCGGGTGTTATGTATGCCCCAATCCTGCCTCCTGATTACCATATGGGAATGGATTTTCTGGTGCTCTCCTTTGTAGTAGTTGTAGTTGGTGGCATGGGCTCCCTTGGTGGGGCCGTGGCAGCAGGGTTTCTGCTTGGACTTCTACAATCATTCGCATCTATGAATGAGATCAAGGCCATCCTCCCTGGTATCGATCAGATTATTATCTATCTGGTTGCGGTAGTTATCATCCTAGTCAGGCCTCGCGGTCTGATGGGACGCAAAGGCGTGATGGAGGATTAATAAATGAGTATGCCATCGCTACGAAATGATTGGGTTGTTATGGCCATATTCGCTGCCGCTGTACTGACGGCGCCGATTTGGCTTTCACCCGTAGGGGCTGGATATCCAGACCTGCTACAGAAATTTGCAATATTTGGCCTTTTTGCCATTGGGTTTAATATACTGTTTGGCCTGACCGGATATCTCTCATTCGGCCATGCTGTATTCCTCGGAGTTGGTTCCTATACCGCGGTTTGGTCATTTAAGTTGTTGACCATGAACGTACTGCCAGCAATCGCCCTGTCTATTCTGGTTGCGGGTATTTTCGCTGTGGTAATCGGCTATCTCAGCCTGCGCCGCTCCGGGATCTACTTCTCAATTCTGACCCTGGCGTTTGCCCAGATGTCATACAATCTGGCCTATTCTGTACTGACCCCAATCACCAATGGTGAGACCGGTCTGCAGTTGACCATGCAGGATGCCCGGATTTTTGACGAGCCAACAACCTCCGGTCTGCCTTCAACCGAGCTGTTCGGTATGAGCATGAGCGGTTACTCCGGGTTCTACTTCTGTGCGGTATTGTTGATCATCGGGTTTTTTATCTCGCTGCGTATCTTCCGCTCCCCATTTGGTTTGAAACTACTGGCGATAAAATCGAACCAGACCCGGATGAGATACACCGGTTTCAATACCAAGCCCTACCTGTTGGCGGCCTTCATAATATCTGGCATGTACGCCGGACTTGCGGGATCACTGATGGCGGTTACCGATCCCCTGGCCGGTGCCGAGCGGATGCAGTGGACCGCTTCCGGTGAAGTGGTGCTTATGACAATCCTGGGTGGAGTTGGTACGTTGATTGGGCCACTGTTGGGTGCTGGTATCATCAAGTACTTTGAGAACATCTTCTCTGCACTCAATCCCGGCGAACTGCATCAAATCTTCTCCTGGCTCCCGGATTGGCTGGAGAATATTGTAGTCGCCATTTCCAGTGAGTTTGTTGGTGATGGTTGGCATATGACCCTTGGCTTGTCATTTATGCTGGTTGTTATTTTTCTGCCGGGCGGTGTGATAGAGGGCGTTGGCCGTGCCTACACAAAGATTCGCACTCTCCTAAAGTCGGATGAAGCAAATGAATCGGATGAGTCGGTGCTAGAGCCAGAGCCGGTATTGTCGGCAGAGAAGGAGTGATGTGATGAGTATTGTATTAAGCATCAAAAATGTCGATAAGACCTTTGGCGGTCTGCAGGCACTGGGTGATATCAACCTGGACATTGAAGAGGGTAAGACGCACGCAATTATTGGACCGAACGGTGCCGGTAAATCTACCCTGCTGAACTGCTGTATCGGACGCCTGATTCCAGATAATGGTACGGTGGAGTTTAATGGTAAAAACATGATCGGTATGCAGCCGCATGATATCAATCACGCAGGAATGGTGCGGGTGTTTCAGACGCCGGAGATCTTCCCGGAGCTGACGGTATTACAGAATGTGCTTATCCCCGGTTTCGCCAAGCGTGATGGTATCTTTAAGTTTAATGCCTTTACCAGCCTGGCATCGGAAAAGGATATAGAGGCGGATGCCATGCATATTCTAGAGGATATGGGGCTGATTGATCAGATCCATAACAGTGCTGGCAGTATGTCCCGTGGTGATAAACGACGCCTGGAACTGGCCATGGGTCTGGTGCAGCATCCGACACTTCTGCTGTTGGATGAACCTACTGCAGGCATGGCCCGGCATGATACCAATCGTACCATTGATCTGTTGAAAACCATTAAAGAGCGCGGCATGACCAAGATTATTATCGAGCATGATATGCATGTGGTTTTCAGTCTTGCCGATACCATCAGTGTTCTGGCCCAGGGCCGGATCATCGCCACCGGTACACCGGATGAGATCCGAGGTAACCCCAAAGTTCAGGAGGCCTACCTGGGTGGGGCAGAACTATGAGTAGACTTAAAGCAACCCACCGTGTTACACCGGTCAATCGTACCGGCTCAGATCCGGCCTTCTTCTCCTGTTGGGATATCCACTCCTACTACGGTGAGAGTTATATCGTGCAAGGGGTCAGTTTTGATATCCGTGAGGGTGAGGTCCTGGCGCTACTGGGTCGAAACGGTGCGGGTAAAACCTCAACCCTGCGCTCCATTGCTCGGGTGGACAGTCCCCAGGTCACCCATGGTGAACTCTGGCTGGACCATCAGCCGCTCCACAGCATGAAATCGCATGAGGCTGCGCAGTCTGGGGTAGCGCTGGTGCCGGAAGATCGGCGTATTATTGCCGGTATGACGGTGGAGGAGAATCTGATCCTGTCCCAGATCGCGCCGCCGATTGGTTGGACTATAGAGCGTATCTATGAGCATTTTCCACGCCTGGCAGAGCGGCGTAACCAGGAGGCCACCACCCTGTCCGGTGGTGAACAGCAGATGTTGGCCGTAGCCAGGGCCCTGGCCCGTGACATCAAGCTATTGTTGCTGGATGAGCCCTATGAAGGGTTGGCCCCGGTTATCGTGCATGAGATTGAGAGGATTGTGGACGGTATCAAGAAGCAGGGTATCACCACCATCATTGTGGAGCAGAATGCCGTTGCTGCACTGCGTCTGGCAGATCGGGCGATCATCCTGGATATGGGCAAGGTGGTATTTGATGGCCTGGCTCAGGAGGTACTGGATGATGAGGAGCTGCGCCACGAGTATCTTGCAATATAGCTACTGAACTTGATACATCCTTGAAGTAACTCAAAACCCGTGCTTGCCACTGTTAGTAAAGCACGGGTTTTTATTGTTTGATCTCCCGGATTATGCGAAAGCCAACCCTGAGGTAGTGATAGTTGGGACGCAGCTTGTTGCGCGAGGCCGAGCGCAGGCCGCTTGGCACGTTGTGCCAGGAGCCACCACGCACCACCCGCTCCCCCAGTTCATCCTGGTCATCGCCGGCATCCTCCAGCTCGAGCCCACTGTATTCGGCGTCAAACACTGAGGCACACCACTCCCATACGTTGCCGTGCATATCGTGGATGTCCCAGGGATTTGCCGGGTAGCTGCCCACGGGGGTGGTCTTGCCCAGAAAGACCCCTTTGCTACTGCCGCCGTAGGTGTAGTTGCCGTTGAAGTTGGCCTGCTCGCTAGTGATGGTCTCACCGGTCCAGAAGGGTGTGGTGGTCCCTGCGCGGCAGGCAAACTCCCACTCGGCCTCGGTGGGTAGACGTATGGTGTGACCGCTGCGTTTGGATAGCCAGTAGCAGTACTCCATGGCGCTCCAATAGCTGACATTGATCACCGGATGGTTCTCTCTGCCCCAGGTCTCATCCGGTGGTTTGCTGTGTCGCATCTCATCACAGAAGCGATCGAACATTTCAAAGGTGACCGGGGTCTTTAGCAGCTCAAAGCGCTCTACCTCAACCTTATGCTGTGACTCATTGTCGAAGCGGTCCCGTTCCGAGGGTGGAGATCCCATCATAAAGTCGCCTTCCTGGATCACTACCCAGTCACTCTCTTCGATTCCATATTTCAGCAGCTCAGTCTGGCGCTGCCCCTTACTGCCTATGGTCTGTTCCTTCTGCGCCTGGGCAACACTGTTCTTTACTTCCGTGTCGATTATTTTTCTTAGGGCTGCGTCATACCCTGCCTGATCAGGATTGGGGCGTTGTGGGGGGTTAGTGGCAATCGGGGGCGGGTCTAGACTGGTAACCTCAGCCGGTTTTGCGTCGGCCGGGGTGCCGCAGCGGGCACAGAAGTTAGCATCTGGCAGCAGGAGTTTGCCACAGCAATAGCAGTGTCCTTCCCGGTATATGGCTTTACCACACTGAGAACAGAATAGGGCTTCCGGGTCTTCAGTTTGATGGTTGCAGTTGCTGCACTGCATAGGCAAGCAGATACTCCTCCAGCATAGGCTATAAGTAGCTACCAATCATACCAAAGTAGAGTTGATTAGTACCGTATTAGGGCGTGGAGAAGGGGTAATCTTGCACTAAATTTATTTGAAAGATGATTTACCGCAATTGGGGGGTTATGTGGGATAGATTTCTATCCTGAGAAGTTCAGCGTGATGTGGTCTCATTATGGTACGGATGCCGTGTTATCACTCTATGGTTTGTGGAAGTGCGGCTACGGTGGACTCAATCCACTCTTCAACCTGAGAGTTTATCTCGGCTGCAAACTTGTCCTTGGTCTCTATGGCGGGACCAATTACCACCTGTATGGTGCCTGGATATTTACGCACACCGCGCCGTCGCCAGAATACGCCGGCATTATGGGCGATGGGCACAATGGGGTACCCGGATTTTTCTGCTAACAAGGCGCCACCCAACCCATATCGTTTGCGCTCACCTGGTGCAACCCTGGTGCCTTCCGGAAAGATAATTACCAGTCGCCCCTGCTTGAGACGTTCGGTGCCTTTGGAAATAACCTGACGCATGGCTACGCGGCCACTGCGACGATCTATGCCGATGGCCTCGACTGCCGCCAGGGCCCATCCAAATAGTGGCACCCATAACAGTTCACGCTTCAGCACCCAGGCCTGCTCTGGAGGCAATAGCCCACGCAGGGCGATGGTCTCCCAGGCCGATTGGTGTTTGGATAGGATGATGGCATTTTTTTGGTGCAGATTTTCCCAACCGCTAACCTGGTATTTAAGACCACAGATAATGTCTAGTAGCCACAGGTTCAACCTGCCCCAGGCGTTGGCAATCTGACAGCGGGGACGATAGGGCATGAGAAGGCCAATGGTGAACATCGGTATGGCAAACAGGGTTGTGGTTAACACCAGAAGGGTAAAGAAAACAGAGGAGCGGATCAGGATCATCATGGTTCCTATTCAGGGGTTGCGTCGGCCAGCAGCTGATTAACGTAGGTGGCCAGATTACTGTATGTTGTAACGTCCATGTCCGGGGTGAGTTGTTCTGTGGTGGTGGTTCCTTTTCCGGTCAATACCAGCACCGGTTTCACTCCCACCGCAATGGCCGCCTGCAGATCCCGTAGGCTGTCGCCGACCAGGACAGCCTGTCCCAGGTCAATTTCAATCTCTCTGGCGAGTTGCAGCAGCAGGCCGGGTTTTGGTTTGCGGCAGCTGCAGTTGTCGTTCGGGCCGTGGGGGCAGTAGTAGATGCCATCCAGCCTACCGCCCAGCTGTTGTAGGGCAGATTCCATCTTGTGGTGGATTGCGTCCAGGTCAGCCTGTTGCAACAGACCGCGGGCCAGCCCCGACTGATTGGTTGCCACTACTACCCTGTACCCGGCCCGGTTCAGGCGGGTGATGGCCTCCAGACTTCCGGGGATGGCGATCCACTCATCGGGGTTTATAATAAAGGCGTCCGAGTCTTGGTTTATGACTCCATCACGGTCCAGGATGATTGTATTCATAGGGTATACACTGATAGTGAGTGGTTACTCCATATCCCTGAATTCGGATACGCGCACCCTGCCGTTAACCATTCTGGACTCACGCTGCATCAGCTTTTCCATCTTGTCCCAGAAGGCCTGGTTGAGATCAAAATCACCGGCGATGGCGGTGCCCATGATCAGGATCAGCAGGTCGGCCACCTCTTCTGACAGGGCCTGTGTGCTCTTGCCCTTGGTGACGCAGGAGGAGATCTCACCCAGCTCCTCGGCCATCAGGGCCACGCGGTAGGCCATCTCCTCGCCCCCGCTCTCCCGGAAACGGTGTTTGTCATGGAAGGCCTGGACCGCTGCCAGCATCTCCTGGTAGGAATTCCGCTGCATCACTGTAACCGGGAGAGATCGGCGGCGCTCAGGAACATGGCCCCCAGTGAGTTCAGCAGGGCTAGCCGATTACGGCGTTGCTCTGCATCCTCGCAGTTGACCATCACCTGATCAAAGAAGCCATCCACGGCTTCGCGCAGTGCGGCCAACAGTTTCAGGGCCTGGGTATAGTTGCCAGCGGCAAACAATGGTTCTACCACCGGGGTTAGCTCTGCCACCTTGCTATGCAGTTGCCGCTCAGCATCCTCTTCAAAGATCCTGGCATCTGGCTGTTCCGGGTACTCCTCTTTGCTCTTGCGCAGGATATTACGGATGCGCTTGTTGGCGGCGGAGAGGCTCTCGGCCTCTGGCAGTTTTCGAAACTCGGTTACCGCCTTCACCCGTAGATCGAAATCGGCGGGTCGGGTGGGGCGACAGGCCAGTACTGCATCGATCACATCGGCGGTGATGCCGCGGTCGGTATAGTAGGCCTTGAGTCGATCCATCATGTAATCGAATACATCGCTTACTGTTGCATCCGCATCAACCCGGTCTGACAGACCGGTTGCGGCCAGCTGCAGCATCGCCTCCAGATCTAGATTGAGTGGGGTCTCGATGATGATGCGCAGCACGCCCAGGGCAGCGCGGCGCAGTCCGAAGGGATCTTTGACGCCGGTGGGTTTCTGACCGATGGCGAAGATGCCCACTATGGTGTCGAGGCGATCGGCCACGGCGATGGCCTGGCCACAACTGCTGGCGGGGAGTGTGTCTCCGGCATGCCGCGGTAGATACACCTCATGCATGGCGGTGGCGACCTCTGCATCTTCACCAGATCTGCTGGCGTAGTAGCTGCCCATGATCCCCTGCAGTTTTGGGAACTCGTTGACCATGTTGGTCATCAGGTCGCATTTACACAACTCTGCTGCGCGTTGGGCCAAGGCTGGATCAGAGCCACTCTGTTCAGCAATGGCCGCTGCCAGTTTTGCCACACGCTGGGACTTGTCGTACAGGCTGCCGAGTTTGTCTTGAAATACCACGCTCTTCAGGCGTTCCTGGTGACTCTCCAGGGGGTGTTTCAGATCCTGTTCCCAGAAGAAGGCGGCGTCTTTGAAGCGGGGGCTGATCACCCGCTCGTTGCCCGATCGTACCTGGTTGATGTCCTGGCTCTCGATATTGCTGATGGTGATAAAGTTGGGACGTAGCGTACCGTCCTCTGCCACCACCGGAAAATATTTTTGATGTCCCTGCATGGCTTGGATCAGGGCCTCGGCCGGGACCTCGAGGAAGCTCTCATCAAAGCTACCCATGACCGGCACCGGCCACTCATTCAGGGCGCTTACCTCATTCAACAGATCTTCGTCGATGACCGCCTGGGCGCCTTGGGCCATGGCGGTCTCCGTAACCTGCTGGTGTATCAGCTGTTTGCGCTGCTCCATATCTGCATACACCATGCCCTGCTCCCGGAGCTGGCCCAGATAATCCGCAGGGGCATTTATCTCGATGGTCTCCGGTCGGTGGAAGCGGTGCCCGCGGGTGGTGCGTCCGGCTGTCTGACCCAGGATCTCAGCCGGGATAATCTCATCTCCGAACAGCAGCAGGGCCCAGTGTACCGGCCGTACGAACTCCTCGCTGCGTGAGCCCCAGCGCATACGTTTGGGGATGGGCAGGGTGGAGAGGGATTTGTTGATTATCGCCGGGATCAGCTCGGTGCTCTGTTTGCCCGACTGCTTCTGTTTAAATACCAGCCAGGTCCCCTTGGGGGTCTCCTGGTGTTCCAGCTGCTCTACAGTTACCCCGCAGGAGCGGGCGAAACCCTCGGCCGCTTTGCTTGGGTTGCCGGCATCATCAAAGGCCGCCTTTAGCGCCGGACCCTTGCGTTCGATGATCCGGTCCTCCTGTGAAGTGGCCAGCCCTGTCACCAGAACCGCCAGACGGCGGGGGGAGGCATAGCGCTTAGTCTCTGCAAATGCCAACTCTTCCTGCTTCAGCCCCTGTTCAATGCCTTGCATAAAGGCCAGGGAGAGACGGTCCAGGGCTGTGGGTGGCAGCTCTTCGGTGCCGATCTCCACCAGTAGGTCGCGGGTATCAGCCATTGGTGCTATCTCCTTCTGCGGCAAGCATGGGGAAGCCGAGGGCCTCCCGGCGGTCATAATAGGCCTGGGCCACGGCCCGGGCCAGGGTGCGTACCCGCAGGATAAAGCGCTGGCGTTCGGTTACCGATATGGCGTGGCGGGCATCCAGTAGGTTGAAGGCGTGGGAGGCCTTGAGGATCTGTTCGTAGGCCGGTAGCGGCAGGTCTTTGTCGATTAGGTCCAGACACACCTTTTCACACTGGTCAAAATAGCCGAACAGGTAGTCCACATCCGCATGCTCAAAGTTGTAGGTAGACTGCTCCACCTCGTTCTGATGAAACACATCTCCGTAGGTGACCGGCCCCTGGGGGCCGTTGGTCCACACCAGATCGAATACGCTCTCCACCGATTGCAGATACATGGCGATACGCTCCAGACCGTAGGTGATCTCGCCGGTGACGGGTCGGCAGTCTAGGCCGCCCACCTGCTGGAAGTAGGTAAACTGGGTAACCTCCATGCCGTTGAGCCATACCTCCCAGCCCAGGCCCCAGGCCCCGAGGGTGGGTGACTCCCAGTTATCCTCCACAAAGCGGATGTCATGTATCAGTGGGTCGATCCCCAGCATCTTGAGGGAGCCCAGATAGAGTTCCTGGATCTCGTCCGGGGATGGCTTCAGGATCACCTGGTACTGGTAGTAGTGCTGCAGGCGATTGGGATTCTCTCCATAGCGGCCATCGGTGGGCCTGCGCGACGGTTGTACGTAGGCGCAGTTCCATGGCTCGGGGCCGATGGAGCGCAGGAAGGTGGCGGAGTGGAAGGTGCCGGCACCCATCTCCATATCGTATGGCTGCAGTATGGCGCAGCCCTGATCTGCCCAGTATTTCTCCAGGGCGAAGATGAGGCCCTGGAAGGTGGAAACATCCGGGGTGTTGTTGCTTGTTGGCGTGTTCAAGGATTAGACCTTTGTCTGCTTGTCCAGAAACGCGCAAGTATAGCGCCTGGAGGGGGGATTTGGCCATCCTGAGTGTCTGCTTATGCCCTGGAGGTGGGGGTTGGATGCGCTATCTGTGGCAGGAAGACTCCTATCTATCTCCATATCCCGGATTAGATGACACAAAAAAGGGACGCCACTATCGTGACGTCCCCTCAAAATGGTGCGAATAGCAGTTATTTTTTCGGCGCAGTGTCCACGGCCTTTGGAGCAGGGATAGGGGCCAGTGCTGCGGCAGCTGGCGCAGGAGTAGGGGCTGCAGCAACTGGTGCAGGAGCGGCAGCTGTGGGTGCCATTCCAGTCATATTAAACATGCCAAGCATGGGCTGCATGCTCTGTGGATTCATCATCCACTGCATCCGTGGTGTGTACCAGTTAGGATCGGTCATTGGAGCAAGCATGGGCTGATAAAATGTTGGATTCATTAGTGCGGTACCCCAGCGGCCAAGAGAATCCATACTCATCATGGACGTCATTGAGTTCCAGACCTGTGGGTTCATTGGGGCCATCATCCAGTTCATATACATCGTTGGATTCATAAAACGCATCCCGACCCGCATCATCTTGTTGGGATCAGTTGCATTCTTCATCCAGGTATCCCACATCACCGGCTCGGTGGAGCACTTCATCATCACGTGCAGGGTGCGTGGATCGTTGACTATGGACATCAACTGCGCCATTTTGCCCGGGTCTGCCATATAGTCGGCCATAATCTCCATATCGGTGAAGGCCTTCAGATGACCACGAATCTTTTCGAAATCATCACCTTGTACCCCTTGGCACTCGGCGTAGTATTTCTTTGCCTTTTCGAATTTGTGGTCTGAGGCTGCTGTGTTGTCGGCAGCAACTGTAGTTCCAAGCCCCAGAACTATCGATAAGGCAGTTATTGCGGCTAGTATGTAATGACGACTGATCATTGCTTTGTCTCCAGATTCAAGAGATTGGTATTTGGACAATGTTTGTCCATTAAACGAACGGCGATACTAACACATAAAATGGGGGATATTAACAATTATCAATGAGAAATTTAGCATATTCTTAATTTCTCATTGATAGACAGGTGTTTACAGTATGTGTAGGGATGGCCAAAGATTATGATTTTAATGATTATCGGGGGCTCTGTATGGTCCACAATCTGTGGATTTTTGCCCAAATGGTGTAATTAAGCCAATAGATATCTAGCGGTAACGTCGCATATACCACCATTCAAACAGGCGTTTCAGCCAGTGGAATAGCCGCATGTTGGGTAGGACCAGATTGTATTTTTGGTTGCGTGCTACCAGCATGCCGGAGTTGAGGGTATCCACGATACAGACTAGTTCCACCCGGAAGTGCTTTGTTGGCTTTTCGCCCCTGAGTTCAGCCAGCAGGTTGGTAGCGGCGGTATTGGCTTGTAGTTCGGCCATATGGGCCTGTTTTGGCATCCAGTCGGGGCCGGGAAAGCTACCGGCATCCCCTGCCACGTATATTTTTTGCATACCCTGCACCCGGCAGAGTTGGTCTGCCTGAATGAGTCCGCCGGCGGATCGGGGCAGGTCGGTGTTGTCGAACCACTTGTTACCGGTTATGCCAGGCATGAATAGGGTAAGGTGGGATTCAAACTCTCCCCCTTCGGTCTGCACGCTGGTTTCGGTAAAGCCCTTGATCTTATGCCCCAGATGGGTCTCTATCCCGCGCTTGCGGATCTCTGAGAGCAGACCATCCACGGCCTTGGGCCCCAATCGGTTACCGGGGGAGGGTGCCGGGGTGAAGAGGATGAGCTTGAAGTTGTTGCGTCTGCCATCCAGCTGCAGCATACGTTCTATTCCAAATAGGAACTCGAACATAGGGCCGCCACGCATGGCTGAGGGCTCTTTGGGATTGCCGGAAAAGCCCATGGCGATAGTTCCACTCTGCATCTGGGCTATCCGGTCGCGAATCCTGGTGGCCGCCGGGATCCCTTCGCAGGGGGTTATGGTGTGTTCTATCCCGGGCAGTTTTTTTATAAAGCGTCCGCCACTGCAGATGATCAGGCCGTCATTGGTTATGGGGTCCCGGTCGGTAATCAGGGTGCGTCCCCCATCCTTGAGGCCGGTGGCGGAGGCGGGATAGTGCTTTATCTTCATCCGGTGCAGAAAGGTATCCAGCCTGATCCGCAGCTGTTCTGGTTCTCTTAATCCGGATGGAATCCAGATGGTGCCAGGCAGGTAAACAAACTCGGCCTTGGGTGCTATCAGGGTGATTTCGGCCTTGGGTTCTGCTGTTCTCAGTTTTCTTGCTGCTGCTAATCCGGCAAAACCACTGCCAACAATGCTTATTTTTTTCATTTTTTAATTAACCCAGCTACATAAAATGGGGAGTTCAGCCGCTGTGCGCCTGCCTACAGTTAAGGATCAAAATGCTACTGTAGCACTCCTGCTCTGCGTTGTGGTCCTTGCCAATGGAGTGGCCATCGGCTATGAACTGCCTCTGTGTTTAAGGCCATTTATGAAGTTTTAACTCTTCATGCTATGGGTCGAGTCAATAAATAGTTACAGCCGGTCAGTATTTATGGCTTATCGCTAGTGATAGGATGCGCTGCCGAGGGAATTTAGTTCTGAAAGCCATATTCCTCAATCATCTCGCGGATTGGTTTCAGCACATCTTCAACCTGATCGACCAGCTCAAATCCAGTGTCGAAGAATGCCTTATTTATATCGTTTGAGCTCCAGCGGCTTATGGCCTGAAACTGGATTCGGATCTCAGTCTCATCTGGGGTATTCCAGTGGATCTCCAGCCCAAAGGTCTGCTTTGGTTCAATTGGCTTCTCGCTGATCAGCATAAAACCACCGGTATTGATGTCAACGATATGTCCCAGGAGCTGGTCTGTTTTGAGGTCCCACACCCGGAGATAGTAGATTAGATGACGCCGTTTGATGGCTCTGCGGTCATCATTGTTATCGGTTGTGGGTTGATGCTTGTTGCCAAAAAACATAAACATTTCCTCTTGAAGGTATGCTTCGTATATTAATTGCTATAGTGGTGTCTGGCCAGTTGATTGTGCCTGTATATCCCAACCTAAGAAAATTATCCTGCCCCCTAAGCATGGTATCTGTTTTGGTTATTGGCAAGGGTGTAGGCATTGGATTTTGTTCAGCATAGGTTCATGCAGTTCAATCTAGAATTTCCTGAAACACCAACTTAATTTCTAAGGCACTGTATTCAGGATGCTGTGTAAGGTAAATCAGGGAAAACAGAGATGCGTATAAAAAAAATGATGATAATTGCTGCAGTTACAGTCATGGGCTTGACCTTAGTGGGTTGCCATGGATACAACCATCAATATTCAGGCGCAGTTGTTTATGGTTGGCAATCAGACCTCTTCTATTATCCTGTTCACTCACGTCGTCCTCGACACCATAGGCATCATCATCACAACTGGTGATAACCAAAGACAGTCACGATATCTATTACAGGACAGGGTGGTGGTTGATTTATCTGTGTACTAGTTGTACCTGTACAGCATCCGGCAGATGTAGTTTTATCTTCATTTCATATAGCCATTATGCGCAAGTTTTTGCGAATTGACTGGGTTATGATCAAAGCTGCCCGTGGCCAGAGGCCAACGGCTTGGCCAGTTGAGCACATCATTGCTACATCTGCTTACGTTGTTTTCGTAACAACAGAACAGAAGCAATGAGCTGATTTAGAAAGCTACAAATATACTGTCAGCCAGGGGGTGAGTATTTTACTTCTTATTCATGGTTCGCAGACGCTTGATCAGGCCCTCCATACCGCTACGCTTGATTATTCCTTGAAAACTGGCGGTGTGGCTTTTGGCCAGACTCACACCAGCTATAATAATATCGTAGGCACGCCACCCACTTTTTCCACGGTACATTAAATAGACCACATTGACCGAGCTGGTTCCGGAAGGTGTTACCCGGGTGCGCACAGCCACACTCTTACCTTTGCCCTTGGTCCCAATATGCTGCATCTTCCAACTGCCGTAACTGGAAAATGCAGTGCCATAGGTGCGGACCAACATCCGTTTGAACTGGGAAGTAAATCTGCTTCTCTGTCCAGATGAGGCCTTGCTCCAGTACTTCTTCCCCAATGCTCGTTTTGCAACCATATGAAAATTAACATGTGGCACGAGAATTCGGTTAACTGCACCATACACGCGGCTAGGGCTGGGCTTACCCTTCAATGCCCGCTGCATACGATCAGAAACCTTCTGAATAATGGCTTGTGGTGCAGTTAACGACTTGCTCCATGCCTGCTGAGGCATGATTAATACCAGAAAAAATAGCACTGTAAGCGATATTCGTAATTTGGTAGGTGATATTAGCTCCATAATTTAATCTCCATCTATAATTATTTTGTGGCCACACCTGACTGCAGCGTCTGGCAAGCGATTATTCTTTAATCTTCGGCAACCCCTATCCACTTACGTTCCCATCTCAGAGGGGGTTCTAATTTCAACAGGAGTCAGGATGAAAATCCAGTATCATGGCAAAATAGACCTCCCAAAAGGTATTTTTTTCCAACAACCGGATTTTTACGCTTATATCATACCGCCGCCTAAGGTATCTTATAGCGCTGATCAGTTATACCGGTAAACGGAGATCCGCCGATGCAAGATAAAACAGCCCTAAGCGCACCATTCCCGCACACCCGTATGCGCCGCATGCGCCGGGATGAGTTCTCTCGCCGCCTGATGCGGGAGACCGAAATCACATCCTCCGATTTCATCTACCCGGTATTCATCCTTGAAGGTCAGGGTGAACGTGAGGCGGTAGCCTCAATGCCTGGGGTAGAACGCCTGAGTATTGACCTGCTAATACAGGAGGCAAAACAGGTTCACGCCCTTGGTATCCCGGCTGTTGCCTTGTTTCCAGTCACACCATCAGAGGCAAAGTCTGAGGATGCCCGCGAGGCGTTTAACCCAGACGGCCTGGCCCAGCGCGCAGTACGCGCACTTAAGGATGCAGTGCCTGAACTGGGGGTTATGACCGATGTGGCTCTGGACCCCTTCACCACCCACGGCCAGGACGGGCTGATTGATGCATCCGGGTATGTAATAAACGACGAGACTGTAGAGGTACTGGTGAAACAGGCCGCATCCCACGCCGCGGCCGGTGCCGATATGGTTGCCCCCTCCGATATGATGGATGGACGCATTGGAGCCATCCGCAATATCCTGGAGGCAGAGGGACACATCCACACCCGCATCATGGCCTACTCAGCAAAATACGCCTCCAGCTTCTATGGCCCCTTCCGCGATGCCGTGGGTTCGGCTGCCAACCTGGGAGGCGGCAACAAGTATACCTACCAGATGGATCCGGCCAACTCAGACGAGGCCCTGCGCGAGATCGCCCTGGACCTGCAAGAGGGTGCAGACATGGTGATGGTCAAACCAGGGATGCCATATCTGGACATCGTGCGCCGGGTAAAGGATGAGTTTGGCGCCCCCACCTTCGTCTACCAGGTGAGTGGTGAATACGCCATGCTGATGGCAGCGGCCCAGAACGGCTGGCTGGATGAGCAGGCGGTAGTGATGGAGTCCCTGCTGTGCATAAAACGCGCCGGAGCAGATGGCATCCTGACCTACTTTGCCAAACAGGCCGCTCAGTGGCTTAACGCCTGAATATGATCGACAGATATGCCGTTATCGGCAACCCAATCGAACACAGCAAATCACCACTGATCCACCAGGCCTTTGCCGAGCAGACCGGGGAAAAACTGGAGTACGACCGCATCCTGGGGCGACTTGGAAGCTTTGACCAGGCGGTTGGAAAATTTCTGAGACAGGGAGGAAAGGGCCTGAATATTACCGTTCCGTTCAAGGAGGATGCCTGGCGACTGGCGGATGAACGAAGTGACCGAGCAGAGACCGCAGGCGCGGTCAACACCCTGATACTACTACCAGACGGCAGGCTGCGCGGTGATAACACCGACGGCGTTGGTCTGGTCAACGACCTTAGCCAGAACCACAGCTGCCCCCTGTCTGGGGCAGAGATCCTGCTGCTTGGAGCAGGCGGCGCCACCCGCGGCGTACTTCGCCCTCTATTGGAGGCCAATCCCAAGCGGCTGACCATCGCCAATCGCACCGCCAGTAAGGCCTCTGCCCTGGCCACAGAGTGTGCCACTCTGGGCATGGTCACGGGATGTGGACTGGAACAACTTGAGGGGCAAGAGTTCGATATCATAATCAACGGAACCGCCGCTGGATTGGCAGGTGAGGTGCCGGATATTCCCGGCAGCATCTTGCGTCTTGGGGGTTGGATCTATGACATGATGTATAGCGACACCCCTACTGCATTTGTGCGCTGGGGCCAGAACCACGGGGCTGGAAAGGCCCTGGACGGAGTGGGGATGCTGGTGGAGCAGGCAGCAGAATCATTCTATCTATGGCGTGGTGTACGCCCGGATACCTCAGTGGTTATCAGATTACTCCAGTCGGGTTGAGAAGGTGTTAGGGCTTATAAAAATACCAATTATATAATTAATTATGAGATGACTATGGTAAAGGCTATATTTTTATTGGTGTTGTTGTTGACGGCTCAAATGACATTTGCAGCATTAGCTCCGAAATACCAAAACATGAAAGATTTGGATGTCATTGTAGAATTCATAAAGAAACATGAAAAAATACTTTCCACACTGGAAACAATCGACTTTGAAAATTACACCATACATTATCGTAATGGGTGTAAAGCTATTTTTGGCCGGAAAGATTTTGCCAGACTAAATGGATGGGTCGGCCCTGCTGATCCTCTCGAATTTATGAGATCAACTTGCAGCGTAGATTATTGATTGCCTAATAAGGCAAATGCTCTCGAACGGCACGTTATTAACCCAGCCCCATAATATGGGGCTGGGTTAATAGTATCTGATCACTCCTCCCGATACTGCTGACTCAGCCTGAAGTAGTTGGCCGCCAAGTAGTCCAGAAACTCCTGCTCTCTCTGATTCAACTCCCGCACCTTGCGTACCGGTGATCCATGCCACAGATAACCCCCATCCAACACCTTGCCACCAGGTACCAGACTACCGGCCCCCAACACCACCCGAGGCTCGATAACAGCCCCATCCATCACCACCGCACCCATCCCTATAAGACAGTTGTCGCCAATGGTGCAGCCATGCAGCATCACCTTGTGCCCAACCGTCACATTATTGCCAATGATGGTGGGATAGCCGCCGGGATTGAAGCGACTATCGTGGGTCACATGCACCACACTTCCATCCTGAATATTGGTATTGGTGCCAATCTTTATGTGATGGATATCGCCACGTATCACCACTTGTGGCCAGATGGAACAACCAGTACCCAGCTCCACCTCACCGATGATTACCGCAGTGGGGTCCACCCATACATCCTCCGCAATAGAGGGTGCCTTGCCTTGAAATGCTCTAATATCTGCCACATATTACTCCTGAGTGGTTACACATCCGACTAATGATACAATCATTGGCACCATAGAAAAAAGGAGCTGGCATGGACATATCCACTTTCGTCGTCTTGGGGGTGATCGCACTGACTGCAATCTATGCGGTAACCATCTACAACGGCTTGGTAAATCTGAAGCATGGCGTATCTAAGGCGTGGTCAAATATTGACGTGCTTTTGAAGCAACGGCATGACGAACTGCCCAAGCTGGTAGAGACCTGTAAGCAGTATATGCAGTATGAACAGGAGACCCTGGAACGGGTAATGCAGGCCCGAAGCGCAGTCTCCGCCGCCCGGCAACAGGGTGATATGGGCGCCCTCGGTGCCGCCGAGGGCCAGCTGCGGCTAGGGCTGGGCAACCTATTTGCCGTGGCCGAGGCCTATCCTGACCTGAAGGCCAACGAGACCTTTCTGCACCTGCAGGGCCGCATCAGCGGGCTGGAGAACAGCATTGCCGACCGGCGCGAATTTTATAATGAAAGCGTAAACAACAACAATGTCCGCATAGAGCAGTTTCCTGATGTTATTATCGCTGGTATGTTTAATTTCAAGGCCGCCGACCTGCTGGAATTTTCTGAGCAAGAGAAGCAGGACGTAGATTTGAAATCACTGTTTGATTGAACCTACATTCCTCAGTTGACCACTACTAACAGTAATTAACATCCTGAGTGTATGGGCTTTAACAGCACTTTTAACACTCACCTGCTGAGTGAAGAGCACTACACCGCTAATGGCGCATTTGGGGCGACGCATGGCGGTGTCACTTACATGGACGTAGGTGAGGGACGTAAGCATGGAGCGACAAGTTTTATAATTCCTTGGAATAGAATAACTATTCCTTATCGTTGCGCCTTGCCCTGCACCACCCCAAGCACACCCTTCGTGGTGTTCAACTGAGGATTCTAGGTTAATGTCCCTTACCCACCAGATCACTCTCCTATCCAACTGGGAGTTCTGGGCGCTGACCATCGGGTCGGCCATCACCGCCCTGGTTGGCCTCTATCTGGTAGTTCGCTACCTGCGCCGGGTTCGGACCATTGAGGACATCCCTACAGCCAAGGTACGCTCAGCCCATCAGGGCTATGTGGAACTTGTCGGCATGGCCATCAAGATGGAGGGTGAACCCATCTTGGCCCCCCTCACTGGCCGGGAGTGTTGCTGGTTCCGCTATAAGATTGAGCGCCGTGGAGACAAACACTGGCACACCATAGAGAAGGGCAATAGTGAGCATCTGTTTCTGCTGCAAGATGACACCGGGGAGTGCATCATTGACCCGGATGGGGCAGATGTTACTTCAAAGCATACCATTGTCTGGCATGGCAACAGCAGCACCCCATCGAGCTATACCAGTACCACTACTGCTCCTGGAAAATTCTGGCAGCTGGCCAGAATTCTCGGGCAGCATACAACTATTGGCTCTCGTTACCGTTATACCGAATCCCGTATCCAGCACCAGGATCCACTCTATGCTATAGGACTATTCAGGAGCATGGATGAGATGGACCATATACAGCAACGTAAAGAGATAACGCGAGAACTACTGCGCGACTGGAAACAGGATCAGGCCGGGTTGCTGCTGGAGTTTGATCGTAACCGGGATGGACGCATTGATGCTGCAGAGTGGGAACAGGTACGCCACAAAGCGGCCAAGCAGGCTCAGACCGAACAGCAGCAGCTCATGGGG
Source organism: Gammaproteobacteria bacterium (assembly GCA_024206335.1). Classification (GTDB taxonomy): domain Bacteria; phylum Pseudomonadota; class Gammaproteobacteria; order Chromatiales; family Chromatiaceae; genus JAAGZL01. Next base: position 61,540 of record JAAGZL010000730.1, read on the forward strand.
GAGAACCAACTGCACACCCTGAGTGCTACCGGCTCCCGCCACCAGCCGTTTCTTCTCTCCAGCCTGCCAGAGTTCAATCTGGTACGGCGCTATCGACTATTCATCTCTCTGGCCACCACTGCCTTCTTTGTAGGCGGCATCCTATTTGTCTGGCTACTATCATTCAAACTGGTGTAGTGCACCGGGCTGTGTGATAAGAGCATTTCATGTCACAATGTGACATCTTGGTATCCAATATCTAATCCCGTGAGGTCTTTCAGCGTTTATGGACAATCCCCTACTACATCTTGAGGGACTGCCACCCTTTTCACTTATTCAACCGGAACATGTTGAACCCGCCATCGACCAGCTGCTGGCCGAGTGTCGATCCGGCACCAGCAAGTTGCTGGATGGTAGCCGGGAGTTCAACTGGAGCAGCCTGGTGGAACCACTGGATATCCTGGATGACCGGCTCAGTCGTGCCTGGTCACCGGTGAGCCACATGAACTCAGTGGTCAACTCGGAAGAACTGCGCGCAGCCTATAACGTCTGCCTGTCCAAACTCAGCGATTACGCCACTGAAATGGGCCAGAATGAGCGGCTGTTTCGGGCCTATAAACAGGTGCGTGAGAGTGACCCACAACTGGACGCTGCACAGAACAAAAGCCTGGATAACGCCCTGCTTGATTTTAAGCTTTCTGGTGTAAATCTCTCTCCAGATAAAAAAACCAGATTCAAGGAGATAAACCAGGAACTCTCCAGGCTGGGCAGCAAATTTAGCGAAAACCTGTTGGACGCCACCAACGCTTGGAGCAAAACGGTCCAGGATGAAACACTCCTATCCGGTCTGCCCGAGTCGGCCTTGGATCTGGCCCGCCAGACCGCCGAGCAGCGGGGAGAACAGGGGTGGCTGCTAACCCTGGAATTCCCCTCCTACCTGCCCATACTCACCTACGCCGAGAATCGGGAGCTGCGCCAGGAGATGTACCAGGCCTACTCCACCCGCGCCTCTGACCGCGGTCCGGATGCGGGCAAATGGGACAACAGCGAGATCATGGAACAGCTGCTGGCCCTGCGCCATGAACAGGCGCAGCTGCTGGATTTTGACAACTATGTAGAGCGCTCTCTCGCCCGCAAGATGGCACGTAGCAACCAGGAGGTGATGGAGTTTCTCACCGACCTCGCCACCCGCTCCATCTCCCAGGCCCGGACCGAGCTAAGTGAGCTGGAGCAGTTTGCCGCAGACCAATACGGCGTGCATGGGTTGCAGGCCTGGGACATCGGCTACTACTCAGAAAAACTACGCCAGCACCGCTACTCCATCAGCCAGGAAGAGATAAAACCATATTTTCCCGACACCCGGGTCATCCCCGGCATGTTCGATGTGGTCAAACGTCTTTACGGCGTAGAGATAACCGAGACAACCGGGGTGGAGACCTGGCACTCGGACGTACGCTTCTATGAGATCAGGGACCGGAATGGTGAACTGCGTGGACAGTTCTATCTGGATCTGTATGCTCGCCCACAAAAACGCGGCGGTGCCTGGATGGATGAGTGTGCCAGCCGCTTTGTCACCCCGGAACACACCCAGACCCCGGTGGCATACCTCACCTGCAACTTCTCACCCCCCGTGGGTGACAAGCCGGCCTTGCTTACCCACGATGAGGTGGAGACCCTGTTCCATGAATTTGGCCACGGCCTGCACCATATGCTCACTCGGATCGATTATCCTAGTGTATCCGGCATCAGCGGCGTGGCCTGGGATGCCGTGGAACTTCCATCCCAGTTCATGGAAAACTGGTGTTGGGAACGCGAGGCCCTGGAGCTGATATCTGGCCACTACCAGAGTGGCGAACCCATCCCGCAGGAGATGTTCCAACGGATGCAGGCGGCAAAAAATTTCCAATCCGGAATGCAGATGGTACGCCAACTGGAGTTCGCCATCTTCGATCTGCGCATCCACCAGGAGTTCACGCCGGGAGAGGGGGGCAGGATCTACGAGATCCTGGAACAGGTGCGAGCCGAGATGGCGGTAATCCAGCCACCGGAGTTCAATCGCTTTGCCCACGGCTTCTCTCACATATTCGGTGGCGGCTATGCAGCAGGCTACTATAGCTATAAGTGGGCTGAGGTACTCTCTGCTGATGCCTTCTCACTATTTGAGATCAAAGGTATTTTCGACCAGAATACCGGGGAGTCATTTTTACATAGCATCTTGGAGCAAGGGGGTTCCCGGGATGCAATGGAACTGTTTGTGGCATTCCGGGGCCGGGAACCGGAGATTGATGCCCTTTTACGTCACAGCGGTATAACCGCAGAGGCAATACCTGAGGAAAAGGCCTGATGTTGAGATTCTTTTTTGTGCTCTTATTTGCCATTGGTAGCGCCCAGGCCGCACATATTACTGATAAACTGCTGGTTGGGTTATACGCCAAGCCTGATACTGCCAGCCAACCAACCAAGGTCCTTCCCAGTGGTACTCCACTGGATGTACAGAAAAAAAATGGCGCCTTTTCCAAGGTGCGTCTTGGTGATGGTAAAGAGGGCTGGGTCAAGACCATCTATATCAGCAACGAGAAACCAGCCCGGGCTATGTTGTTGGAACTGCAGGCAAAATCCAGTACGCTCCAGAAAAAGTTGCGCCAGAAGGAGAAGGCTCTCAAGGCTGCCCTTGCTGGACAGACCCCTGCTACAGGCGATACCGATAAACTGAAAAGGGACCTTGCCCTAGCCAAACAGAAATTGGCTACAATGAGTAATACTCTGAAGAAGGAACAGAAAGAGACCAAACGTCTTAACGCCCGGTTGAAAAAAACCAGTTCCACGAACTCTGGCAGCCAATCAAAGCAGATCCGAGCTATAAAAAAGAAGCTGGCTTCCAGTGAGGCCGAGCTTAGGGCCACTCTGCATGAGGCCAGACTGCTACAGGATCTGCTGAAAAAAACCGATCAAACAGCAAGCCAACGCATATCCACCTTGGAGCAGGAACTGCAACAAGCCAAAAAGAAACTGCAAGAAACAGGTGGGTCGTCTAACAGCAACCAATCCACCCTGATCAAGCAGAATGCTATTATGAAACAGCGCCTGCAGCAGATGGGGGAGATTCTGGGAGCACCTCTGCCTGAGGTTGAAAAAGATAGTGATAGTGGCTCAGGTTTTGGCTTCAATACTTGGTCTATTCTGGTTGCGATCTTGCTAGTGGTCGGATTGATTGGTGGCGTCGCTTACAAGAGCCTGCACATGCGTCGGCGTTACGGAGGATTTCGCATCTGAACCGACTGGAACAGGATTACAAATCACTAACAATTTGGAATGACTGAGATCTTATGGAATACAAAGATTTAAGGGATTTCATCGGGCAACTGGAGAACCTGGGGGAGCTAAAACGCATCTCGGCAGAGGTGGATCCATACCTGGAAATAACCGAGATCTGCGACCGCACCCTGCGTCGGGGCGGACCGGCGCTGCTGTTCGAAAACGTCAAGGGCTCTGACTTCCCCCTGCTTGGCAATCTGTTCGGCACCCCCAACCGGGTTGCCCTGGGGATGGGAGAGGAGTCGGTGGAGGCCCTGCAGGAGGTGGGAAGCCTGCTGGCCATGCTAAAGGAGCCAGAACCACCCAAAGGCATGCGTGACGCCTGGGAAAAGCTCCCGGTATTCAGGAAGGTCCTGGATATGGCTCCCAAGGAGAGAAAAGGCGCCCCCTGCCAGGAGATGGTACTCGAAGGTGACGCCGTAGACCTGTCCAAGATTCCCATTCAGACCTGCTGGCCGGAGGATGCCGCCCCCCTCATAACCTGGGGCTTGGTGGTAACCCGAGGCCCCAATAAACCCCGCCTCAACCTGGGTATCTACCGCATGCAGGTGCTGGGCAAGAACCGGGTGATCATGCGTTGGCTGTCACACCGTGGCGGCGCCCTGGACTTCAGGGAGTGGCAACAACAGCATCCAGGAGAGCCATATCCGGTGGCAGTGGCCCTGGGCACCGATCCGGCCACCACCCTGGCCGCCGTAACCCCGGTACCGGACACCCTGTCTGAATACGCCTTCGCCGGCCTGCTGCGGGGGAGCCGCACCGAGGTAACCGGATGTATCGGCTTCGATCTGCAGGTACCGGCCACGGCAGAATTTGTGCTTGAGGGCCATATTCACCCAGATGACATGGCAGCGGAAGGCCCGTTTGGAGACCACACCGGGTACTACAACGAGGTGGACCAGTTTCCGGTCTTCACCATCGACCGCATCACCCACCGCCGCAATCCTATCTACCACAGCACCTACACCGGACGCCCGCCAGATGAACCATCAATCCTGGGGGTGGCCCTGAATGAGGTGTTCGTACCCATCCTGAAAAAACAGTTTCCGGAGATAGTCGACTTCTATCTACCGCCTGAGGGGTGCTCCTACCGCATGGCCATAGTCAGCATCCAAAAGCAGTATCCGGGACATGCCAAGCGGGTGATGCTGGGCATCTGGTCATTCCTGCGCCAGTTCATGTATACCAAATTTGTGGTGGTCACGGATGAGGATGTAAACGTGCGGGAGTGGCAGGATGTAATCTGGGCCATGACTACCCGCATGGACCCGGGACGAGATACTACAATTATTGATAACACCCCCATCGACTATTTGGACTTTGCATCACCAGTATCCGGTCTCGGCTCCAAGATGGGATTTGATGCCACCAACAAGTGGCCGGGTGAAACCGACCGGGAGTGGGGGCGCACCATAACCATGGACCCGGCAGTGAGCAAACGTGTTGACAAAATTTGGGACGAGTTAAACATTGAGTAATATCGTGCCGATTAAAACCTATAATAATCTAGTAAATAATGGAGGCTGACCCATGCGGACTATCATGCTGATGAATGCCAAGGGCGGATGTGGCAAGACCACACTGGCAACCAATATCGCCACCTGGTTTGCAGATGAGGGGAAGAAGGTGGCCCTGGCCGATTTTGACCCGCAGGGGTCATCCCTGGACTGGTTAAAGGCCCGTGACGGGTATGAAGGTATTCCCAACATCGAAGGGATTGATGCCGCAAATGGCCCTGCCACAGCAACCAGGGGTACAGACTACCTGATCATGGACGCACCCGCCGCGATCCATGGCAAAGAGATCAACGCCATGCTGCGCCGCGTTCAGACCCTGCTCATCCCGGTGCTTCCATCACCCATTGATATGCGCGCCTGCAGCCGTTTTCTGGAGGAGATGCTCAAGAGTGGACGGGTCTCCAAACAACAGACCAAGATAGCCATAGTGGCAAACCGGGTGTGGGAGAGAACCAACGTCTATCGGCAGCTTGAGGAGTACCTGGGGCACCTGCAGATACCAGTACTGACCCATCTGCGCGAGAGCCAGAACTATATCCGCTCGGCCGAGAAGGGGCTGGGGCTGTTTGAACTCGCCCCATCCCAGGTGTGGCACGATCTGGAGCAGTGGGACCCAATAATCGAGTGGCTCAGCAGCAGCAAGAGCCAGCCCTAAACAGAGTAGGCGACCGTTAGGTAGAAAGGCAGGCTGGGAGGCCCTGCTCCAGCGTGGGGTATTCAAGGGTTATCCCCAGATCACTCCTGATCTTGCTGTTATCCAGGCGTCGGGACTCCCGCATATATGACAGCATGCCAGCAGAGAGTTGCTCCTGCGCCTGAGCCAGGGATATGGCTTGAGGTGGTGGCAGCCCGGACAGCTCGGCGATCTGGGTGAAGTAATCGATCATGGTGCCGGGAGAGCCATCGCTTGCATTATAGACTTCCCCATTGCGGCCCTGATCCATGGCCGCAATACACACCTGTACCAGATCAGATATATGGATACGATTGGTCCAGGGCGACTCCTTCGCCCGCACCAGAGGGAGGCCCTTACGCAGCCGTTCCAGTGGTAGTTTGCCAGGGCCATAGATTCCGGCTACACGCAGGATTACCAACTCCCCACCAGTGGCAGAACTCCACTCTCGAAATCTGCACTCGGCATCCCAACGTCGCTTGGCTCGTGCCACCACCGGGTTGACCGGCTGCTCCTCTGAGATCCATGCCCCCTTGCAATCCCCGTACACCCCGGTGGTGCTTAGATAGACGACGCGGTGTGGATTGCCTTGGTGACTGAACTCTGAGATCAGTCGTTGTATCCGGGTATCCAGATCCCCCGTTCGGGGTGGTGGAACAAAATAGAACAGGGTTGAGTTCTCAAGGGGAAGTTTGGAGGGACCGGATGTGTCTAGGTCCAGCTGCGTTGCGCTGATTCCCAACTCCCGCAACTGCTCACTGCTGGATGCGGTACGAATCACCCCAAGGACCTGATGCCCACGATCCAATCTCTCAGCTGCGACCAGGCGTCCTAGGTGACCGCATCCTAATATCAGCTCTGACATTCAGTCAGCCGGGAGGGCAGCATCCATGGGTTGGCGCAGGGCGGTGGTATCTCTCTCGAGTACAGAATTGTCCTGGGTCTTAGGACCATCATACTGCCAGGATCTTGAAGCTGGGCCATTAGAGGCCAACTCCAGTCCAGCCCGGAAGTTATCCAGCGCCAACTCCTGCTCACCCATCTGCTCCAACAGCAACCCCAGTTCCTGATGTGCCTCTGCAGATGGGCCAGCCCCGATACTAGCCTCCAGATAGTTGCGCGCCTTGCCCCACAGCTTGCCACGCAGACAGATGTGCGCCAGGGCCAGCAACAGCACCGGGCTGCGCTGATGTTGTGACAGCCAGGACTCGCCTGCATTCAACTGCCGTGTAGTATTTGCTCCTTCCATTTGGCCATACAGCGCCACTATATCATCGTCCCAGTTGTCAGAAATGGTATTCTGCAGTAGCTGCTCAGCCTTAGCCTCAAAACCGTTGGCAGAGAGATATTCCACATAGATAAGCACCATCTTTCCATGACTGCGCAGCCGTTTGGGCGCTTGATGCCAAACTGCCTCCATGGTGTCAGTATCCTGTTTCACAGCCGCCTGATGCAGAAGCTCTACATAGATTTTCTGTTCCAGATCGTGCAACTCATCCTGGGTAATCACATCCCTCTTGTGCAACTCTGGCAACAACTGCTGCAGCTGGGACCAGCTTTCTAGTTCCAGGTAGAGATCCTTCAAAAGCTTGAGCACATAAGCGTGCCGTGGCGCCAACTGGCGCAGATGCATCAGGGTAGCCAGGGCCTGTTCCATCTGGCCGTTGGAGAGCTGGAGTTCGGCCTGGGTCAAGGTGACCGCAATATCTTCAGAGGGGGCACTTGCATAGGCAAGTTGCAGATAGTTGTCACGTTTTCCTTGTGCGCCCTGTGCTTGGGCGGTGCGGGCCGCGCCCAGATAGTTCAACAGCGGCCGGTCCGAGACATCCACATGCTTGAGCAGCTTCTGTTCAGCACTCTTCCATTTACCTGCAGCCAGATCCATCAGGCCATTGGCCAGAGAGTTCTGCGCACGTTTCTCCCGCCGACCCTTTTTCCACTCCTGCAGGCGTTCCGGCATGGACCACATCCTGGATAAGGTGCGCAGTAATAGATACAGGGCCAGAAACAATAGCAGGTCCAGCAGGATAAACAGCGCCAGACTGCCCTCTACCGTCCATTCACCATATCCAAACAGGGCGTAGCCGTTGCCTTGATTTAATAGGGAGACCAGCGCTACCGACAGTGCCAGCAAAACCAGTGCACTTATTAGGGCCCTCATGATCCAGCCTTCTGCCCTTCACTGTTCATGTGCCGCTGTTCTAGCAACATGCGTAGTGATTTGGTTATATCTGGCAGTGGTGGTTGTACCTGTAACCCCTTGAGGTCTTTAATTCCAGCCTGCATGGTCTTGGTCATTGTCAGCTTCTGGTCAAAAAACTCCGCTACCCAGGTCGCCGCCCGTTCCAGACTGGAGTCATATAAAATTTGGTCCCGCCGCAGTAGCGCCAGACGTGCGGCCTCTAGTTGCAAACGTAGATTCTGATAAAGGAAAAACTGCTGCTCTGGCCCTAACCTGGCGGTGAGTGGGCGGTCACTCTTACGGATCACCATCAGGGATTTGAACCCCTCCCAGCCATCATGCAAAACGGCATCAATGGTGAACTCCTTGGGGTTTTCATCCTTACCCTGTGACTTCGTGCTGACAACTGGTCCTGAGTGTGGCAACTTCAGTTTTTCCACCTGAGAGATCAGGCCTGAGAGCTTTGCAGCATGCCCGGCCAGATCCAGCACCTTGATCGCTTGTAGCTGCGCCATCTCGCTCGCTAGCACCTCTCTAACTCCGTTCCATGCTGGGTCACCGGAATCCCGCAGCCGTTCGTCTGCCGTATTCATGGCAACCAGGGCGGTAGCGGCATCTCCCTCCAGTTGCAGCCGATGATTAGCAATCCGCATCAGATACTCCGCCTCGGATATAATCCACTGGGTGCTACTGCGACCAATGCGTCGAAACACCCCATCTAGAGAGTCTTTCATCTCAACGCCCTGCTGCAGCAGCCGGGCACGCTCCTGTTTCAGCATCTCATCCAGTGCGGAAAAGGCGGCCTGCTGAGCGGCGATGGTCTTGCCAGACTTATCCAGTCGCCCCTTGGCCTCCAGCTGTCTCTCTTTGAGCTCCACCACAGCCTGTCCCTTCAACTGCATGGTGTGTTTGAGCTCAGCCCATTTTGTATAACCCAGGCCAACACCCCCAAGTGCCACCACCAGCGCCAGTAGCGCAATAATCAGCGGTAGTCTGGATCCCTCCGGCTGAGCATCCTGCTCCGCTCTGGGCTCGGTCTGTTCTTCTGGGGTGGGCACTATCTCTTCAGCTGGCTCCGAGGTGGTGGGATCGAGTTCCTGTTTCTTTGTTTCGTTCATCATTTTTTCCAAGGACGGTATATAAGGCCTAGTGTAGCGTCATGCCGATCTATTACCAATATCTTCTGCCCAGTTACAGATTGATCTCAGCAACCCCTGATCAGATGCCTCAGGGGCCACCACCGTATGATTACAACCCAGCACCCGGGCTTGGGCTTGGATGCGCTCACTCACCACTACCAGTGGAGTTTGGCATAATAGGGAGTGACCCCGCTCTCCCAGCATTCGGGAGAGATTATCCAGGATCTCACAGCTGGTAACGGTTACTATCTGCACTTGTTCGTACCAGGTGGATAACAGGGGCGTGGTATCTGCCGTTACCTGCTGCCGGGTATACACCTCCACGTACTCCACCTCGGCCCCACGCTCCCGCAGGGTATCTCCCAATAGGGAACGTCCACCATTGCCACGCAGGATGAAAATGCGCTTGCCTGCTACCCGGGTCAGTTGCGGTAGCTCCAGCAGTGCCTCACTGTCAAACTGCTGCTGGGGCAGAATATCCACCGTAATCCCCATCTCTGCCAGGACCCTGGCGCTGCCCTTACCCACCGCAGCAACGGGCAACCCCGGGGGCAGGCCATACTCTCCCAGAAGTGCAAACCCGTAACGCACCGCGTTGGGACTAACAAAGATGACCAGATCACACTCCGGCATCTGCCGCAGCAACGCCCTGGCCCTCACCGGGTCTTCAGGACCATCTATGGTGATGGTGGGAAAAGAAATAGTGCTCCCGCCCCGGTCGGAGATCAGATCACACAGCGCCTCTGCCTGTCCACGGGGGCGGGTAATGAGAACGCCGATGCCGGTGAGATCACAACTCACTGGGCAGGGTCCGGTATGAGTGGTGTTAGATTCATGAATTCGATATCTACTTTTCGTACAGGGCCTTCAGGATGGGCTCTGCCCCATTGGCCAGTAACTCATTCGCCAGTGCCACACCCATGGCCTCTGCGTCCTGGTGGGCGCCTCGAGTCTCGGCCCGGATGATATGGCTGCCGTCTGGCTCTCCCACCAGTCCGCGCAGATAGAGTTCATCTCCCTGCAGGATGGCATAACCGGCAATGGGGACCTGACAGCCGCCCATCAGACGATGATTCATGGCCCGTTCGGCCGAAACGCACAGCGCCGTTTCGGCATGGCGCAACGGCCCCAGCAGGGCATTGACCCGGGCATTATCTACTCGGCATTCGATACCCACCGCACCCTGTCCGATGGCAGGCAGACTCTGTTCCGGCTCGATGAAGCCGGCAATGCGCTGCCCAAATCCCAGTCGAATGAGGCCGGCCGAGGCCAGGATGATGGCATCAAACTCCCCCTCATCCAACTTACGCAGACGGGTGTTCACATTGCCGCGCAGGGGGGCAATCTTCAGATCGGGACGCCTCTCCCGCAGCTGGCACTCACGGCGCAGGCTGGAGGTGCCCACGGTGGCCCCTTGCGGCAGCCCATCCAGACCCTGGAAGTTGTTGGAGACGAAGGCATCTCTGGGATCCTCCCGCTGCATAATCACCGGCAGGTGCAACCCCTCTGGCAGTTCCACCGGTACATCCTTCATGGAGTGCACCGCGATATCGGCACTACCCGCCAGCATGCCCTGCTCCAGCTCCTTCACAAACAGACCCTTGCCCCCGATCTTGGCCAGTGGGGTATCCAGTATCTTGTCACCCTGGGTGCTCATACCCAAGATCTCCACCTGGAGGCCAGGGTGGGTCTTTTTCAGTTCGGCGGCAACATGCTCCGCCTGCCACATGGCCAGGGGTGATTTTCTGGTTGCAATACGTACTGTTTGGTCACTCATATAGAAAGATCCGGCTGAAAAGGGTGAATGCTAAATGCTTGCTGGCTGGGTGGCAAATCCAGAGGCCAGTTTTTTGCGGTTAATTCTTTATTTCTAGGTATATGCAAAAAATTACCCCCCTTTCAGCCAACGCCGAACCTCAGGCAGATGGCGGCGACTCACCTCCAGTCGATCATCGATATCCCGAAAGTAGACCTGAAAGTGTCCATCAGGCCGTTTTTCCAGGCCGCTCAACCAGCCCTTAGCCGCTAGGGCATTACGATGAATGCGCAAAAAACTCTCTCCCATCTGCTGTTCCAGGGTCTTCAATGACTCCTCCAGCAGGGCCTCTCCATCCCGATGTCTGGCAATCACATACTTCTGCTCGGCACGGAAGAAGTAGACCTCATCTGCCGGGATACGCAACACGCCGCCCCTAAAGCTGGAATAGACATACGCCGTTGTATTCCCCTTCAATTCGTCCAGTGCCTGGATTTGTACCCGACTCAGGGCCTGGGCTCGGCCTAGCGCCAGTTCCAGGCGCTCCTTCCGTACTGGTTTGAGCAGGTAGTCCACGGCGTTGCGGTCAAAGGCCTCCAGGGCATGTTCCTCATAGGCGGTAACAAAAATAACCGCTGGGGGTGGATCATTGCGCATGATACGGGCCGCCGCCTCAAGACCGTTTATGCCTGGCATTCTTATATCCATTAGCACCAGATCGATCTCCAGGGCAGTGCACATCTCAACTGCCTCGGCCCCGCTGGCCGCCTGGGCAACGACCGTATAAGGTGAGCCAATCTTTTCCACCAACTGCATCAGGCGTTCCCGGCCCAGCTGCTCATCATCTACGATTAGTATCTTCATGTGAGTTCGATCCATGGGTGCGGGAGGAACAGGCGCACCTGGTAGCTATCATCCACCTCGCTTTGGGTAAGACCGGCTTGCCCCTGATAACAGCTCTGCAGCCGCTGGCGGATATTCTCCATGGCCATCTGATTGCCACTGCTGTGTCTTTTGCTGGTTTCTGGTGGCTGACTGTTGCGGATTGAGATATTCACTCGATGGCGTCGATACCGCCCTACAATCTCGATGGCCCCGCCCCCTGGTGTCGGTTCAATACCGTGATAGACCGCATTCTCCAGTAGTGGCTGCAACATAAGGGCCGGCATCTTCGCCTCCAGAGGAAGTTCATCCAGATCCCAGGTCACCTGCAGCCGCTCCCCAAGACGCTGGCCCTCTATGCGCAGGTAGCCCCGTGCCAACTCCAGCTCATTACCCAAAGTGGAGAGGTTCCTGGCATCAGACAGACTGGCGCGAAACAGGTCAGACAGATCATGGATGGTATCTTCAGCAATCTCTGGCCTGTTGCGAATAAGACTGGCAATGGTGTTCATACTATTAAACAGGAAGTGTGGCCGGATACGTGATTGCAGGGATTGGAGATGGGCCTGGGATTCTGCAACCACCTGCTGCCGCCATAAAAACTGCAGGTAGATATAGCGCAACATCAGGGCTGCAACTATGGCACTGATCAACATATTCTTTAGTAGAAATAACCAATAGACACTACTGTGATTGTGCAGCTCCAAAACATAGGCAGATAATGCGCTGACCCCAAAGGTGATCAGTAGTATCAGCAACAACAACAGTATGCCCACCAACCAATTTGGCAACTGGCTCAGATATGGTCGCAGGAGACAGATACAGGCGGCCCAGGTCAGGGCAACCCATTGAATAAACAGAGAGTAGAGACTGAGACTGGATGAGAAACCTGCACCCATCCCACTGCTGTTCAATGTCAGCACCAGAGCTAAAAGCTGGGCTGTGATAACCACGGCAAACACCGCTTGAACATTGCAGAAATTGGGCAGGAAACAGCTGTCTCCTACGCTTGTGGTTGACAGTGCTTTAGAGTTCTCTGGCATATTTTCATTTCCATAGCATTGGGTGTCTCACCTTTCCTGTTATAATCACACGCTTTATGCTCTTCTGATTAACCCGCTTCAGGAAAACAATTAATAATGAGTAACAAGAAACTCTGGTCCGGCCGTTTCAACCAGCCAACGGATGCCTTCGTTGAGGCCTTTACCGCATCCGTAGAGTTTGACCAAAGGCTCTACCAGTATGACATCCAGGGCTCAATTGCACACGCCAAAATGCTGGCGCAGCAGGCCATACTCACCCAGCCGGAATGCGATGTTATTATCCTTGGCCTGGAGCAGATCCAGCAGCGCATCGAGCAGGGCGGATTTGAGTGGTCGGTGGAGCTGGAAGATGTCCACATGAATATCGAATCGGCCCTGACCAACGCTATCGGCGATGCTGGTAAAAAACTGCATACCGGCCGCTCCCGCAACGACCAGGTGGCCACCGACATCCGTCTCTACCTGCGGGATGAGATCGAGGTCATCCGCAGTGAGATCCTGCGTCTGCAACTGGCACTGCTGGATATGGCAGAGAGCGAGGCCGAGACCATCCTGCCCGGATTTACCCACCTGCAAACGGCCCAACCCATCACCTTCGGCCACCACATGATGGCCTGGTTCGAGATGTTACAGCGTGACCGTGAACGTCTGGCCGACTGCAACAAGCGGGTCAACATCATGCCACTGGGTGCTGCGGCCCTGGCCGGCACCACCTACCCCATCGACCGCAACTATACTGCACAGCTTCTTGGCTTTGAACGCCCCAGTGAAAACTCGCTGGACTCGGTCAGTGACCGGGATTTTGCCATTGAGTTTAGCGCAGCTGCCGCCCTGATCATGATGCACCTGTCACGTTTTTCTGAGGAGCTGATTATCTGGTCCTCGGCCCAGTTTGGGTTTGTGGAGCTCTCTGATAGCTTCTGTACCGGCTCTTCCATCATGCCGCAGAAGAAAAATCCGGATGTGCCTGAGCTGATTCGGGGCAAAAGTGGACGCATCTTTGGCCACCTGATGTCTCTACTTACCTTGATGAAGGGACAGCCTCTGGCCTATAACAAAGACAACCAGGAAGACAAGGAGCCACTGTTCGACACCGTAGATAACCTGAAGGGGTCGCTCAAGGTATTTGCCGATATGATACCGGCCATCAGTTGCCAGCATGACGCCATGCGTAAGGCTGCCATGCAGGGATTCGCCACCGCCACCGATCTGGCAGACTATCTGGTACGCCAGGGCCTGCCATTTCGTGATGCCCATGAGGTGGTGGGCAAGGCAGTGGCCCGTTGCGTGGAGAAGAGGTGCGATCTGGCTGATCTGGAGCTGGTTGAACTTCAGGCATTCTCTAATATTATCAATGCCGATGTATTCGAGTGCCTGACCTTGGAAGGCTCGGTGGCTGCTCGTGATCATATTGGCGGAACTGCACCCCGCCAGGTACTTGCAGCTGTGGCCAGGGCTCGCGCCAACCTGAATGGCTCCGTTTGAGGCTGGTCAGATTAAAGAATTTTGTTCCGCCTGCCGCTCTATCCATACAGGTCCTGGATAGACCTAGCCGGAATTTCTCAGGGAAGATAGTGAGGGCAGAGTAACATTTGTCTTCCCGTATCTGTATTGTCTGGTGGCAGCAGCACTCCCGCTGCCAAAAACCTCCGCATTTACTGGTGGTTGATTTTGTACAAATAATTATAGAGCTGGAGAAGTGAATGATGACGGAAAATGCCAACGCCCTTTCCACTGATGCCTGGTTTAACAGCTGCCCGGCTGGACTACTGATTCTGGACCTGGACGAACAGGTAGTGGCCATCAATTCCTCCCTGTGCAATATGCTTAAACAGGACCCCGATGGTCTGATCGGATGCGGCAGGGAAGAGATGCCGTCCCCTGAGCTTCAGGGGCTGTTTCATCCAGATGGACGCCTACAGCTGTATATTCGTGGCATCCTCTCCTGTCAGCTCAAGATTCAGACCCAGGAGATCCCTGACACAAATGGCATGACTCTGCGCTGTTTTACCGATATTAGCGAATATGAGACCCTTAGAGAGGAGAGTGCTAAGCTGCGGCTTCAGGTTGAAGAACTCACTCTCACTGATGAACTTACCGGCCTGGCCAATAAACAGGCATTCCACCGGGTGTTAAGTGCCCAGGTAACTAGGAGCCGGCGTTATACCAATCCTCTCTGTCTTGCGGTGGTGGAGATCGAGGCACGGGTCGGCAACCAGGCACTCTCCCAGGAGGTGGTGCTTGCGGTCAGTCGCTATCTACGTGATCGTCTGCGCTGGGTGGATCTCATTGCACGTTGGAGCGATGACCAATTTCTGCTGATTCTACCTGAGACCAAGCTCCAGGATGGAAGCATTCTGCTGAACAAGGTCAAAGATGATTTCATCGATACCAGGCTACCGGAAGAGATTGCACATCTGACGGTACACCTGCAGATTGGACTGGCCGAGTGGCAAAAGGGCAATGATGTACGCATACTTATGACACGCTCTATGGAAGCCTTGGCTGAGGCAAAAGAGGCCAATACCAACCTGATCCCTTAATGGATATCTGCCAATGGCAAGGGCAGTCAACTTTTCGGATGGCATCGGGCGCAAGGAGTTGCAACTGGTGCGGCGGCGTTTTCGTGGCCTGCAGCGTGAGCGGATATATCGGATTGAAGCAGGGCTCAGCCCCAACCAGCGCGATTTCGTAAATCTGCTGCCCCTGCTGTTTCATATTAATCATCCGGTGCTACCAGGATTCATTGGTAGCGATACACCAGCTGGAATCTCGGACTACACCCCATCCCAGGCCATTTTGAGTACTGCCCGCAAACAGGGGCGCAGCTTTAAATATAAAAAACGGATGCGCCGTCACTACTTGATACACGGCCTCTACCTCATGGGCAGCATCGGCAGCATCGCCCACACCAGTGGTAGTGATTTTGATGTGTGGCTGTGCCATGACCAGCAACTTAACCCCAACCAGCTAAAAGCGCTCCAGGAAAAGGTAAATCATCTGGAGAAATGGGCTGCAGAACTGGGGCTTGAGGTGCATATATTTCTCATGAATGTGGAGACCTTCCGCCGCGGGGATCGCGAGGCTATCTCCCATGAGAGCAGCGGTTCCACTCAGAAACAGCTGTTATTGGAAGAGTTCTACCGCACCGGCATCCTGCTGGCAGGACGGTATCCCCTGTGGTGGCTGGTACCACCCGACCAAGAGCAGAACTATACTCAGTACACCTCCATGCTGCTGCATAAGCGATTTGTAGACCCCATGGACTGCCTGGATTTTGGTGGCCTGGAACAGACCCCGGCAGATGAGTTTTTTGGTGCGGCACGCTGGCAGCTGTATAAGGGCATTGAGTCACCCTACAAGAGCATGCTCAAACTGCTCCTGGTGGAGGCATACTCCCGAGACTATCCGGAGATCCGCTGGCTGTGCCAGGAGGCAAAGGCGACCATATACTCCGGGACGTTGGATCTGGATGCCATCGACCCATACATACTGATGTATCAACGGGTGGACCAATACCTGCAGGTGCGGGAAGAGCGGGAGCGCCTGGAGCTGGCACGCCGTTGTTTCTATTTCAAGACCGAGCAATCTCTCAGCAAAAGATCCCGAGGTAAACAACAGCTGTGGCAACGGGAGCTGATGCAATCGGTGGTGGGCTCCTGGGGCTGGAGCAAAAAAAAGATCTCCCAACTTGATTCCCGCCATGATTGGAAGATCGATCAGGTCTTGAAAGAACGTAATAAACTGGTACGGGAACTGACCAACAGTTATCACATGCTCACCGAGTTTTCCCGCACCTATGCCGCATCCGGACAGATTGATCCGGATGAGCTTAGCCTGCTGGGGCGCAAGCTGTATACCGCACTGGAGCGACAGCCAGGCAAGGTGGATAGTATTAATCCGGGTATCTCAAAGAATCTGATTGAGGAGAACCTGTCGCTTCATTGCATTGAGACAATAGATGGGGCTGATGGTTGGATCCTCTACTGCGGTGAGGTTGATGAGCAGGACATTGAGAGTAGCATTCCAATAAAAAAGACTGCCAGTCTGATTGAGATATTGTCTTGGATTAAGGTCAACGAACTTGCAGACCGAAATACGGTGATTTCCCTCTACCCCGAGAGCTGTCCCGTATCCCAAAAGGAGCTGCGTTCCCTGCTGAACGGCCTGCACAAACAACGCCATACCCTGCATCCTGGCAACGTCCCCCTGTCCGCCCTGACCGGTCCAGCCTATGCAAAGGCTTGCACCATATTCGTGAATACTGGTATCGACCCTCTGGCCCATCTTTCCAAGGCTGGCAAACAGCTGACTAGTGATCGCTCAGATGCACTCAGTTTTGGCTCCCGTCACACCTCACTTGTCTGCTGCCTGGAACAGCTGATCATTACCAGTTGGGGCGAAATCTTGATCACTCATCACCAGGCGACCACTGGTCTGGCAGAGAGTATCTGTCACTACCTGTCACTGACCTTACACCAGCACCCGGACCGACTGGCACCAAAGGTGGCTGTATTTGGCCACTCTTCAATCCGTGCCACAGCTATTGCCAAACGGGTGGAGATGCTATTTAACGATATCTGTACCAGCTTTGGCCCTGAAGGCCGGGGTCTGAACAGCCGCTACCTGTTCCAGGCAGATAATGATCACTACCTGGTGCAGAAAGACCTGGATGGATTTTCCTATTTCAGTATCGGCCACAATCAGGAGTTGATGGATACCCTGGGCCAACCCCAGACATCCTACCGACCGTTGGTAATAGACAGCCTTTCCCTGCAAGAGACCCCACTGCCCACCATAATGGAACAGAATGAGGAGGGATCAATCCAGGTTTTCTACTACATGGCAGGGGGGATGACATCACTCTACGTACTGGATGAACAGGGCGCACTGTTCCATCAGACCATCCCCGGCGGCAGCGAAAAACATCTGCTGGTGCAGCAACGGCGCTTCTTCGGTGACCTGCTGACTACCCGCAGCCTGCAGGGAGATGATACCGGCCTGTTGGGAGTTCTGGATACGCCAGCCTTTATCAGAGTAACCAAGGGCCGGGGCGGCAACTGGTTACTCCATCCCAGCACTCCACCCAGAGAGCAGTTTTATGAAGGGCACACCGAACTCAGACTGGTCACAGAGGGCACGGACCTTAACCAATCCCCCCATCTGCTGCTGTGCGACAACTGTGAGTTCAGCTCCCTGGAATATGGTGATAAGGTATTTCTGGAGGCGGCAGAATACATCCTGTCCCGGAGAAAGAACAACCGTAACTATCCCATATATATAACCGGCATAGAGTTCACCCGCTCCGCATTGGAACAAAAATGGGCCACGGTTGAGCTGTTGCAGTTCAAGAAACGGCTTGAGGGGCGTCTGAACCTTGGCCTGATAAAATCCTGACTGGTAGATCACGCACTGGGAGCAAAATATCTGGCTCCATTGATTCTGGATATTTCATTGCCATACTGTTTAAACGCCGCAGGCAGTGAGAAAAAAACCACCAGTGATTTTCTTGCAACATGTTACGGCAGCTGAACAGTAGCAATTTTGCCGTCATATTTATGCATTGAATCATGCGCATGAATAGTTGCTTTTTCTATACCTAGAGGCACTTCAACCCAGGAAAGACTTCTGGCGAATGGCCGCTCTTTTACATGTGGATGATGCAAAATTCTCGTCCCCAACATCTCCCCCTTCTCATCAAGAACATCCCATTTGTTTGCATAGTGATCCCACCCTGCATCCTGGTGCAAAACAGTTACATCAAATCTGGAAAGAAAAGCGGGTCATTGATAGGAATGGCGGAGGGCGTTTTCTGCATCCTTGCCTTTGAGCACCTGATTTTCGTTTTTGTCGATACCAAATAAGGCCACTACCCGGTAGTGTTTCCCCTTCAGGGCAAGGTCTAGCAGGTCCTGCGCCGATAACGTGGGCCGTCCCGCTCGTTCATTGAGGGGAATCTTCATGGAGCCGATGCCGTCAAATCCACGATAGATGACCTCGGTACATACTAGGCGGTCCGCCCTGAAAAAGTCGAAATCAAAGTTATAACCCTTACCCTCGTGTTGAAGGGCGCGGGCCAGGGCAATGGTGATCTCGCTGCCGCTCATCTCGGGGCGAATGATCGCCACCGAGTCCACGGCCAGTGTCTCGCTCAAGGGGCGCAGGCGCACGCCGTCCTTGAGTGCCTCCAAGGTGCGAATGGAGCCCGACCAATGCTCCGCAATTCCAGCTTCAACCTCTACGCCTAGGGCCTCCCGATCCTCTCCGGATCCAATGTAGAGGGCTGCGTGGGGCCAGAATCCCGGCAGGACCAGGTTGGTCAGCGCATACTGATGACGGGTCACCAATACGTCGCCTGGCTTCAGCAGGTCTTCCAATTCATCGCGTTTCTGTTGGTTCACGCGCTTTTCCATCCAGCCGGGATTGAGTTCGGAGAGAGCACGGCCGCCTACTTCTAAAACGGCAAAGGTGGACTGTTGTAGACCCGATGCACCGCGGCGACGCCAGGAGTGGTCGCGATAGTAGAACAGACGTTTGAGGTAGTTGCGCTTGCTGGGGTCCAGGAAGGAGGTGAGCTCCCGGCGTTGTTCAACCAGGAAACCAACCAGGGGATCCTGCTTGAGTTCATCCAGTTCAGCAGCGTGTTTTTCCCCAAACTTCATGGCTTGGTACATGCGCCAGGCGTTACCAAGATCGGCCATGGACTTGAAAATAGCGGTGTACTGCTTGCGTGGGATGCGGTGGAGCTGATGGCCCTCGTTGATCTTTCTCTGCACCAGGCTGTCTTGGGCCACCACCTCAAGCATCCAGCGGTCCAGGCGAACCAGGATACAGGCGGCGGCATATCCCACCATAAAGCAGCGCCACTCATCGGGTTTGGAGCATTTCTCGGGCATGCCACCCAGCCATTGTTCAATGCTTGCGATGGTTTCCAGAAGGGCCGTGCGAACGGTGAGGAACCGGGCCAACCAGTCGAAGAGTTGTTCGTCCTCTGATGGCGTGAAGTGCCCCCTGGAGCAGGCCGCCTTAAGGGTGTGTTCCCACGCCTCGTCGGGCTGCAGACCCGGCAGGCTTTGCAATAGCGTGGCCATGGAACGGGTGCCCCGTTCAATTACCTCAGTAGCCATCATTTCTTCAAATGCGCCTCGAAGGCCGCGATGGCCGCCGAGATGTATTCAGACAGGGCCAGGGAGCCACTGTGCTCGGCCCGTTCTTCAAGCAGGCTGACCCAGTGTTCCATGCCTTCCCAAAAGGTCTGCTTGTAAAAAAAAGGGACGCATCTATTTTTTTCATTTCTTGGCCTCCTTTCCCCTCATTTTTGGATCAATGGGATCAGACTTGATTGATCGCACATTGATTTGCTTAAAACAAGTATAGGGTGTTGGTATAACCTGAGAATACTAGGTGGGATTTGGAGCATTCTTGTTCGCCAATATTGAGTTACCGGATTAATTACTACACATTTTGCATGTGTTTAAAATTAGCATGTGCATCCAGCTCCTTCAAGAAAGGGCTTAACCCCCAACACTCATCAGTTTATACTTGCCGGATCGTGCATATTAATCGGAGTTCTCCATGTCCAGATCCTCTTGGCTTGTCGCCGCAATCCTAGCCGTATCCTTCCTGCTTTCGGCCTGCGGCCAGAAAGGCGATCTCTACCTGCCGGATGACACCCAACAGGAAGAGAAGAAATAGTCCTGATCTATCCGTAACTAAAACCATGGCGCAATCTCTGGAATTCACTAAGATGCATGGCCTCGGCAACGATTTCGTTGTGATAGATGCCATCAACCAGCAGTGCGAGCTGTCAGCAGAGCAGTACCGCTATATCGCCGACCGTCATTTTGGCATCGGTTGTGACCAGATTCTGCTGGTGGAGCCGGCACGAAGCCAGGATACCGACTTCTACTACCGTATCTTCAATGCCGACGGCTCCGAGGTGGAGCAGTGCGGCAATGGCGCCAGATGTTTCGCCAGATTCGTGCGAGCAAAGGGCCTAACCGAAAAGCAGATCATAGACGTTGGCACCCACACGGGAAATATCCGGCTCTATGTCGAGGATGATGGTTTGGTGCGGGTAAACATGGGGGCACCCATCCTGGAGCCGGAACTGATCCCGTTTCATGCCGACCGGCAGGAGACCAGCTACCCCATAGCCGTAGATGACCAACAGCTGAATATCGGGGCCGTCTCCATGGGCAATCCCCACGCCGTGATCCAGGTTGCTAACGTGGATGGGGCAGCGGTAGCAGATATGGGACCGGCCATGGAGCACCACCCCCGCTTCCCCCAGCGAGTAAACGTCGGGTTCATGCAGATAGTGGATCGCAGTCGAATCCGCCTGCGGGTTTACGAGCGCGGGGCGGGTGAGACCCTGGCCTGTGGTACCGGCGCCTGCGCCGCCGTGGTGGCCGGGATCGGCCAGGGATTGCTGGACCAGGAGGTGCAAGTAACGCTACCCGGTGGCGATCTTGTGATAAAGTGGGCCGGAAACAGCCAACCAGTCTGGATGAGCGGACCTGCCGCCACCGTGTTTGATGGGAGAGTAGAACTATGAGCGAAACGTTGGAGCATGCGCAACTCACGGAAAAGCAGGAGCTGACAATTGTCAACTTCCTTAGCTCCAACCCCGATTTCTTTGATTGCCACCCGGAGCTGCTAAACACCCTGGAGCTGTCCCATACCAACGGCGAGGCGGTTTCCCTGATTGAACGCCAGGTGAAGAATCTGCGCCAAGAGGTGGATCAGTATAAGCAACGTCTGGAAGAGCTGGTTGAGATCGCCCACGACAACGAACGCCTCAACCAGCGCATGCACCGCCTCACCCTCAATCTGATCGACACGGTAGATTTCGACGAGACTCTGAACGTTTTGCAGGACAAACTGCATGAGAATTTTGGAGCCGAGGCGGTAGAACTGCACCTGTTCACCCACAACGAGGCCGAAGGCAACGCAAATGCTGATCTGGATGGTTATCGCAACTTTCTGGATGATGGCGTCCCGGTTTGTGGTGTACTGGACATGGAGCAGTTGGAATACCTGTTTGGCCCCCAGGCAGAAGATATTAACTCCACCGCCATTATCCCCATTCGCAGTGAAGGGGTGCTGGGTCTACTCGCCATCGGCAGCACCAGCAAAGAGCGCTTCTGCGATGATATGGGGACCGAGTATCTAAGTCGTTTGGGAGAGGTGATCAGCCGGACGCTGGAGGTGGTGCTGGAACCCGGTTTTTAATGGAGTCTGACACCAGACTAGGGGAGTGGCAACGCCGCTTCCTGCACCACCTGCAACACGAACGTCGTCTCTCGCCCCACACCATAAAAAACTACTCACGCGATCTGAAACTGATCGCCACATGGTGTACAGAGGCGGGCCTGGAGGATTGGCAGCAACTCAACCCGCATCAGGTCCGGGGCTTCGTGGCCAAGCGCCACCGCTCCGGCATCTCCGGCAAGACCATCCAGCGCGAACTATCATCCCTGCGCAGCCTGTTCAACTACCTGCTACGCGAGGGGGTGGCCGAGAACAACCCGGCCCAGGGCATCAAGGCCCCCAAGGTAAAACGCCGCCTGCCCGCCACCCTGGACACAGATCAACTCTCCAGCCTGTTGGATGTAACCGACGACACCCCGCTGAGCCTGCGGGATCTGGCCATGCTGGAGCTGTTCTATTCCTCCGGCCTGCGGCTGGCAGAGCTGGTATCGATTAATCTCCTTGATCTGGATCTCAAATCTGCCCTGCTGGAGGTTACCGGCAAGGGTGCCAAGACCCGCCAGGTCCCCATCGGACGTAAGGCGATTGCGGCCCTACAGAGATGGATCAAGGTACGGGGAGAACTGGCCCAGGTGGATGAACCGGCCCTGTTTGTCAGCAACCGAGGTAGTCGTATCTCCCCGCGCACCATTCAGCAGCGACTTAAACAGTGGGCGCTGCAACATGGAGCCTCGCGCAATATCCACCCTCATCTGTTACGCCACTCCTTCGCCAGCCATCTGCTGGAGTCATCCGGTGACTTGCGGGCAGTGCAGGAGCTGCTGGGACACGCCGACATCAGCACCACCCAGATCTACACCCATCTGGATTTCCAGCATCTGGCAAACGTGTACGATAAGGCCCATCCCCGGGCCAAACGCAAGAAAGAGAACAAAAATTGATTCCTCAACAGCAGATTGTTAAATAACCTCGGCATAGACTTTTCCACCGATGGCTCTTAATCTCTGGGCCTTGATTGATTTGGATATGCTGGAATTGTTCTCATGAAAAAGCTCATTATTGCCGCCCTTGGATTATCCATTGCTGCCCTTGCCCAGGCTGAATCACAACAGTCACTAGCTGTTTCTACATGGGATTTTGACGCCATCAGCGACTCTCATACGACCTGCCAACACAACTCCATGGTAGAGGACAAGGCAGGGAATCTCTGCCTACCATCCACAACAGATACACAGCGGCTTACGCTAATGAACAAAACCACACTCGAACTCGTGGTGGTAAAACTACCAGACACCGCCCTCGCAGGGCCTCCCATCTCCAGTACCGATAGCCGTTATCTCTACATGACATCGAGGGACGGATGGGTGGTGAAGTATGACCTGCAGACCGGCCAACCTATAGTAAAAATCCGCGCTGGACTGGAGAGTGCCGGCAGTGTGATATCTGGAGATAACAGGTTCCTTCTGGTGGGGAACCGCAAACCGGCCGACCTGGTATTGCTCCATACCGACGATCTGAGTGTGGCCAGGATTATTCCGGTAGCAAACCGCAAGGGCATCATGTCCCCGGTCGCGGCCGTAGGTAATGCCGGAGATAGCCACGGCTTCATAGCCGCACTGGAAGATTTCCCTCAACTCTGGAAGATCAGCTATCTAGATCCTGCACCCATCGGATTTGGTGATGGCTGGAACCACGACTACCGATGTATCAAGGAGCATGTGAAGAAGGGACTGTTTCCAGTGAAGCGCCTGACCATCAGTCATGCACTGACAGAGTTCCACATCGATGACGCACATGAATTTCTGGTTGGCACCAACAAGGCTGGCAATGGCATCATCATGGATCTTGATCTCAGTCGGATAGTTGGCCAACCAAAAATACCAGCTGTTAACTCTAGTATGTTTTGGAGGGCGGATCAGGGCAGTCACCTAGGGGTAGTGGAGAAAGATAAAACCGCCATCATTATCTACAGCAATGTCAAAAACCCACAACGCTGGCAACAGAGTGCTCGTATCTCCCTTGGCCCAATCACCACCTTAGCCAGTTGTCCACAAACCCCTGTGATATGGGCAGGTGTAGAAGATGGTGCAATACATCTAATCGACAAACAGACCCTTGTCGTCACAAAGAGGCTCTACCTCACACAGAAAGGCCGCATCAACCAGATCACCTGCTCCAAAGACGGTGCACACATGCTACTGGAAATCACGGGGGAGCAAACAGAGATGGTGGCCTTAGATCGCCAGACCCAAAAGGAAGTTAAACGGCTGATAGTAGAGTAGATGTTGGATACCATGCCTTGAATAGATAATTGGACAATATTTGGGCCTGCGGTTATGGCTGGTATCCACGCCTTTCGTGAGAACATCAAGGCCTGTGACAAGTGATTTGAAGCACATCATATTCAGAGAAGGATGAAACCGCTACAGTTCAACCCATGCTGGTATTATACGGCGATGTGTAACCAATCAGAGGGTTCCGAAGGGGATTTAGCCAGCTCCAAGATTCAGTTGTACAAAAATCTGTAATAGCAGAACAACTGTTCCTTTTGTGCCGGGGTGATGTGTAATTCATCCACCTCTTCTAGCAACATGAAGCGATTCCCCAGCTCTCTGCTCAGCTTCTCGGCATTATATTGCACAATGTCCAGGCCACTGCACATGGTTGGGCCGCCTAAAGCGAAGGCGGCCAGCACCAGATGACCCCCTGGCTCCAGCGCGGCATCCAGGGCCTCCACATATCTGGCGCGATCCGCCGCATCGGTAAGGAAATGAAATACTGCACGATCATGCCAGCAGGCGTATCGATGTGGCGGATTGAATTTGGTTACATCACTCACATGCCACTCTATCTGATCTGCTCGTGGCCCCAGCCTCTGTTTGGTTTGATCCAGGGCATTGGCAGAGATATCCAGCACCGAGAGGTGGCTGTAATCACGCTCCAGCAGTCGGTCTACCAGCACGGAGGCGCCACCACCCACATCAAGTATGGGTTGGGTTCGATCTGACGTGGAGTTCTGGATCAGACGAAGGGAGACCGCCGGCTCCTGTTGAAACCAGCTCACCTCCAGGGGTGATTTGCTGCCGTAGACCTGATCCCAGTGCTGTTTTCTATCATTCATACAGTGGTTGAAATCTTCAGTTTTAGCATTTGGTCCACTAGCATTTGAATTGGTCAAATGCCTGGTTGAATTTTACCCGGCCCGATCTGTCTTTCAGGGCGCCCGGCTTGAGTTCTTGCGCCATGAATACCTCCATCGGCACATTGAATGTTGTTGTGATGTCAAACTCCACCGAAGAGACAAAACCAAATCTGGGGTAGAAACCGGTGTAGCCCAAGACTACCACAGCATCATATCCCTCGGACTTGCACTCATCCAGGCCGGCCCTCACCAAGGATGAGCCAATGCCACGGCACTGGTCGCCTGGAAGTACGCACATGGGTGCCAGACCCATTATCCGTATATTGGAATTATCACCCTCTAGCTCAACCATTGTGAATAGTATATGTCCGATGAGATCGTTACCATCCTCATATACCAGCGATAGATAGGGGGCCCCACTCTCCCTCAGGGTATTGACCAGCTTGGCCTCGGCATCGGTATCAAAACCCTTGGTGTAGATATCGGCAATTATATCACTATCTGCCGGTAGTTCTCTGCGAATACTCATAACTACTCTCCTGCATTCCACCACTGCTGGTAATTACCTGTGGGCGGGGTTAGGTACTCTCTTGCTGTCTGATCGCATGGCAAAGGAGGTGGATTATCATGCAGGGTGCGGGAAAATTCCAGTAATTTGGCCTCGGCCGAATCCAGACACAATCGCTCCAGGATCTGGAATGGCGCTATCGGATTATCTGCTGAGTTCAAATTTGGTGCTGTAATCCCTGCACAGAAAGAGCACCACACAGTTTGGTAGTAAAACTCAGTAGTAGAACAAACCCAGCCAGTCGAGGCATAAACATAGCCATATGTTCCGTAATCACATCTAAGCTTGAAAACAGCTCCCTGCTTCCCCATTTAGAATCAGGTACAATAGCCGGTTCACAAATCAAGGAGTTAGCGTGGAGACAATCAGAGGCACAACCATCCTGTCAGTACGCCGCAACGGCAAGGTCGTTATCGGCGGTGACGGGCAGGTATCTATGGGCAATACCGTGATGAAGGGTAATGCCCGCAAGGTACGGCGTCTGTATAAGGATCGGGTGCTGGCCGGCTTTGCCGGGGCCACCGCCGATGCCTTTACCCTGTTTGAACGCTTTGAGGCCAAGCTGGAAAAACACCACGGACACCTCACCCGCTCTGCGGTGGAATTGGCCAAAGACTGGCGCACCGACCGCATGCTGCGTCGGCTTGAGGCCCTGCTGGTGGTAGCGGACAAGGATGCATCCCTGATCATCACCGGCACTGGCGACGTGATTGAACCGGAAGACAGCCTGATGGCTATCGGCTCCGGCGGTCCCTTTGCCCAGGCCGCGGCCCAGGCCCTGCTAAATAACACCGAGATGGAGGCCAGAGAGGTCGTGGAACAGGGCCTCTCCATTGCCGCCGACATCTGCGTCTATACCAACCATAATCTGAGAATCGAAGAGCTTGATACTGAAAGCGACGAATCAAACAGCGGCGAATAATATGTCTGAAACAACCCCCAAACAGATCGTAAGTGAACTGGATAAACACATCATTGGCCAGGACTCGGCGAAACGCGCCGTGGCCATCGCCCTGCGCAACCGATGGCGTCGCAGTCGGGTAGCGGAAGAGCTACGCAATGAGATCACCCCCAAGAACATCCTAATGATCGGCCCCACCGGCGTGGGCAAGACCGAGATCGCACGGCGTCTGGCCAAACTGGCCAACGCCCCCTTCCTCAAGGTTGAGGCCACCAAGTTCACCGAAGTGGGCTATGTGGGACGGGATGTGGAATCCATTATCCGCGATCTGGCCGACTCCGCCATGAAGATGGTGCGGGAGCAGGAGCTGGAGAAGGTTCAGGACAAGGCCGTCGATGCAGCCGAAGAGCGCGTTTTGGACGTACTGCTGCCCGGACCTGCCAGCACCAACTGGGACAAGGACAACCAGCCCGAGGCAGAGGGCTCCAGTACCCGGCAGAAATTTCGCAAGAAACTACGCGAAGGGGAGCTGAACGATAAAGAGATCGAAATTGAGGTCTCCGGTGCAACCCTCGGGGTCGAGATCATGGCCCCTCCCGGCATGGAGGAGATGACCAACCAGCTCCAGGGCATCTTCCAGAACATGGGCAGTGGCAACACCCGCAAGCGCAAGCTGCGCATCCAGGACGCCTTGAAGATCCTGCAGGATGAAGAGGCAGCAAAACGCATCAACGACGAAGACCTGAAGCTAAGTGCCCTGGAGATGGTAGAGCAGAACGGCATCGTGTTCCTGGATGAGATGGACAAGGTGGCAAGCCGCTCCGAATATGGCGGTCCCGACGTCTCCCGCGAGGGGGTACAGCGCGATCTGCTGCCGCTGGTGGAGGGGTGCACCGTCTCCACCAAGCAGGGGATGGTCAAGACCGACCACATCCTGTTCATCGCCTCCGGCGCCTTTCACCTGGCCAAACCATCCGACCTGATCCCGGAGCTACAGGGGCGATTACCGATCCGGGTAGAACTGGACGCACTAACCACCGAGGATTTTGTGCGCATCCTGACCGAACCAGATGCCTCCCTCACCGATCAGTATAAGGCCCTGATGGCCACCGAGAGCGTGGACATTCATTTCACCGAGGATGGGGTACGGCGGCTGGCCGAGATTGCCTGGCAGGTAAACGAAAGCACTGAGAACATCGGCGCCCGGCGTCTGCATACGGTGATGGAGCGGTTATTGGAGGGCATCTCCTTCACCGCCTCCGAACTACCGGGCACCGAGGTTACAATAGATGCAGAGTATGTTGAGAACAATATTGCCGAGCTTGCCTCTAACGAGGATTTGAGCCGCTTTATTCTGTAATGTTGATGCCTGCACAACAGTGACCCGGAATAAACAACAAGTTTTTAGGAGTATATAAATATGTCCAAAGTGATGCCAACAGAGCTAAACCTGCACCGCGACTCACGGGTGCTGGAGATATCCTTTGATAATGGAGAGCAATACAACCTCTCTTGTGAATATCTGCGGGTATTCTCCCCCTCGGCCGAGGTGCGGGGACACGGCCCCGGTCAGGAAACCCTGCAGTTAGGCAAGGAAGATGTGAACATCGAACAGATCACCCCGGTGGGCAACTACGCGGTGTGTCTGCATTTTGACGATGGACATAACAGCGGTATCTACTCTTGGGATACACTATATGATCTGGGCAGCAACCAGGAGAACAACTGGAACAGCTACCTGGCGGCACTGGAAAAGGCCGGACATCAACGCAAGGCCGATAACTAGTCCTGTCTCGGAAACAGATAATTAACCGCGAAGCACGCAAAGAACGCGAAGTTAAAAAATCGATTAAAAAGTGTTTTCCTTTGCGGTTTAAAATAATGTTTCTGGACGGACACTAACTAAGATTTTTTTCGCAGAGACGCCGAATTGCAACACAGGGTTTTCAGCATGAACGACAAAGGCACCACACATTTTGGCTATGAGCAGGTAGAGACCGGAGAGAAGGCCAAGCGGGTACGCGAGGTATTCGACTCTGTCGCCACCAAGTATGATCTGATGAACGACCTGATGTCGCTCGGCATCCACCGCCTGTGGAAACGCTACGCGGTGGAACTGGCCGGACTCAGACCAGGCCACAAGGTGTTGGACCTAGCCTCGGGCACCGGTGATCTGGCCGCACGCTACTCCGGCCTGGTCGGCCCCGAAGGGCTGGTGACCATGACCGACATCAACGCCGCCATGCTGGATCAGGGACGGGCGCGCATGGCCGACCGCGGTCTGATCGGCAACGTGGAGTATGTTCAGGTAAACGCCGAGGCCATCCCGTTTGAGGATGGCAGGTTCGACTGTGTGACCATCGGCTTTGGCTTGCGCAACGTGACTGACAAGCAGAAGGCGCTGGACGAGATGTTCCGGGTACTCAGACCAGGCGGACGCGCCCTGATCCTGGAGTTTTCCCACCCCCGTAGCGCACCACTGAAGTGGGCCTATGACACCTACTCTTTCAACCTGCTGCCACTAATCGGCAAGCTGGTGACCAAGGACGAGGATAGCTACCGCTATCTGGCCGAGTCTATCCGCATGCACCCGGACCAGGAGACCCTGCGTGGCATGATGGAGCAGTCAGGTTTTGAACGCTGCGACTATCACAACCTTACCGGTGGTGTTGTTGCCGTACACCGCGGCTACAAGCTCTGAACTAGCCATGTCCATCTCAGACCTTACCCATGCCGGCCTTGAGCAGGCAATAAATCACCACATCTCCATGGACCAGAATGCCAGGGCGCAGATGGCCCAACTACATGGCAGGGTCATTGCCCTGGAGGTATTGGGGACCGGCCGCACCGTCTACCTGGTCCCCGGGCCGGAGATGATCCAACTCCTGAGCAGCTACGAAGGCGAGCCAGATTGCCTGCTCCAGGGCAGCCCCCTGACCATCACCCAACTGCGCCACCCGGTCCCGGAAGGGGAAGACCCGGTGCCAACCGATATGCGGGTCAGCGGAGAGAGTGAACTGGCGCAGCAGTTTTGCCGCATCCTGCGCGGGGTTGAGATCAACTGGGAGGCCTACCTCTCCCAATACACCGGCAGCCTGATCGCAGGAGAGGTGAGCAAGGCGATCGACTTTGCCGGCTACTGGCGTGACCACATCATAGATACCCTAAACCGGGATCTGCGGGAGTATATGCAGGAGGAGGGCGCCGTGCTCCCCACCCGGCATGAGATTGATGCCTTTGGTAATGGAGTACTGCAGCTAGAACAACGGCTGAGGCAGCTACAACAGCGGATTGAGCGGCTGACCGGCATAGAGGGAGAGTCCAGATGATCGGCTTTGGCGAGGCCATGCGCATCATCCATATCAACCGGGTGCTGCTGCGCCACGGACTGGATGAGGTGATCCTGAAGGCCCACCTGTTCCGCCCCATCCGCTTTATCCTCTACCTGTCACCCTGGTACTGGCTACGCCGTAACAAGCTACCATCATACCCGGTGCGCATGCGACAGGCCCTGGAAGACCTGGGGCCTATCTTTATCAAGTTTGGGCAAATCCTCTCTACACGGCGCGACTTGCTGCCACGCGAGTTCGCCGATGAATTTGCCAAACTGCAAGACGCCGTACCCCCCTTTCCCGGCACCCAAGCCCGCGCCCAGATAGAGCACGCCTTTGGCTGCCCTATTGAAGATCTGCTGGACGATTTTGATGAGACCCCCATCGCCTCTGCCTCGGTAGCCCAGGTGCATGGCGCCCGCCTCAAGGATGGCAAACAGGTGGTGGTAAAGGTTCTGCGTCCAGATATTGAGCGGGTAATCCGACGGGATGTGGGACTGCTGCATCTGATCGCCAACCTCGCCAACCGTTACTGGGGCGAGGCCCGGCGCCTGCGTCCCCTGGACGTAGTTGAGGACTATAAGAGAACCGTCCTGGACGAACTGGACCTGCAACTGGAAGCGGCCAACGCCTCGCAACTGCGCCGCAACTGGGAGGGCAGCGACATCCTGTATGTACCTGAGGTGTATTGGGATCTCACCAGTAGAAACGCGCTGGTTATGGAACGGATACACGGCACCCAAATCAGTAATATCGATGCCCTGAAGGCTCAGGGCATCAGTATGCAGAAGCTGGGGGAACAGGGGGTAGAGGTGTTCTTTACCCAGGTATTCCGGGACAACTTCTTCCATGCCGATATGCATCCGGGCAACATCTTTGTAGAGCCTAGCGGCCGCTATATCGCGGTCGATTTTGGCATTGTCGGTTCCCTTACCACCGACGACCAACGCTACCTGGCGGAAAACCTGCTGGCCTTCTTCAATCGTGACTACCGGCGTGTGGCCGAGCTGCACGTGGAGTCCGAGTGGGTCCCGAGTGGCACCCGGGTGGATGAGTTCGAGACCGCCATCCGCTCGGTATGCGAGCCCATCTTCAACAAGCCGTTGAGCGAGATCTCCTTCGGACACTTTCTACTCAATCTATTCCAGACCGCGCGCCGCTTCGATATGGAGGTGCAGCCCCAGTTGGTGCTGCTGCAGAAGACCCTGCTCTATATCGAAGGCCTGGGACGTCAGCTCTATCCCGAGCTGGATCTATGGGCCACTGCCAAACCCTATCTGGAACGCTGGATGGAGCAGCAGGTGGGCCCCAAGGCCTTTGCTCGCAAGTTGAAAAAGAACCTGCCCATGATGACCGAATATGCGGCAGACATGCCCATTCTGTTGCACAAGGTGTTACGTGAGGCATCTGAAGGCAGGCTGGAACTGACGCTCAAGTCAAAGGAGCTAACGCAGCTACGCCGAGAGACCCGTCAGAATCACCGCACCCTGGTGGCAACCATAAGTGGTGCGGCCATGCTCATCTCCGGCGCCATGCTGTTGACTCTGGGCCCTAGCATCCTGCTCCCGGCCAGCATGACGGTGGTTGCAGGTGCCGCACTCTCCTCTCTGGGCGGTGTGATACTGGTCCAGTCCTGGATGAAGAGCTAACGGTAGAAATCTGGGCTCTTTCTTACAACTACAGCGCACATTTGAAACCTTATCTGACAATCAAAATTCCTGGTGGTAATCATCCAGATTCCTCAGTTGACCGCTACAAACAGTAATTAACATCCTGAATGCATGGGATTTAGCAACAGTTTTAACACTCAGCAGCTGAGTGAAGAGCACTATACCCATTGGAATGAGTGCTTACAGCCATCTCTGGATAAATAACCCCAAATCAGACCCGCTTATCTATCCACGATCTTATTAACCGCGCCCTATATTTTTAGTTGTAATAACTGCTATGATTAATATTATGGTGGCATCGTGGGCACACCGCCACATCCGATTAGTAAGAGTATTGGTATTCCACAACTAGCAACACACAGAAGGCCTCATTCATTGTGCTTGCTTTCGAGAATACCAAATAGTAGAGAGGCACTTATAGTGACTGATGATGGAAATACCAAAACCTTGAGTGTTAAGCTGTTCACGGCGCTCTCTATACTAGTTTTTTGCCCCTGCATTTCAGTGAAAGCAGCTGATTATAAAGATTATATTGGGTATTCATTGCTGCAGTCTGAGCTTGGGGCAACCATGCCAGACGGCAGCGGTGTAGGAGTGGCTCAGTCTGAAGCTACGAGTAATGGGGCATGGATGCCAGATATAACAGATACCCTGTTTAGTGGAAAAACCATAAACAACCAGTCATCTGCACCGGCAGATACCTATTCCTCTCACGCCACAAGTGTGGGTAAATTATTCTACGGCAATAACTCTATTGCTCCTGGAATAAACACCATCGATAGCTATTCAGCGGATCACTGGCTGCTGTCTGGTTTTCTAAACGTTGGTAGTACTAGCCAGCCTTTATCTTCTTCTGCTCGAATCGCCAACCACAGCTGGATTGGTACGTTTAACACTGCAATCACCAATGCCGATGCGCTACGCCGATTGGATTGGGTTGTTGAAACCGACGAATTTATCCAAGTAGTCGGAATGGCCAATAGTGTTAGCACTAATCCGCAGCCTCTTTTGGGCAGTGCCTTTAACGCCATTGCTGTTGGACGCACAAATGGTTCAGCTGGCCAAAACACAGCTGACTTGGACACCACCTATACCTCTGGGCGCGCGGCCCCGAATATTGTTGTACCGTACGGCACCACTAGCGCTAGCACACCCGTTGTCGCATCCGCTGTAGCACTATTAGTAGAGACCGGGCACAATAACTCAAGTCTTTCAAACGATCCAGTTAAAACATCGACCACCAACCGCAACAATGATATCGTCTACAATGCTGAAAGGTCAGAGGTCATCAAGGCAGCATTGATGGCTGGGGCCGATCGTTACACAACAAATGATACGGGCGACAACATAACTGACTACGGGGTAGGTACAGCCAACCAAACCGATAATGGGCTGGATTTTCGCTACGGTGCCGGCCAGCTAAATGTTTATAATAGCTACCATATCATTGCCGCTGGAGAGCAAAATAGCCAAGAAGATGATGCTTCAGGTACTGGAGATATTGACTGGAACGGCTTTGATTATGATCCTCTTTTTGGCGGTCTGAATGGTAGTAATAGCACAGCTTCGTATTATCTGACAGCAGATGGTTCTCATTCCAGCCTGCGGGCTTCTCTGGTATGGAATATTGATATTGACGGTGGAACTGCAGCCGATTTTGACAATGATGCGCTGCTTTACGACCTGGATTTGCTGCTTTTTGAATATGATACGCTAACCTCAAATTGGCAACTACTATCCAGTTCGCATAGCCGCATAGATAACACTGAGAATCTCTGGCTTTCGTTGGAAAGTGGCAATGACTATATGCTGCAAGTAGCGCC
>JAAGZL010000731.1 GCA_024206335.1 Gammaproteobacteria bacterium
AACCTGACACATCAGAAATGCACGAGGTCACACTCGGAACGTTCACTAACAACTTCGACAACCTTGTTGCGGAGCTTGATAAGAGAAAAGCGTTTGAGGAATTTGCTTATTATGAAAATGGTCAGATCGAGGGTAGCAGTGCTGCCGCCTTTAACCCACCTGAAAATTCACAATTGGCCTCTCTACAAACAGACGAAGAAGGTCTCTCAGCACTCACGGACGAAGAAGTCCTAAATATTTTGGATTCGGATTACGATGTGGAGGGCTTGTCTGAAAAGGATGTAGATAACCTATTATTAAAAATGGACAAAGTGGTTGCCGAAGCGGAAAAACGCGGATTGAATGGTGGCCCTATAAAGGAAATGAGTGAAGAAGAAATATCTCGTTTAGGGAAGGAACGCTTTCGGTTAGAGCAGAATGTGGCCTACGGTAAAGATAGAAGCAGCCGGGACGGTGGGAAATACCTTAAGAAAGCCCAAGCCGAGCTAGCTGAGTTTGATTCAAACCAGTTTGAGGAACACAAAGACGCGATCCTGACGGCGCAAAGAACATGGCAAAACAAAAATGCGGAAAAGTACAACAGTGGTGGAAACAACTTATTGTACACGCCCTCTCCTTCAGAGACATCAGAAATACATAGGAAATTTTCGAAGCAGTTGGAGGGAATGGACAGGGAGAAAAAGGAGAAGGCTAAATTCCGCAAGGAGCTAAAGCTAAAAAGGTTCAAGGCCGCACAGTCAAAAGGGGAAGACACTGCTATAAGTGAAAAGGCTGCAGGGTATATGATGGTCGAGCTGGGTATGATTAATGAGGCTTTGGCTAAGGAGGACAAGAGTAAAACAGACCATAAGGGCACCCCTGAAGAAACCGCCGAGAATGGATATAACACGGTTGGTCAGACGGATAAGATCACGGACAAGGTTGTTAATGACTCGTTCGAGAACCGAAAGGAAATCACCTCAGAACTGAACGACAGTATCGTTGAAGGGTTAAATAGGTTTGCGTCAGACATGGAAGGTGAAAAAAACATACCCGCGCCCAAGCGCGAGGATTATAAAAACAGTCAGGAATTTAGGAAGGATTTTAATGCCCATAGAGCTGATACTCGATTGTACCGAACCGTCAAAAAGATAATCAAGGATTCCGAGAAGGGTTTGATTTCTGCTCTTATAAAGGCATCAAAAAAAGGTGACGTAGCAACCCTACTCCATGAACTCAATGAGGACCCGATTGCAAACCTGTATGGGTTTAACGAGAAGTTTGAGGAACTGAAGGATAGTCAACTTGATTTTGGTCAAACGGACATGTTCCTCCAAAATCGCGGACCGGACAAGAATAAAACAGACCATAAGGGCACCCTGTCACTAGACCGCAAGCCTAGCAATCCATCTACGTCGATCATCGGTGGACGCGGGTCACGTTCTGGCCAAGATAAAAACCTTGTCGGTAAAAGTGAAGAACGCGATGTAAATGAACTATTAGGGATCGCAAAAGAGGTAGCCGAGGAGCGCGGTCGCAAAGCAGAAGAAAGTATCCTGCCTAAACGTTCTAACACGAGA
Source organism: Gammaproteobacteria bacterium (assembly GCA_024206335.1). GTDB lineage: Bacteria > Pseudomonadota > Gammaproteobacteria > Chromatiales > Chromatiaceae > JAAGZL01. Next base: position 1,560 of record JAAGZL010000731.1, read on the forward strand.
TCATCTTTTAGCCCCGAAGAGATCGCCAACAGCATCGCACCTGCGTTCGATAATATTGATGATGAAGCGCATAACAGTAATGACGAGGATACTCGTGATTTCCGCACCAGTGCGACTCGTGAAGAATCCGACGTCTATCTTGGTCGCCAGACTCGTCGATATGAAAAGGGAGAGGTGGTCGAGCAGAAAGATAAGATGGGCCGTCTTCGCCGTCACAGGTTAAGCCACGACGATATAAAAAACCTAAGTGGGAAAAATGCCCGAAGACAAGGTTATAGTAGCCGTGAGGAAGCAGAGAAATTCGCCCAAAAACAAATTCGCGAAGGTAAGAACTACCCTGAGTACGCGGATATCAAAGATGATCCTGATGCTATCAAAGTCATTAAGAAAAAAGGCCGTTACTTCATCAAGATTTCTCCTAAGCCTGAAGCGTTCAGCCCGGGTTCTAAAATCAGCGCCTTTGATGTGCGTATGGATGATGACAAGCTCTTCGATGTTGCTGTAAAACAAGCCCATATAAAGTACAAGAACGTTAAAAAGGCCGTTGAGAACCTGAATAAAACCCAAACCCGAAACGGTGAGAGTCCAGGTTATAACCGCCGCGCTCTAATAAAAGCGAAGAATGGCTATATTGGCCTGCCCTACCTTGTATCGTTGATGCGCTCGTACAAACAAACATCATCAACAGAAAAAGGCAGCCGTCTTAAAAAGTTACGTGAGGATGTACTGAACACCCTTTCCTATTTGGCTATTACCGATACGATCACGGATCAAGAAAGGGCTCGAATCTTTGACAAGGATTCACATGATGGCCTGTCTAATTATGGCCGAAATATACAAGTAGGCCTAAAAACCAAAGTCAAAGATGGTGAGGAGACTACCTCCATTGTCACCATCAGCAATGTGTTGAGAGATGGACAGGAACGCGATAACGGAAAGTCGATCATAAACGAGATCCAATTCTTTACGGCCTCTGAAGGCAAGAACCTTAAAAACGAAATAGCTGATAATGAAACTGCATGGGTTCCTTTAAAGGATAAACAGGAACGTGCTGGGTTTGCAGAAAAACTCGAACAGAAGAAGGCTAAAGGACTGGTTGAGGATGAAGTAGGTGCTTATTCACAGGAAGAGATTTTGCCAACCAGCACAGAGATAGGGATCCCTCACAAAGAGAAACAATACCAGATCGCTGAAAAGGAGATGAACACACTTGAAAAAGAGGGAGACAGAAAAAAAGCACTCAAAAAGAAGGTCGAAAGGAACTCTATAAAGAAAACCCTGTCCGTTGACCCATCAACTAAAGAATCTTTATCTGAAAAGGATGTAACCGATATAAAACGGTCGAATGGTGACGAGTCGACAATCTATGATCTGACCAAGAAATCAAAGGTCATACAGACCGATAAGGAGAGACTGGAAAAGGCGGATGAAAGAGCAGCCAAGCATGAGGCCCATAAGGTCAAAGACGAGGAAAGTCTCAAACGTATCGTGAAAGGGATCACAGGGAGGCAAAACCTTACTGTGTCTGATAAGGGTTTTTCGCCACGGGATAAAAACTTTATGAGAGTGGCACTAGAAACCGTACCGGAACTCAAAAAAGTAAAACTGCTGGTAATGACTAAATCAGATTTTATGGGGACAGCCTATTTCAAGGATCATAAGTTTACACCTATGGCCATAAAACGTGCCCGTAAATTCCTGAAGGACAACCCAGAAGTTCGCGGGCAGACTATCCCTGTTGGTGACTCAGCCATAATTATTGTGGAGGACATCCCCACACCAGCAACAAACCAAGCCCACGGTGAACGTCTACTTGTCCTTGGCCATGAACTAGGCCATGTGGTTTTTAATCAGGTTAAAGGTAACTTGACAGCGGGGCAACAGGCGCGTTTAACCAAAATGCACCGCGAGAGTAAATCAGAACTAGACCAAGAAGAATGGTTCTCGGACCAAGTTTCAGCGCTTGTTAAGGACCGAGCATCTAAACCGAACCAAAAAGGGGTTATAGCTGAAACAGCTCAAAAAATAATAAACTCCCTTAACAAACTGTGGAAAGCCTTGTCTAAAGCAATGCAGAGCCGTTTCACCCTTGACGAGAACTTCGACAAGTGGATGACCCGTTCAGTGTTACCGAACCCCGATATGTTCAGTGATAACATCGGTTACGACTACACCCGTGAGTTCACGATGGACAAGCCAAAACGTGCGATAGGTAAGGCTATCCGTACCTTAAAAAAGGTCTTCGGTCATGATTTAGCGCCGATGTACTTAACCGCCCATCGCCAGCTCCGTAACATGGGGCCGTCAGGTGAAATGCTAGCAAGAATGTTTCATGTTGAAAGCGGTAAAGGTGCGGGTCGTTTAGGGTGGCTTGATGTCAAGGACACCGAATCAGCGTACCGTAGTAAGCGATTCATGGACCTGTTACCGGAAAACCATGAGGAATTCCTCAGAGGTTACACAGACATGATCACAGCCAAAGAAGAAAGCTTAACTGATGATTTCCGAGACGCTGTGTTCAACCAGTATAAAGGGGTTGGGAATAAAACAGTCTATGGCTTAGATATCCTAAAAGGTATCGTAGACCCTAAAAAAGGTGCCAAAGGTACAGCATTGTGGAATGTCGTCAGTGAGGCTATCCCAGGCAAAACCCATGCGGAGAAAGTGGCCTTTGCTAAAGAATACCTTCGAGTCCCTGCTGAATATCAGGCATTCGACAATGAGATGCGGAACCATTATAAATATTTGAACCGCAGCATGGGCGGTAAAATGGCAAAAATGCAATATTTCTTCCCACGCATGTATGATGTTGATGCCCTAATGAAAAACAAGAAGGGTTTCATCGAAATACTAACGGATAACGCTTATGTAGTCGTTAACAAAGACGGTGAGAAAGAGCCTATTGACAACTCGAAAGCGGAAGGGATTTGGAAGGCTTTAACTTCCAATGAAGGTATGGACGCGGAAGGCTTCTTTGTTGACCAAGGTTTAAAAACACCAAGCCTTGACAACAAGAAGCATAGAACTCTACGTGATATCCCAGACAATGTATTGCGCGAGTTTTTAATACAGGATGATATCCGCTTGATGAAGTATATTTCGGCTTCGACCAAACGTGCTGAGTATGAATCTCGTGCAGGTGGTATGACTAACATACAGGATTTGCTCAAGAAGATGAAAAAGCAGATCGCCCAAGGCCGAGAAATCGACCCTGAAATCTATGCCAACGTATATAAACTCGCGAAGGAAGACCAGAGAAAATGGGCAGAATATGAGACCAAAAAAGCACAGGGCGAAAAGGTAAACCCACCGAAGCGTAAGCAGTATTGGGACCCGAACCACAAAGCGGACGCCTTAGTGCAAGCACTTCCAGAAGAGCACAGAGCTAGGGCCCGTTTGGTCATGGATGCCTATTTAGGTCGACTAGGTTTGGATATGAACCCTGACCTCGATAAAACCCAACAAAAAATGGCCGCCCTGCAGCTAATGACAACTTTGCTATTCGCTACCCTCGCGTCACTACAGGATGTGGCAGGTATAGCGATCAAGACCCGTGAATGGGGCGGAATCAAAAAAGTCGCTGGACACATGTACAAGAGTATCAAAAACAGGGCGGAATATGACCAAATGGCACGTACCTTGGGTGTTGTCCAAGACGAAACGGTGGGTAAAATTTTAGCCGAGTTGTATGGTATGAACTACATTGACCCGAAGGTGCAAAAAGTAACGGATGCTTATTTTAAATACACAGGTTTGGAATGGTTCACTAAAATGACCCGCACGGTTGCGGTTGCTGTAGGTAAGGATTTTATCCGTGACCACATGGGTCGCATTATCGCTGACGGGAATGAAACCTCAAGAGGTTACATGGAGGCGCTCGGTTTAGATCCTGACCGCCCTACGATACCGAAAGACGAGGATTTCATTAACAACACTAGACTTAGACAAGGACTTTCAAAGTTTGTTGATGACTCGATTCTTCGCCCTAACGCGGCCCAGCGCCCTGTTTGGGGTTCAGATAAACGTTTCATGTTGGTATGGCAGTTGAAATCATTCTTTTATGGTTTTGGCCATACGATATTGGGTGGTATCTTCCGTGAAGCAAAACGTGTCTATGGCAATGAGCAAGGTATGAACAAGATTAAGGCAGCGTTCCCGTTTATTCTGGCAGCGGCTACCCTATTCCCGATTGCTATGCTAGGATTAGAATTACGTGAAATCGTGAAATATGGCTTCGGTCCCGCACCAACAGATCGCATGGATACGGACGCTTATTTCACTGAGATATTCGAACGTGCGGGTGGATTAGGTCCTTTGACGCTAGTAGCAGGCATGTTTTCTGCTAGCCAGTACGGAGGCTCCCCTGTCAACGCTTTGCTCGGCCCAACGGCACAACATGTTGAGTTGTTGCTAAAGGATTTTGGTGCTGGTTTAGAACGGGCGATCCCTGTCCATAGTCAGCTTAAAGACCGCATGTTCGGATTTGACTACAACCCAATGAGGTAGATATGACAGCAGCAGAACGAATAAACTCATGGCTTGACCAAGGGGTGCTAAAGGCGAAGCTTGAAAAGGACGGATCTTTCTTTTGTTTTCGTATATCTAATGGGTCAATAGATAGAGAAAGATTCGCCTCTGATGGCAGGTATATAATGGGAGGGTCTGTCGAGAGGGGTGATCTAAACGAGATGAAGGCTGAAATCGAGGACCTCAAGAAACAAGGTTGGAAACCCCACTATGGCAGGGTAAAAGAAACAGAAGGGGTTTAGGCCCCTCCTCCTTTCAAATTGTACCATTTCGGCGTAAAATATAACTATTACTTATATTAGGGTTTAGTTATAAAATGCCGACTATCGATATTAATTCTTTTAGTGGTCTAGCACCTATGCTAGACCCTCGCAAACTGCCGGACCACATGGCGCAGGTTGCAAACAACTGTGACTTCTCACGCCAGCGACTCGAACCATTTAGAAGCAGTACGGTCGAGGAAGCGGGTGCGGGGAACCACTCTCTCATCTACAAAAATAGTGCGGGTGGTTTTGAGTATTCCTCAAGCTTCACGAAGGTTATCAATGCCCCCATTGTAAATGATGCCTATGGAACACAGATCGCCATCGACGGTAACTATCCTAAAATCAGGCGAGATGGGACGCAATGGTTCCGACTCGGTGTGCCAGCCCCCGTGACAGCACCCTACACGACACTTGTCCACCACGGGGCTGACCCCCTCGAAGCCACGAATTCGTATTACAAATATGTATACACCTA
>JAAGZL010000732.1 GCA_024206335.1 Gammaproteobacteria bacterium
AGGTTGATCCATTAACCTGACAAAACCAGAAGCTAATGATATACGTGTAGGAGTAGCCACAAATCTACAACCTGTTAATGCACTCACAATAGAGGCACGCCAACAGTCTACTCAGGGATCGCTAGTAATCTACAAACGCCCACACGCGCGCTCCCAGGGCCAGCCGATAAAAAACCACCGAGACCGGGTCGATGGTGTCCACTGAAATAGCGATAACCATAAAGGAAGAGCCCCAGAGTGCGACCAGAAAGTTCAGCAAACCCCAGTTCTGAAGAATCGTTTTGGTATTCAACAGTTAGTCTTGCAGTTGGGGCAGGTTTCGATACAGCTCGAGTGCTTCCGGGTTTGCCAGTGAATGGATGTTCTTGACCGCACGGCCATGAACTGCTTCACGCACCGCGAGTTCAACGATTTTGCCTGACTTGGTACGCGGAATTTCGCTTACCTGGATGATCTTGGCGGGAACATGGCGCGGGGTACATTTTTCGCGCACAGTCCGACGAATCAGGGTTTG
>JAAGZL010000733.1 GCA_024206335.1 Gammaproteobacteria bacterium
GGCATAGAGATTATCTAATAAAATCATAATTTTCAAACGGGGAAAATATTTTTTCAGTCGGTCTGACAACCGATAAAATCCATTAATTTCGCAGTCCTGCTTAACATTAGCACTTGATGCGTCGTCTGCATCAAGATAGCAAAACCAATCCCTGAAGCTAAATCAAAACCCAGGCCCGTAACGACAACTAAGACGAGCTCGCTTTTGGGCGTTCTAGAATTCCCCAGCGGTATTCGCTTAGTCATTCATTCGCCGGAATTATTAGCACAACTGCCGATCCTTCTTTCTACTTCGCAGGACCTGGAATTGGGCCATGCTATTACCCTTTAATACGCAAATCTGGTTCTACCGGCAGCCCATCGATTTCCGCAAACAAATTGATGGTATTGTTTACCTCGTGGCCGATACATTACACAAAGATCCCACTTCCGGTCAGCTGTTTGTGTTTCGCAATAAATCTGCTGACAAATTGAAAATGTCGTATTGGGATGATCAGGGTTTCTGGCTGCTGTACAAACGCTTTGAAAAATCACGATTCAAATTCCCTTGTATTATCGACGACACCATGGAGCTTTCAACACAGCAGTTACAGTGGTTATTGACGGGGATTGATTTTACCCAGCAGCAGCAACCAGAGCCTTTAATTGTCACGAATTTCTTTTAAATAAATCCGATAAAACAAGGTGTTTTTGTTATAATCCCGTGTATATTAGGCAGCGTAATAAACCATGACTGACATTGAATTCACACTATTAAAACAACTAGAGGCGATTACTCAAGAACGTGATCTGCAGCCTCTTCACAAATGCGCCTGACTTTACAATCTCTGATCCTAATTACGGCCCCGGCTGGCCAAGGGGTGGGTACTGGATCGCCCGACCAACCCACTTTACCAATGCCATGACTTGGTGGGCACATACAACCCCTATTTCAATACTAGCGTCCCCAATTGCAATTCAGTTGGCAGCGTAGCAAAATCCTATGCATTGTACTCACAAGAGGGTGACGTATTCGCGCCAACAGTGCCGATACCTGCCGCGGCCTGGTTGTTTGGCTCGGCATTATTGGGCTTGCTTGGAATTAAGCGTGTCGGAAAATAGCTTAGCGCTTTAGATATTGACAATGAAAACATACAGTAAATATAGACTTAATCCTCCACCAAGAACCAGTTCAATGTTAAACATCAAAGGGTTCTCTTCACGTAGCCGTCCCAAGTCGCGCTCTTGCATCTCCAGGGGAATGGGCCAGCCAATCTCCGCTTGTTTGGCGCGCTTCAGGTAATCGACCATCGCGCCATAACCGATAATAGATGGACGGTCATGACGGGTTTTTGACTCGAGGTTTTTGTGCGTGGTAGATATTTTTTACAACTTGTGGGCAGCCCCTCAGAAAGGCGACTCTTATTTTTGGTAATAGTAACACCTACATTTCCCTTCGCACACCTAACAGGTATGATTAGCGGCTTACTTTAATGGCACTAGTAACTCACGACCATGCAGAGTGATACCAACAGCATCCACTAAGGCAGCTGACACTAGCCTCGGCACTGAACTGAATTTGGAGAATTATTCATGCGTTATTTATCTACCGTCCTTGGCCTTATCGTCATTGGCAGCTTGACCCTGCAGATACCAGCCGCCCTGGCCGGCCAACACTGGGAGCGAAAATGCCAGTCACCCTATCATTCGGCTGAGCATACCCTCACCGCCGGGGAGGCCGATCATCACCTCCGGGCAGATACCATTCATTCACTCCCTCGCGATATTGCCTGGTTCTTCCCCAGGGATAAGAGTCGATACTACGAGAAGATCGCTATTTATGGCAGTGAAACGGTGGACATTCGCCAATTACACTTTCGGCAAATTCGTGTAGGCAAAGCTCGTACCAGGCCAATGGGGTTCTGGAAAGTATACTACGATCTTGATAGGGACGGCCGCTCAGACCTAATCTTCGTGGTCCGGAAGAAGCGCCTGGGCACCGAGCAGGGAGATCGTTTCCTGCCGATTACCGCCCATACGGTCGGCTCGGCACCCCCCCCCAATAGCCCTGCCAGCCCGATGATCGACACTCGTACAGCCAGCCCGGTTAGCGAAAGCCTCACTAACAACAGTTCACCGTCTGTTACTGTGATGGCCGCAGCGCCACTCGGCGCCTCTGCTGAGATAGCCAGCGCCCTATTTGAGGCCGTAGCCGGCAGCACCATAGATACCGTGACTAGCACTGGGGTGGGCTTTGCACTCAGCGCACTCGGCGTCGGTATTGATTCCTCAAGCCCCGAGGTGGATCTTGCTCCGGTCATAGATGAGCTTGCAACCATAAGTAACCAGATAGGCCAACTCGGCTCGGAGCTGGATCAAGGGCTAACCCTGATTGAAACTGAACTGAAGACTCTGGACTGCGATAACCAGTTCAGTATCATCAGCGAGGATATCGCCCAGATCAAGTCCTGGGCCAATACTCTCAAGAGCTGGGCTGAACGCCCCAGCAAAGGCATCGGCCTTCCCGAGTCGAGCTGCACTGAACCCGACATCGAGAACTGCGTTGAAGCGCTGGTCGACGACGTGCTCTCTGATTCGAACAATAACCGCTCCCTCAATGAACGACTCACGCGAATACACACCCAGCTCATTGGTGGTGTCGGCGGTCTTATCAAGGCCTGTGTCGCCGCTATATCTACACCTGACCAGGGCACACTCGATGATAGGGACTACTACGCTAGCGTACAGAACCTAAGCCATTATTTCTTCGGCATCCAGGTTCAGGCGTTAAACCTCTATGCAGAAGCCCGTCATTTCCGGGCTTGGCAGCATTACATCAGCGATGGCAACCCGAAACTTGCTGCTGACTTGGTTCCGGGAGTTTGCAGCAATGCAACCGCCGGGAGCCCGGCTCAAGCACAGTGCGAACTGGTGAAGGAACAAGTCCACCGTGTTTATGCCAGGCTACAGTCGCAATATGCCCTCGCCGGGGCTCCCTATAGTCAGTCAAACCTGGTGATCGTGAATGGCTTTGATACACTGTGGCCGCTCAACCTGGACGACTTTCGAAAAAACGATGGCTACACGAATTGTTCAAGTCCACTGACCTCTGCCGTGCCTTGTGGTGCCGTCGCTGGTAGCTGGAAAGATAGCGATTTCATGGCTAAGAACGGCAACCCAATAGCCTATGCCGGTAGTAGCGAAGTAGGTTTTGCAGGCTACGAGGGCTGGCAGGTGGCTGGTAAGCAGGAATGGAGCGACCTACTCGCCAGTTCGAGTTACAACAAAAATCAAAGTATCGAGACCTACCTCAAGAATGATATGGGCTTCTCCTTCGGCACTGCAAATCAAATTTTTCTCACCGGAGACACGAGCGCACTGAACGGCTCGACAGTAGTCGCTTGGTTGGATACCGGCTTCGTCTGGAACCAGTGGGACTTCATTAACAGAATGCCTCCATGGGACGGTTCCCATGCATTCGATGGTCTCTACTCGAACTATAATGACACCAGAGGCACCGCCACCTGTATGTTCAACGGCGCTGCGAGTTACCTGCCTCAGGTCACTGCTAACCACAGCTTCTACGCAGGTTACCACCAGCAGTCAGCCATTGGAGACGACGGCAACCCCTGCCCGCTGTTTTATCCTAACAGCAAAAAACCCGGCATACTGACCAGTGAGAATCGTGTACAGCTCCGCTATCCAGTGCTGGATATTAACGCTCTGAGTTGCGGGGACGAGCCGCTGCTCTGTGGCGGCGCCCGGCGAGCCACGAACCCGGGGGGTATGCCGAGCATTTGCGGCGCGGACTTTGATGCCTACTTCGAGCAAATTGCGCCACAGCCAGAGAACTATTCAGATGCTGGTTGCTAGCTAGCGACTCTCAGTTAGAGCAAGTATTTCAATAGCTTTACCTGCGGATCGGGGTTCTGGAAATTGATTCACTGCCGAAGCTGTTCAGGATAGAATGTGAACCTAAAATGTCTATTTCGTCTCGTTCATAGACAAAGTCGAAACCGTATTGGCGGGGGTCCCCGCCAAGCATCCAGCGCTTAACCTCTTGCTCTTCTATTGCAGATTGTTTTAGTCATCTCCCGGTTTTTACTTTCAGAGCCGGGGTGTATGCCGTGTTCTCTGGTTATCTTTAACCTACCGGAAATAGCTTTACCGCCCAACCAAAAACTGCGGACAAGCTCTGCGGCTGAGTCTCCAGAAAAAACCGCTAAACGGTCAGTTTATGAAAATAAACAGTTCTTCAGTTATATATTGAGAGCCTCAATATAAATAACTGGGCTTCAGCTTTGTATAGGTTAGCCATGCTTGTTGGGTGGAAGTAATTCATGATGGGTCAGCAAGTACTAGCAGGTTGTTGAAAAACTACTTTCCTGTACTTTTTCAAGCATCTCCGGCGGTACATGCCCGCCTGCGACTACGATAAATCAAAGACTTAGGTCTTCGATTTACGGGCAAGCCATCCGTGGCTTGCTTTAGCAGGCTGTTTTTCAACAGCCTGCTAGATGTGACAAAAAATCTCAATTTACAAAGCCATGCTTCATGAGTCGTAATATAATAGTTTGGAAAAAAGAAAAGTGCTTTCGTTATCAGCTAAAGTTTATCGTATAGATATTTTTCAGTGCCTGCATTTACAATTCAATAGTTTAAGGTAGAAGACATTGGTCTCAGTGAAATAAATCGGGAATAGACTCTTA
>JAAGZL010000734.1 GCA_024206335.1 Gammaproteobacteria bacterium
AAATAACCAACCTTAGAATTGTAATAATGACACGGCATTAATTGCGGTGTTCCTCTGTGTAGTTGTCCTATTTCAGGACTTATTCATTGTATGATTGCACCGTGTAATATAGCAATTAATCTTAAAACACCATGTGTTGCTGGATGTTGAGGACTAAAATTAAGAATAAAAATGAATCGAGAAAAGTACACCAATAATTGATAATGGATCAATATATAAATAAATAGTAAATAAATAATAGAAAAAAAGTATTGAATATTGAGATTTAATAATAAAAATTAAATAATGAAAATAAAAATAATCAGATGAAAATAAAAATAATCAGAAGAAAATAAAAATAATGATCTTTCTATTATCATTGCCTTATTAAAAATTATTCCATTACGACACAGAAGAATTTCATGCGCTGTGAGCCTGTCGTCTTCGCACTATCATATGGGCGCGCGTGTTTCATGCAATAGAGGCAACGCACGTAGTTGCCGCATTTTCGGTTTTGTTTATGCCCTTACCAG
>JAAGZL010000735.1 GCA_024206335.1 Gammaproteobacteria bacterium
TAGATCTCATGTCCCTTGCGCTCGATCTTATGATCCCTCAAGGTAATAAGCTCACGAATCCGTGCAGCAATGTCCACCCCTCTAGGCATGGCCATTTTTTCATCAGCCCACCAAATAGGCGTGTTCTCACAGTCACCGTTGAATCTCTCAAAGACCTGACCGAGTTTTGCTGGACTTGCGTCCCACATCCGAGCGACCCCCTGTGCAAATGTGGACTTGCCCGCGTTTTTTGCACCTGAGATGTAAAGGAGACATGAGCGCTTTTCTTGGCGATACAGGGCTGCAATCCACAATGTGAAGAGCCTTTGTACCTCCGGATCGTCTCCCGATAGAGCCATGAGCCACTCGTGTACGTCAGGGGCTTCCTCTGCTGTCAAAAACCTACGCTCACCAGCCGGTAGGACTAACTTCACCCCCCGTTCGTCACCCTTGACCGTAGAGCGCTCCTCGATGAATGACTTTTTCATCACCTTCACCTGTACAGAGTTCTCACGGATATAGTCCCTGGGTGCGCGATCTACTATCTGCTCACCAGAACGTTTCTTGTGATTGACGGGACAACCGTTTGCCTTTGTCCAGTTAGTTCTTATAAATGCATATAACCCATCATAACCCTGCTGAGGAGTAGCGCAGAACTCCTTACGTTGGAAATCGAATGGATAGAAGTTCTTTGTGCCAGAGCGGCAGATTAAAAAGCGCGCATCAGCCACTGGTACAGCGTCCCCAAGGGCCTCAGCTAGTTGATCCTGTGTGGCCTGCGCTTCCTTATCCCGTTTCTCTATGTATTCTACCTGAGCCTTGGCAATCTGCTCGCTGACTTCCGCAAGGCGCTCTTCGATGTCCATAGAGGCGTCAGGCTGGTCTGCCCAGTGCTGTAGGCTAGGTCTTAAGATCTCAGCCAATGTATCGGGATGCGCCTGCGCTCTGTTAGCCCAGGCAATAGAGGAGGCCATGCGTTGAGTTAGATTATTATGACCTTGATCATCTGGTAGGGCTTTGCCTTGGTACACCAGCTTCCAGAGCTTGGGCAGATCTTTTGACGAGCGCTCGGTTAGGGCTTTCTTCAGCGCGCCATAGTTGTCGATAGTTTTTTTCGCTGCGTTCTCGCTTGCCTGCCCCGTGCTAGGGGGGCTAAAAGCAATTCGGTTGCTAGGGGCTGCTTTGTGGATATGGCAAGGATTGGGCGGATCTGTCTTCAGGTTATCA
>JAAGZL010000736.1 GCA_024206335.1 Gammaproteobacteria bacterium
CTACTATTGGCAGGCGATGACGGAGCTCGGTTATGGTTCGTTAAACCTGGAGCCAATTAAAGACTTGTTGGCCTATACGCCGGAAGACTATACGACCATTTTAACGCCGATTGGCGTGCATGTCCCCAGGCACAGACCCCGCGTAATGAAAGAGATGAGCAAGTGGGCAAAAAAAGATGCCAGAAACATCATGTATATCTATGGGGAAATCGATCCTTGGTCAGCGAGGGCTTACCCGTTAAGCGATCGAGGCAAGCACCGCGATGTATATCGCTTTATCGTCAAGGGAGACGCGGGTGATCACAGCTCGAATATCGACAAGCTTGACGATGCGGACCGGGGACAGGCGATCCGCATTCTAAATCGCTGGGCCGGACTTGACAGCGTGGAGCCGAAGAGAGAGTCGAAACGTGATACGCGCCCGCACCGGAGCCCGAAAGGTGATGCGCATCGGGGTTTGAAAGTAAGAACCAAAGGCACGTTTGGCCAGCTACGCCCATAACGCCGAGGGCCAGCGGGATCGGGAGAGTTGGTTGACCCCATGCTGAACAGCGGGGCGCTGGTTTGAGTCCAGAGCGGGCAAACGCGTGGCGCTATTTTCGATCAGCCACGAGCGGACCTGGCGGGGCTATCAATACCAGGTACGTCGGGGCATGCGCGTGATCGAAAGAACCATCGACAAGCACGGGCAGTCACTTCTGGTGCCAGAGATTGAGATCGAGGGCTGGTGGACCAGCCTGGACCTGAAGGAAGAAGAAGTCATTCACTGGTATGCCGATCACGGCACTTCCGAACAATTCCACAGTGAGTTGAAAACGGATCTGGACATTGAGCGCTTGCCTTCCGGTAAGTTCGACACCAATGCGCTGGTGCTGGGCTGCAGCATGCTGGCGTATAACCTCTTGCGCTGGATCGGCCAAAATGGATTGTGCTGGGTCTGCGTTCGCCCCGGCGCAACAAAGCCAAGCGCAGGCGTCTCAAAACCGTGATGCAGGAGCTGATGTACCTGGCCACCCGGGTGGTCAAAACCGCGCGTTATCTGAGGCTGGTATTTGGCAAAAGCAGCCGTGCGGTAGACGCCTTTACTAAAGTGTATGAAAAGCTCGCTTATTGCTAAGCGCATTTCAGCGCCTCCTCATTAGCCCTACTAACCGGATAATCGGTAGAGGCCAACTTGTGCCCACCGCCCGGATACCGTGCCAATCAAACTGTCAGCTGACTCAATTTGTTGTGGAAATATGCCGCGGCGGTGGGAACAGGATGCAGTCGTTTGAATAATTTATCGATGGGGCAGCAAAACAAAATATTCGCTATCGACCTGGTAATTCAACAATGAATTCACGGATTCAGGTATATATTATCAATACTTGACCCTTTGTTTTTATTCACTCTCTAGCTACTTGCAAACCATGGTTAATAAGGGGCACAATTCTATTCTCTCATCGCTACCCAGATAGCCCTGGCAGAGGGTGAGTAGTCACAATATACCTACGCCGCATAAGGAGGATCAGATGAACAAGTTTCCTACCGTAGTAGTAATTTCTGTATTTCTACTACATTCCAGTTGTGTGCATCATGCGGAGAGTCAAAGTGTGTTAAAAAGCAACCAGACAGGGATAGATATATTTAGTGAAATTACAACGGGTAAGATAGGTCAATACCATGACCAAAATAACTCTAAAAGACAAGACCTGAGTGGTGCTGCATCAAATGGTGGCCAGGTATTCATTGTAGATGATGGTGGTAAACCCTCTGATTTTAATTATATTGTATTTAAAGAGAGTCTAAATGAAACTGAGCAAAAGCTACCATTTCCTTCTGGCATGACGGATAAAGATTTGGAAGGAGCAACCTGGTTAAATCAATCATTGATTGTTACTACAAGTTTAAGCAAGGAAAATGATAAAAACTATCGTCAAGTTACAAAGTTGAAGGTTAAAGAGGACGAATATGGTCAAAAATATTTGGTAGTTTTGTCGTCTGCTGATTTAAGAAGCTTGATTATAAATTCTATGAAGGAGAATGCGCAGCTAAAAGAAGTAGCGAACCGTGCTGGTTTTGACCATCAAACATGGTTTGATAGAACTAAAAAGGAGTCACCTAAATCAGGTGGATTAAATGTCGAAGGTATATCCAGAAGTCATGACAATGGCAATGATGTTCTCTTAGGACTTCGCTCCCCTCTATACGGTGGTTCTTTTGGGTCTCCAGCAGCAGATGCGACCAAGTCTCTAAATGAAGGGAGAGCAATGATAGCAAGGATATCAAACGCTTTTAGCGATAATGCCTCTGTTAGCTTCGAACTCCTTGACTTGGCTGGAATGGGAATTCGTGGCTTTGAGTACATTCCCGCTATGGGGGTCTATGTTGTAATTGGAGGTCCTGTCCCTAAAGCAGATAAGTATAAATTATTCTCCTACCATCCCGAGTCAGGTAAAACAGAGAGTTTAGAGCTTGAAGGTTTTGAATCTCTTTGCCGACCAGAATCGGTTACTCAAATCACTGAAGGCATAGATAACTATTTGGTTGTTTTAAGTGAGGAATCAGGGAGTGCCTGTAAGGACGCAGCGTTTACCTATATCAAGGCTAAATTGTAACTACTCACCCGCCCCAGCATAAATATGCCCAGAGGTTGCCAGTTGAATCGCGACCAACGGATTGTATCCTTGATTCGCCATGGTCTGTAAATAACTGGAAATACGGCAATAAGCCTCAGCATACTTCTTGAGTTCTA